>JBFKVA010000007.1:0-46649 GCA_041635475.1 Acidimicrobiia bacterium | reverse complement strand
GATCGCACCGACCGGGAAGATCGGTCCCCCCAGGTCCCGTCCGCCCAGTGGGTCATCGTCGTAGGTGCGGCCAAGCCCACCGTCGCGTGCCACGATCGTCGTCTCGGGGTGGGCCCGCACCCAGTCGGCCCAGGTTGCCGTGACCACCGTGACCTGCTCGAGTTCGGTGCCTTGAAGGGGCCCGGAGACGGCCCGGCCGGCGAACGTGTCGAAGTACGAGCCTGACGCCAGGTCGTACATGATCTTGTTCGAGCGCTGCAACAGGCCCGATGTGCGCAGGACCAGGCGATCGTCTCCGCCGTCCACGAAGAACGCCTGGGCGGAACCGCACAGGGTGCAGTACGGAATGGCAATCTCCCTGCCCCCAAGTGTGTCGTTGACGAGCTCATGGACCTCCATCATGTGCCGGGGGTAGGCACGAGCCTCGCCGTTGACGACCACCCCGAAGACGATGCGCTGCGGCTGATACCAGTCACCGCCCGACGCGTCCGTCACCGCCGGGTGATCGAGGGCAGGGATGCACAGACAGGGCTCGGCGGAGTCGAGGGGCCGGCGATCCGGCAGGACCCCGCCCCAGGTGACGAACCGCCAGTCGACGTCGGCTTCGGCATCACCCACGAACGCCGTCCACTCGGCCTCGAAACCGCCGTACAGCTTCTCCTTGAACTCCCGCAGCCACTCCCCCGCTTGGACGTCGCGGGTCATCAGGTGGTTCGTGACCTCGACCCAGGCCAGGGGTGAGTACGGGTCGAGTTCGAGGCCGGTGAGCCGACCCGCGGCCGAGATGAGGATCTCGGCGACCTCGCCCACCTGGTGGAAACGCAGGAGATCGGCGATGGCCCAGGCCACCTGTGGATCGGCGGAGGCGACAACGGCATCCACCCGCTCCTCGGTGATGAACTCCCCCGTCGGATCGGCGATGACCAGCAGTGCGTCGAGGACGCCGGACGCCAACGGTGCCGCGTCGGCCGTGGGCCGTCCCGATTCAAGGTCACGCTGTCCCCCGCAAGAGGCTCCCATCACGACCAGGGCCGCACCGAGGGCGACGAGACGACGAAGATGTACCGACACGCTGCTCTCAACCCCGGGCCGACATGATCTCTTCCCCCTCCAATCCGCGCATCAAGCATCTCGTTCGGCTCCGGACGCGCCGGGCCCGGGACGCCGAAGGGGTCACCCTCGTCGAGGGCCACGCCGAACTCCAGCGGGCCCGCGAGGCCGGGGCCCGGATCCGGGCCGTCTACCACGACCCGGACGTGGTAGAGGCCTCCCGCTTCCCGACGGCGCTCGAGGTCGTCCCGGTCTCCCCGACCGCCCTCGCCAAAGTGGCCATGCGCAGCTCGACCGAGGGGTTCGTCGCCGTCGTCGATCGGCCCGGGACCCCACTCGCCGACCTCGTGCCCGGAGCCCGGCCTCTCGTCCTCGTCGTCGAGGCAGTCGAGAAGCCCGGCAACCTCGGGGCGATGTTCCGCACCGCCGACGCCGCCGGGGTCGGGGCCGTGCTCATCGCCGATCCCACCACGGACCTCGCCAACCCCAACGTCGTCAGGGCATCCCTCGGGTGTGTGTTCACCGTCCCCGCAGCCGTCGCCCCGGTCGGCGAGGTGATCGCCTGGATTCGTGGTCATTCGATCCGGCTGTGCGCCACCACGCCCGCCGGCGAGGTGGGCCTCTTCGACGCCGACCTCAGCGGGCCCCTCGCCATCGCCATCGGGGCCGAGCACGCAGGACTCGGTGCCGAGCTGCTGGCGGCAGCCGATCTCAGGATCGGTATCCCCATGGCGGGGGGCGTTGACTCGCTCAACGCCTCGGTGGCTGCCGGCATCGCCCTCTTCGAAGCGGTTCGCCAGCGCCGGGCATGACCGGTGTGCGCCCATCACGGGTAGCGTGTGTCGAATGGAACCCATGGTGACATGTCAGTGGTGCGAGGAGGAGGTCGGTGAGGCTCGTCGCTGCCCCAACTGCGGGCGGATCCAGTACCGGTACGCCCTCGACGGGGGCACGGACGACGCCGCCGCCCGGACGGCCGCCAGCGACGCCGAACAGGACCGGATCGACGACCTGTACGGAAACAAGGACGAGGTCCTCGAAGAGATCGTCGAGATGCTGGGCAAGACCACGGCCCAGCCTCCACCGATGACCGAGACCCCCCGAGTCGAACACCGACCTCCACCCCCCGCGGTTCGGGCCTCGAGGACCCCGTCGAGGGTGCAACGTTCCTCCCCGCTGCCCGACAGCCCCGAGCCGCGCAAGGCAGCGGCGGGGTGCTTCACCCTCCTGCTGTTCATAGGACTCGGCGTGTTCTTCTTCGTCACCGTCACCGCCACCGACGGATCGGGCGACCTGGCCTGGCGGGGGGGCTCGGTTGCATGGATCATCCCTCTCGTGATCGGCGTCTCGATCATTCGGCGCCGTCTTCGCGACCGGGGTCGATAGCGCACGCCCTGTCGAACATGTGTTCGTGTAAGGTGTCGCCATGCTCGCGGCGCAGCGAACCTTCGAAGACCTCGGCACTCCCCTCTTCGACGTGCCCTTCGTGGTCCTCGACCTGGAGACGACCGGCGGGTCCCACCACGGCGACGCCATCACCGAGGTCGGTGCGGTCCGGCTCCACCGGGGCGAGGTCGTCGGCGAGTTCCAGACGCTTGTCAACCCCGGGATCCCGATCCCACCCTCCATCACCATCCTGACCGGGATCACCCATGCCATGGTGATCGACGCTCCCCCGATCGAAGAAGTGCTCCCGGCCCTTCTCGAGTTCATCGGAGGAGCCGTGTTCGTCGCCCACAACGCCGGGTTCGATGCCGGGTTCATCCGGGTCGCATGCCGAGCCCACGGGTACGAGTTCCCCAACCGGGTCCTCGACACGGTCCGCCTCGCTCGCCGCCTGCTGCGCAACGAGACCCGCAACCTGCGTCTGGCCACCCTGGCCGCCCACTTCCGCTCCCCCACGGTTCCCAACCACAGAGCCCTGGAAGATGCCCGGGCCACCGCCCACGTCTTCCACGGGCTCCTCGAACGCGCCGGCACCATGGGCGTGACCGGGCTCGAGGATCTGCTCGCCCTCCCCCGCGCCACCGGCAGCCCCACGTACGAGAAGCTCTCCCTGGCCGACGGTCTCCCCCGCCGCCCCGGGATCTACCTCTTCCGGGACCGCCACGACGAGGTCATCTACGTGGGCAAGGCCAAGAACCTGCGGACCCGGGTGCGCTCCTACTTCTACGGCGACACCCGCCGATCGGTGGCGGCGATGCTCCGGGAGCTTCGACGGATCGACCACATCGTGTGCCCGACCGAGCTGGAGGCCCAGGTGACCGAGGTGCGGATGATCCATGCCCACCGCCCCCGGCACAACCGGCGATCTCGTCCGCCCAAGGCATCCCACTGGATCCACCTCACCGAGGAGGCCTACCCCCGCATCTCGATTGCCCGCACCCACCGGCCGGGCGACCCGTTCGCCCTCGGACCGTTCCGGTCACGCAAAGCGGCCGAACAGGTGATGCTGGCGTTGTGGGATGCGCTCCCCATCCGGCGCTGCACCGGGCGCCCCGGCTCACGGTCGGGTCGTTGCCAGTTCGCCCAACTGGGCGTCGCGATGTGCCCGTGCGCCGGTGACCTCGACGCCGATCGGTATGCGACGGTCATCGAGCAGCTGCGGCGGGGCATCACCGACGACCCGGGCATCCTCCTCGACCCGCTGGCCGACCGCATGCGCACGTACGCGGCGTCGTACCGTTTCGAGGAAGCCGGCTGGCTGCGGGATCGGCACCGGGCCCTCACGCGGGCGCTCCGCCAGCGCCGGATCTGGGAGCTACTGCGCCAGGCCGGGCAGGTGATCGCCCGGCGCGGGACCGAGTGCGCCGCCATCGACGGGGGCTACTTCCTGGCCAGCTGGACGGGCGACGAACCGCCGCTCCTGCCCCCGGCCGCCGACCCCGACCCCATGACCACACCCCCCGACGTCCTCGTGGCCGAAGAGGTGGACCTCATCTGGAGGTTCATCTCCGACCCTGCGGCCGAAGTCCTCGAGTCGGGGGAGGTCGCCCCGGCGGTCCTGGCCTTCGAGGGGCAGTGGCTCTCCGAGGTCGAGGAGTACCTGCGGGCATCATGAGGCGGTGGACGGTGCACGGCAGCCGGTAGCCTGCACCGATGCGCTTCACCCTCCGCCCCGGGTCCGAGCCGGTGGCGATCGCCGACCGCACGATGCTCACTGCGCTCGGCCTGCCGGGGGGTGGCGTCGTTCGGTGCGGCGAGACCCACGTGGCGGTGAAGCCCGGCAACACTGCGTCACCGACCACCATGCTCCTCGACGCCGAGACCCTCGCCAACTCCGGCAGTGCGTACGGGTCGTCGGTCGACATCCAGAGGGCCCTCCTCGGACCGGCCACGCTCGTCCGCCTCGACGTGGAGGAACTCCCGGCATCCTCCCAGCGACTCGTCGACGCCCTCGGCGGACGTCCCGTCACGATTGGCGATCGCGTCACCATCGACGGGGCGTACCTGCCAGAGGCGAGCGGGGCGACCACCGTGCGCGTCCTCGGGGTCGAGCCGGGGCCGGCCGCCCGCATCGGCCCGACCACCCGGTTCGCCCGCCGGGACGAGCACGTCGGCACGCACCCCGGCGCCCCCTCCCCCGCCGGCCCGGCGTCACGACCCGTGGCCCGAACCGTGATCACGAGGGAAGAGGCACTCCTGGCCGGGCTCGACGTCGAACTCGAAACCCTCACCGGCTGGCTCCGCCTCCTGGCCGGTCCTGGGGACCTTCCCTCGGCCTGGGGCCTCCCCTCGGTGGCCGGTGTCATCCTGGAGGCACCACCGGGGTGCGGCGGACCGGAGCTGACGGCCAGGGCCGCCGCCGTCGCCGGGCTCCACCTCCACGAGGTCTCCCTCGACCTCGTCTTCAAGCCGGCACGGCTCCTCGACCTCCTCGAGCAGGCGGTCAAGACCACGCCCCGCCCGGGGGTCATCCACGTCGACCGCATCGAGTCGGTTGCCGGGAGCGAGTCGATGGCACCCTTCAAGAGCCAGGTGGCAGCCGTCTTCCGGTGGTTCCTCGACGCGGTGGCCGACAAGCCGGGCCTCGCCACCGTGCTCGGGGTCGGGTCGGCCGGCGCCGTCGACACCTCTCTCACCGAGTCCGCGCTTCTTCCCCGAATCCTGCGAATCCCCCCTCCCGATTCCAAGCGCCGGGCTCTCCTCTTCGAAGCCGCCCTGGCCCGGGTCCCGACGGACGACCCGGACTTCGAGCACCTTGCCTCCCGTTCGCCGGGGTTCAGCGGAGCCGACATCCTGGCCGCTGTCATCCATGCCTCGGCGAAGGGGCTCGACAACGGCGCCCTCACGACCTCCGACCTGGCCGAGGCCGTTGCCGACACCCGACCATCGTTGGGGGCCATCTCCCTCGGTGAGATCCCCTCGTACGGGTTCTCCAAGGTGGCCAACCTCGTCGACGTCAAACAGCGGCTCACCGAAAGCGTCATCTGGCCCATGACCCGACCGGACACCTTCCGTCGGCTGGGCATCGAACCTCCCAAGGGCATGCTCCTCCACGGCCCTCCCGGCACCGGCAAGACGTTCGTCATCCGGGCACTCGCCAACGAGGCAGGAGCCGCCTTCTTCCCGGTCAAGGGAGCCGAGCTCCTCGACAAGTTCGTCGGCGAGTCCGAGCGGGCGGTGCGGGACACGTTCTCTCGGGCCCGGGCGGCGGCACCGTCGCTTCTGTTCTTCGACGAACTCGACGCCTTGGCCCCGGTGCGGGGATCATCCACGAACAACGTGACCGACTCGGTCGTGGCCGCCCTTCTCACCGAGCTGGACGGGATCGGAGGTCGCGGGCAGGTGTTCGTGATCGGAGCCACCAACCGCAAGGACCTCATCGACCCCGCCCTTCTGCGGGCCGGACGGTTCGAGGTCCACCTCGAGCTGGGGCTTCCCGAGGAAGAGGCCAGGCGGGCCCTCCTCGACATCGTGGACATCCCGTTCGACGAGACGGTCGACCTCGACACGTTGGCGGCGGACACCGACGGCCTGTCGTTTGCCGACATCACCGGTCTCCTGCGGGAAGCAGCGCTCCAGGCCCTGCGTCGCGACGAGCACGCCCTCGATGTGGGCCGGGAGGAACTCGACGCGGCACTCGAGCGCTATCGCGCCCGGTAGGAAGGCCCTCAGGCCCCGGGGAGTGCCTTGCCGAGCAGGCCGTTGAGCTGGGCGAGTTCGGCCGTCGACAGATGGGCCCCGAACGGAAGCCCGGCCACGAGGTCACGTTCGAACCGGACGCGGACGCGTCTGCCCTCCTCGGTGAGCACGAGGTTGCGAACCCGGCGATCCCCCGGGTCGGGCTGGCGTTCGACGAGGCCGGCCCGTTCCAGTCCGTCGACGATCGCCGTGACGTACGACTTGTCGATCCCCAGCCGGTCACCGAGGGCACCCATGTGGCAGGAGTCGTCCAGGTGCTGAAGCGCCCACATCTGCGGCGGTGTGAGCCCGGAGGCCTCGGCCGTCGCCTGGACGTGGGTGCGCACGGTCTTTCCCAACGCCCGCAGGAGGCGTGCCAGTTCGGTCATGAGTTGAGCGGTCTCGGGAGCGTCCGCCACGGGGCCTCGATGTTTTCGACTGTCAACAGTTTACACTCTCAACCAATAGCAAGGAGCCGACACCGTGACGACACAAGCTGTTGAGGTGGAGGGGGTCACGAAGGTGTTCGGCCAGACGGTCGCCTTGGACGCCCTTTCCCTCTCGTTCGAACCCGGGATCGTGTACGGCCTGCTCGGCCCCAACGGAGCCGGCAAGACGACGATCATCCGAATCCTCGCAACCCTCCTCCGCCCCAGCGGTGGCAACGCTCGGGTCTTCGGCATCGACGTCGCCCGGGACCCCAACGGGGTTCGCTCCCGGATCGGCCTCGCCGGCCAGTACGCGGCCGTTGACGAGTTCCAGACCGGACGGGAAAACGTCGAGATGATCGGCAAGCTCTACAACCTCCCCACCACCGAGGCCAAACGCCGAGCCACCGAGGTCCTCGAGCGGATCCAACTCACCTACGCCGCCGACGACCAGGTCAAGACGTACTCGGGTGGCATGCGGAGGCGACTCGACCTGGCGGCCTCGATGGTGGGACGCCCCGAACTCCTCTTCCTCGACGAGCCCACGACCGGAATCGACCCCCGCAGTCGGCTCGATGTGTGGGAACTCATCGAGGACCTCGTGCGCAAAGGAACCACCGTGCTCCTCACCACCCAATACCTTGACGAGGCCGACCGCCTCGCGGATCGGATCGGGGTCATCGACCACGGCCGTCTCATCGCCGAGGGAACCGAGAACGAGTTGAAACTCCAGGTGGGCGGCGAGGTCGTCGAGACCAAGGTCAAGCCCGAGAACCTCGACAGGGCGCTCGCCGCCATCCAGGACACCACCCGCCACGAGGCCAAGCTCGACGGAACGACGATCACCGTGCCCGCCGAAGAGGGGCCGATCACCCTGGCCAACGTGATCCGGGCGCTGGACGCAGTGGGAGTTCATCCGGCCGACATCGGCGTTCGCCGTCCAACGCTCAACGACGTGTTCCTCGCCCTCACCGGGCACAAGGCCGAGAGCGACAACGGCACCGAAGCGCCCACGCCTCGTCGAGGCAGGAGGAGCCGCGTATGACCACCGTCACCGCTGCCACCGGGATCCGCCACACCGCGATCCTCACACGTCGAAACCTGCTGCGGGTCACCCGCCTGCCCCAACTCGTCGTGTTCACCGCCATCCAGCCGGTGATGTTCCTCGTCCTGTTCAACTACGTCTTCGGTGGCGCCCTCAGCTTCGGGGGACCCATCTCACAGGCCGGCGGCTACATCAACTGGCTCATCCCCGGCATCCTCCTCCAGAGCGTCGTGTTCGGATCCTCCTCCACGGCAATCGGCCTGACCGACGACCTGGCCAAGGGCGTCATCGACCGCTTCCGCTCGCTCCCGATGTCGCGCTCGGCGGTGTTGGCCGCCCGCACCATCGCCGACACGACCCGGGTGGCATTCGTCACCCTCCTCATGCTCGGGGTGGGCACCGCCATGGGTTGGGAGTACCAGCACGGCTTCTGGAACATGACCCTCGGGTGGCTCCTCGCCCTCGGGTTCGGGTACGCCATGACGTGGGTCATGGCCACCATCGGCCTGGCCGTCAAGGACCCCGAGACCGCCCAGATCGCCGGGTTCCTCCCGCTGTTTCCCCTCGTGTTCGCAAGTTCGGTGTTCGTGCCCACCGAGACCATGCCGGACTGGCTGGCGGCGTTCGCCGAAATCCAGCCGATCACCATCGTCACCAACGCCATCCGGGGCCTCATGCTCACCGGCGACACCGGCGACTACGTGTGGCAGGCCGTGCTCTGGATCATTGCGCTCCTCGCCGTCTTCGCCCCACTCGGGGTGCGGATGTACAAGCGGGCGATCGGATAGTCGTCCCCTGCCAGAATGGGAGCCATGTCGCATCCGTCCATCAAGACGAGCCCACAGCCGGTCACAACCGACGAAGGAGACCACGACCGGTTCGCCCACTACGTCCGCAAGGGCGACATCGTGCGGGCCAACGTCGAGGGCGTCGAGGTCGTGGCCCTGTGCGGGAAGAAGTGGATCCCCAGCCGGGACCCGAGTCGCTACCCGGTGTGTCCGACCTGCAAGGAGATCATGGGTGCGCTCCGGGGGGGCGGGAGCTGAGCGTCAATGCCCGAGGCCGGCCGACCGGTTGGCTTCCATCTGGACCCGGGTGAGGTCCTCGAGGATCCGGGCGTAGAGGGGGAGCCGGTTCTCGGCGCAACACCCGATCTGGAGCCAGCCGACCTGCGACCCGGCGTCCTCCAGCAGTGGGATGAGGCGACCCAACGCGTTGTCGTTGGCGTCCCACCGATCAACCTGCCCCTGCAGGTCGACGAGCGTGAGCGCCAGCTTCTCGAGGTGGGGGCTGCGTCCGGGGTCACAGCATCGTGCCTCGAGCTCACCGAGGGCGGTGCGTGCGTCCTTCAGGGCGGCGACTGCCGCGGGAATCGGCATGGGGATCAGCCTTCGAGCGACGCCACTGCCCGGGCCAGTCGCTCCCGCGCCTCGGCCGCCACCTCAGCCAGGGCCGGGGCATCGGTCAACCTCACCATGATCCCCGGATCCATCGCCTCGACCACCGTCCCGGCCGGGTCTTCGTAGACGACGACATTGCACGGAAGGAGGAGCCCAATCTCCGCCTCGGCGATCAGGGCCCGGTGGGCCAGCGGAGGGTTGCAGGCACCCAGGATCTTGTACGGGGCACGATCGACGTTGATCTTGGCCTTGAGGGTGGCAGCGACGTCGATCTCGCTGAGGATCCCGAAGCCTTCGGCGGCCAGCGCCTCCCGGATCCTGATCTCGGCGGTGGCCGGGTCGTCGTCGACGACGACCCGCAGTCCGTAGGGGCGTTCCTCCATTGATGTCCCTTTCTGTGTCAGGCCCGACGGTACCCGCCGCCGGCGTCAATCGGGTCTCAAGAGGAATGCGTCGAAACGCTTCCCGGGCCACTAGCTTCGACCCATGCCCACCCCCACCGTCATCGTCACCGGCGCGTCGCGCGGCATCGGTCTTGCCGCCGCCCGCGACCTGGCGCGCCGGGGAGCAAACGTCACGATGTTCGCCCGCACGAGCGAGCCACTGGCGACCCTCGAATCCGATCATCCGGGCACGACCCTGGCCTTCACCGGTGACATCACCTCGGATGGGGATCGGCGCCGAGTCGTCGAAGAGACCCTCGTGCGCTTCGGTTCGATCACCGCGGTGATCAACAACGCCGGGATCCTCGACCCCGTCGGGCCACTTGCCGAGGTCTCGGCAGAGGAGTGGGAGCATGCCCTGGCCGTCAACGTGATCGGAGCCGCCGCCCTCACCGCCCTTGCCGTCCCGGAACTGCGATTGCACCGCGGCCGCGTCATCAACGTCTCATCGGGAGCAGCCGAGACCGCCATTCGGGGCGCCGGCGTCTACAGCGTGACGAAGGCGGCTCTCACGATGTGGACGAAGGCCCTGGCGGCCGAAGAGCCCAATGTCACGGCGGTCGCGCTTCGCCCCGGCGTCGTGGCAACGGCCATGCAGGACGCGATCCGGGAGCAGGGTGCCACCGCTCTGCCACCCGACACGTACGCCCGCTTCGTGGGCTACCACACCGAGGGCAAACTGCTCGATCCCGCTGTCCCGGGACGGATCCTGGCCTCGATGGCTCTCGACGCCCCCCATGCGTGGAGCGGAGAGCAGATCAACTGGGACGATCCGAGACTCGCCACCCTCCCACCGGGATGAACCCCACGGCGGGGAATGGGGCCGGCCTCGGTATCGTTCCACAAACCGTGACCACGATGCCCGAACTGCTGAACCTGGCCGGCGCGAGCGTCGCCCTCGTCGGAGCCACCGACACGCCCTGGAAGTACGGGCACAAGATCCTTCGGAACCTCCGTTCCAAGGGCATCACCGTGTACCCGGTGAACAACCATCGCGCCGTCGTCGACGGAACGACCGCGTACTCGACCCTCTCCCAGCTCCCGGAGCAGCCCACCATCGTCAACGTCGTCGTGCCGCCCGGCGAAGGGCCGTCGATCGTCCGCCAGGTGGCCGACCTCGGGTGGGACAACGTGTGGTTCCAGCCGGGTGCCGAGTCGAGCGAGGCCAGGAACACCGCCGAGAGCCTCGGGGTGCGCATCCTCGACGGTGCGTGCACGATGGTGGTGGCCCGGCACCGCTGATCACGCCGATGCGGCGATTGCCTCCGCCACGGTGAACCGACCCTCGAGGAGCGCCCGTCCGGCGACCACGGCATCGAACCCCTCACCGGCCAGCACCCGCAGGTCGTCCAGAGCCGCCACTCCGCCGGAGGCGATGATCCGCACACGCGGCCACCCGGCCCGGACCCGCCGCAGGAGGTCCAGGTCTGGTCCACCGAGGGTCCCGTCGCGGCTGATGCCGGTGACGACCACCCAGGCAACGCCAAGGTCCACGACCCGATCGAGCACCTCTGCCATCGGGGCGCCATCGTCCTCCCAGCCCGCGCCCCGCGCCCGTCCGTCCCGGACGTCCACGGACACCACGACGCGGGCGGTGCCCACGGCCGCGACGATCTCGGCGAAGGCCGCCGGGTCCCCGACGGCGGTCGTGCCGACCACGACCCGCGCCGCCCCGGACGCGAGCACCGCCGAGGCCGTCGCCACCGAACGAATCCCACCGCCCACCTGGAAGTGGACCCCGGCTCGGGCCAACGAGCCACAAAGGTGGGTTCGGGCGTGGTCGGTGCCGTCCCGGGCCGATCCGAGATCGACGACATGGATGAGGTCCGCGCCCTGCGCGACGTATGTCTGAGCCAGCGCCACCGCATCGTCCGCATACACGGTCACGTCGTCGTATGACCCTCGCAACAGCCGGACGACCGCTCCGTCGAGGACGTCGATGGCGGGAATGAACTGCATGACTTTGGATCCTACTTGTATTAGCTTGCTAATACGCTATCGTATCAGAACAACACGACGCGCATCCGAAGGACCCACCGTGCCCGGACGAGACGACTGGAACAACCCCGAAACGGAGGCCCTCGCCGAGGCGTTCCTCTCGTTGCGTACCACGGAGGAGGTGAAGGCGTTCCTCCGCGACCTCTGCACGTTCAACGAGATCGCCGAGTTGGCGCAGCGATGGCAGATCGCCCGCCTGCTGGTCGAGGGCCTCTCCTACCGGGAGATCGCGGCCCGAGCCGGGGCCTCGACTGCCACCGTCACCCGGGTGAACCAGTGGGTCCAGCACGGCATGGACGGGTACCGCACAGCCCTGGAAAGGACAGAGACCACCCAATGACATCTCCCCTTCTTCGCTTGGCCATCCCCTCGAAGGGGCGACTGCGCGACGGCACCCTGGACCTCCTACGCGACGCCGGCCTCCAGTTCGAGGCTCCCGAGCGGGCGCTCTCGGTGCTCGTACGCAACGCCGACTTGGAGTTGCTCTTCATCCGCACCGACGACATCCCCGAGCTTGTGCAGGACGGGGTGGCCGAGGTCGGCATCTGCGGCCAGGACCTCATCGCCGAGTTCGGCGCCGAGGCGCCCGAGTTGGCCGCCCTCGGATACGGGCGATGCCGGCTGATGGCCGCCGTCCCCAACTCCTCCCCTGCCAACGAGTTGGCGGACCTCACGGGCCTCCGGGTCGCCACCGCCCACCACAAGGTCACCTCGCGGTTCTTCCGGGATGCGGGCATCGACCTGTCGCTCATTCCGCTCAGGGGTTCGGTCGAGGTCGCACCCAAACTCGGGGTGGCAGAAGCGGTCGTCGACCTCGTGTCCACCGGGTCGACCCTCAAGGTCAACGGGTTGCGCACGGTCGGAACCCTCCTCGAGTCCGAGGCCGTTCTGTTCACGTCCCCGGCAGCCCTGGCAGCACGGGGAGCCGAGTGCCGCCAGCTGGCGACCGCGCTCAGTGCGGTCGTGGACGCCCGCCGCAAGCGCTATCTCCTCCTCAACGCCCCGGCCACCGCGGTGGAGGCCATCACCGAGATCATCCCGGGACTGGCGAGCCCAACGATCGTCCCCGAGGCCAGCTCGGAGTGGGTGGCCGTTCACTCCGTCATCGACCGTGACTCCGTGTGGGATCTCCTCCCCCGGCTCCAGGCGGCCGGGGCCCGGGGCATCCTCGTGATGCGCATCGAACAGATGGTCCACTGATGGCCGGTGTCACAATCAGGAGGTACCGGCTGTCGGACATGACCACCGCCGAGCGGGATCGGCTCCTCGTTCGCTCGGCCGTGCCCGACCCCGGCATTCGGGCCCGGGCGGCGGAGATCTGCGAAGACGTCCGCCTCGGCGGGGACACCACCGTGCGGGAGTACTCGAAACGCTTCGGAGGCGGCCGGCCGGGACCCTTCCGGGTGGGCAGGGAGGAACTGTCGGCGGCCTTGGCCGCCCAACCCGATGACGTCGTGGCGGCGCTCCGCCGGGCCATCGACAACGTCGAAACCGTCCACGCTGCCCAGCGCCCCCAGCCTCTCGCCGTCTCGACCGCCCCCGGAGTGACGGTCGAACGCCGTTGGTCACCGCTCCGGCGGGTGGGGGCGTACGTTCCGGGAGGAAAGGCCGCCTACCCCTCGACCCTCATCATGACCGTCGTGCCGGCCCGGGTGGCCGGGGTCGAGGAGATTGTCGTCGTCTCCCCGGCGGCAGGTGGTGAGGTGCAGCAGGTCATGCTGGCCACTGCCGAGCTGCTTGGGATCGAGGAGGTGTACGTCATGGGCGGGGCCCAGGCGATCGCTGCCCTGGCCCACGGGACCGAGACCATTCGCCGGGTCGACAAGATCGTCGGCCCGGGCAGCCTGTGGGTCACGGCCGCCAAGCTGGCGGTGTTCGGGACGTGCTCCATCGACCTGCCGGCCGGTCCGTCCGAAGTCCTCGTCGTGGCTGACGCCGGCGCCGACCCCGAGCTCGTCGCCGTCGACCTGCTTTGCCAGGCCGAGCACGGACCCGACTCACCCGCCCTCCTCGTCACCGACGACCCAAGCCTCCCCGACCGGGTCGAGGACGCCATCAACCGGATCGTCCCGGACCTCGAACGGTCCGAGATCCTCGTCTCGGCGCTCGAGAAGCACGGTGCGTTCGTCACGACCGAGTCGCTGGAGGCGTCGATCTCATTCGCCAATGCGTTCGGACCCGAGCACATCTCGGTGAACACCGTGGACCCTGTCGCCGTCGCCGATCAACTCACGGCGGTCGGCTCCGTCTACGTCGGTGAATGGGCTCCCGAATCGGCCGGCGACTACGCCACCGGCGCCAACCACGTCCTGCCGACAGGAGGGCTCGCCCGGGCCGAGGGCCCGTTGTCGGTGGAGGACTTCGGCTCCTGGAGACAGGTGCAGTTCATCGACCGAGCCGGGTTGGAGGCCCTCGCCCCGACGATCACTACCCTCGCCGGTGCCGAGGGCCTGACCGCCCACGCCCTCGCCGCCACCATCCGACTCGACCGGCCACCCGCTCCCCAATCCGTTTTGGGGTCGTCTGGTGGTCACATATCACGTCAAACGACCCCAAAACGCAAGGACGCGCCATGAGCCGAGCAGCAACGGTCACCCGGACAACGAAGGAGACCAAGATCACGGTTGCCGTCGACCTCGACGGAACCGGTGAGGCGTCGGTGTCCACCGGTGTACCCGCCTACGACCACCTCCTCTACTCGCTCGCCACGCACAGCCTCATCGACCTCACGGTCACCGCCACCGGCGACCTCGACGTCGACGACCACCACACCGTCGAGGACGTCGCGCTCGCGCTCGGCCAGGCGCTGGCGGAGGCTGTCGGCGCAGGCGCGGGAATCGGCCGGTTCGGTGACGCTCGGGTACCGATGGACGAAGCCCTCGCCAGTTGCTCCCTCGACCTGGGCGGTCGGCCATACGCCTCGATCGTCCTTGCGTTCGCCAACGAGCGGATCGGCACCCTCACCACCCAGAACATTCCCCACGCCCTCGAGTCGCTCGCTCGCACGGCCGGCCTCACCCTCCACCTCGAGGCGTCGGGGCGCAACGATCATCACGTCGCCGAGGCCGCATTCAAGGCGCTCGCCCGCGCCCTGCGTCAGGCGGTCGAGGTCGACGCCCGCCGCCGTGGCGACATCCCGTCCACCAAGGGGAGTCTGTGACGGGGAACCGGGCCCGGATCGCCATCATCGACCACGGCGCCGGCAACCTCGTGTCCGTGGCCAACGCCCTGCGGGCCGTGGGGGCCGACGTCACGGTCACCACCCACGCCGCCGACCTCACGAAGGCCGACGGGGTCGTGCTCCCGGGGGTGGGGCACACCGGGGCAGCCATGCGCAACCTCAGGGCGGAGGGGCTCATCGATCCCATCCGTGGCCTCACCCAACCGCTGTTGGGGATCTGCGTCGGTTTCCAGGTGTTCCTCGAGACCTCCGACGAGGACGATGAGCCGTGCCTTGGGATGTTCGCCGGGCGGGTGGAACGCCTGCGTGGCGCGCCCACCCTGCCCCACATGGGCTGGAACCCGGTCACGTTCACGGTTGCCGATCCGATCTTCGCCGGTCTCGACGACTCGACTCCGTTCTACTTCGTCCACTCGTTCGCGCCGGTCCCCACCGATCCTCTCCTCACGATCGCCACCGCCGAGCATGGCTCGACCTTCTGTGCAGCCGCCCGGCGGGCCAACGTGGTCGGGACCCAGTTCCATCCCGAACGGTCGGGCCGAGCCGGCCTCGCGGTGCTCTCCAACTGGGTCCGATCCGTCTGTCTCGAAGAGACGACCCCACAACGCATGGAGGTGGGGTGATGCTCATGAAGCGGATCATCCCCTGCCTCGACGTCAAGGACGGGCGGGTCGTCAAGGGGGTCAACTTCGTCAACCTCACCGACGAGGGCGACCCCGTGGAGTTGGCCGCCAGGTACGCGGCCGAAGGGGCCGACGAGGTGGTGTTCCTCGACATCGGCGCCTCGCCGGAAGGCCGAGGGATCACCCTCGACACCGTCCGCCGCACCGCCTCCGAGGTGTTCATCCCCCTGGCGGTGGCAGGGGGAGTCCGCACCCCCGATGACATGCAGGCCGTGCTGCGGGCGGGAGCCGACAAGGTCGGCATGAACACCGCCGCCGTCCGCTCCCCCGACGTCCTCACCGAGTGCGCTCGCCGGTTCGGCTCGCAGTGCGTCGTGCTCTCCATCGATGCCCTGGAGCGGGAGCCGGGTACCTTCGAGGTCTACGTCAACGGTGGCCGCACCCCGACCGGCCTCGATGCCGTGGCATGGGCCCGGAGGGGTGCCGACCTGGGGGCAGGGGAGATCCTCCTCACCTCCATCGATCGGGACGGTACCAAGGACGGATTCCACCTGGACCTCCTCCGGGCCGTCAAGGCCCGGGTGGAGGTGCCGGTCATTGCCTCGGGCGGCGCCGGCACGATCGAACATTGCGTGGAGGCAGCCACCGAGGGAGGCGCCGACGCCGTGCTCGCTGCTTCCATCTTCCATCGCAAGGAGATCGAGATCCGCGACGTGAAACGAGCCATGGCCGACGCCGGCCTGCCGATGAGGATGGAGCCATGACACCACAACCCCAACCACCCGCGTGGGACACGCTCATCCCCGGCTCCGACGGCCTCATCCCGGCGATCATCCAGGACATCGAGGGCACCGTGCGCATGCTCGGGTACATGAACCGAGAGGCCTTCGAGACCACGCGGTCGTCGGGCCTCGTCACGTTCTGGAGCCGCTCCCGAAAGGAGCTCTGGACCAAGGGCGAAACGAGTGGCAACCGGCTCGCCGTCACCTCCATCACGGCGGACTGCGATGGCGACACCCTCCTCATTCGGGCCATCCCCGATGGGCCCACCTGCCACACCGGCACCAACTCGTGCTTCGGCCAGCCCGCCCTGCGATTCGGGTTCCTCGAGACGTTGTGGTCGGTCATCGCCTCCCGGGTCAGAGACCGCCCCGCGGGGTCCTATACGAGCCTCCTGGCCGAGGCCGGACCCGACCTGGCAGCCCGCAAGGTCGTCGAAGAGGCAACGGAGGTCCTCATCGCCGCCAAGAACCACGCGGCAGGCGTGGACGACGACGAACGTCTCGCCGAGGAGGTCGCCGACGTCGTCTATCACCTCCTCGTGACCCTCGCCGAGCGAGGCGTCGACCCGGCCCTGACCACGGCTGAACTCCGCCGGCGCCACGAGAGCTGAGCCGCCTGCTTCACCACCCTCGGGCGATCCACTCCCCCAACGAGGGGCGCTCGATCCCCACCGTGGTCATCATGTCCCCGTGGCCGGGGTACACGCCGGTCTCGTCGCCGAGCACGAACAACCGATCACGTATCGAAGCAATGGCGGTCTCGAAGCTGCTGTAGTCCCACCGTGTCGCCCCTGGACCCCCCGGGAAGAGGGCGTCACCCGTGATGAGGTGCGGTCCGACGCGGAACGTGACCGACCCCGGCGTGTGGCCGGGGGTGTGGAGGACCGCGACCTCCAGTTCGCCGACGGCGATCCGCTCGCCGTCGGTGAGATAACCATCGACCGGAAGGTCACAGATGTCGGCACGCTGATCGAGACGGTGGAGCCGAAACGGCACGTCGAGGGCGGCTTTGACGTCCATCGCCGCCATCACGTGGTCGTAGTGACCGTGCGTGGAGAGGATCGCCAACACGTCGACGTCGCTGCACTCGGCCAGGATGGCCTCGGGCTCGAACGATGCATCGACGAGCACCGCGGTCCCGTCGGCCCTGGACGCGACGACGTAGGAGTTGTTCTCGAACTCGCCGGTCCGGAACCGTCGGATGAGGATGCCGCCGTCGTCGACGAACCATGGAGTGGGCATGACCCGAGCATAGGAACCAAGCATCGAAACCCGACACGTCGACCCACCCAGGTCCCACCCATCCCTCGTACCTCGTACCTCGCTCCTCATGGCTCGGAGCCGATAGGCTCGACGCATGAGCATCACGAAGACCGTTCGCCTCGCGGGCACGTCTGACCGCAGCATCGAAGCCGCCATCAAGACCGTCCTCGCCCGGGCCGCCGAGACAATTGCCGAGATCACCCGGTTCGACGTCGTCAACGTGAGCGGGCGCGTCGATTCGTCCGGCGTGCCCATCGGGTACCACGTCGAACTCGACATCACGTTCGTCGTGCGGGAGACGACCCACAATTGAGCCAGACGTCCGCTCGTGACCTTGGGGATGGCATCGGCCAGATCCCCATTCCGATACCGTTCCGCGGTCTCGACTGGGTGAACGCGTATGTGATTGCCGATGCCGACGGCATCACCCTCATCGACTGCGGCGTGTTCTCAGATGACGGCCACGAGGCGCTCACGAGTGGCCTTCGGGACCTCGGGCACAACCTGTCGGCTCTGCACACCCTCGTCGTGAGTCACTTCCATCCCGACCACGTGGGCCTGGCCCCCCGACTCATCTCGGAGACCGACTGCCGGTTCATCATGCACGAGCGGGCGGATCTCGGGCTGCGTATCGCCAACAGCCCGGACCAGTGGGGCCCGGCCTTCGCCCAACTGGCGGCCGAGCACGGGGCCCCCCACGACCTCGTGACGATCTTCGAGCGTGCCCAACCCGCACCCGACTGGTGGCACATCGTCGATCCACCCCACGAGACCGTGGCCGACGGCGACCGAATCGTCGTCGGCGCCGATCGTTCCCTCGAGGTCGTGTACACGCCCGGCCACGAGATCGCCCACATCTGCCTGAAGGACTCCGAGACCGGTGCCCTCTTCTCGGGGGACCACGTTCTTCCCCGTATCACCCCCTATGTCGGGTACGAGGGCCCCGAGCGCGATCCCAATCCGCTCGGCAACTTCCTCGCATCCCTCCAACGCATCGTCGACGGCAAGCATGGTGTCACGTACCCGGCCCACGGTGACATCGTCGAACGGGGATGGGCCCGTGCCGAGCAGATCATCCTTCACCACGAGCGGCGCCTGGACGACACGCTGACCGAGATCATCACCCCGGCCACTGCCTGGCAGGTGATGGAGGGCATCTTCCGTCCCAACCTCGACCTCTTCCACAAGCGACTCGCCTTGCGTGAGACGCTGTCCCATCTCGAGTATCTCCGGTTCGAGAACCATGCGCGCCGCGAGTTGAGCACCGACCACTGGTTCTACCGCAAGCACGGATGATGGACGACCTGCCCGAGCACGTCGCCGAGAACCGGCGGTACTGGAACGCCATGGCCGGCGACTGGGTGGCGGCCGGGGAGCGAGCCTGGGCATCCGAACCCTCGTGGGGCATGTGGGGGATCCCCGAGTCCGACCTCGGCCTGCTGCCCGTCGACATGGGAGGGATGCGGGCCATCGACCTGGGGTGCGGCACCGGGTACGTCTCGGCCTGGATGACCCGCCGGGGCGCAACGG
Organism: Acidimicrobiia bacterium; assembly: GCA_041635475.1. Lineage (GTDB taxonomy): Bacteria > Actinomycetota > Acidimicrobiia > Spongiisociales > JAENVV01. The sequence continues at coordinate 27,782 of JBFKVA010000007.1, read as the reverse complement.
TCACGGCGATCGACATCTCGGAGCACCAGTTGGCCACCGCCCGCCGCCTGGCGGTCGAGCACGAGTTGTCCATCGAGTTCATCCTCGGATCGGCCGAGTCGGTCCCGAGGCCCGATGCCTCGTTCGACATCGCGGTGAGCGAGTACGGGGCGGCCATCTGGTGTGACCCCTACGTGTGGATCCCCGAAGCCGTACGCCTTCTGCGGTCCGGAGGTCGGCTCATCTTCCTTGGCAACCACCCGCTCACGGCGGTCACGACCCCGGTCGACGGAGCGCCGGTGGTCCGAACGTTGGTGCGGCCGTGGTTCGGCATGCACCTCTCGGACTGGCGCCACGTCCCGATCGACCCTGGAGGGATGGAGTTCGGTCTCACCCCGTCGGGGTGGATCGACCTGTTCTCCGCCGCGGGTCTGGTCGTCGAGCGTTACCTCGAACTGCAGGCTCCCCCCGGCGACCCCGACGAAACGCCGTTCAGTGTGTCCCGGGGATGGGCCCGCGACTACCCGTCAGAACAGGTCTGGGTCGTCACCAAGCGGTGAATGTCAGCCGGCGAGCTGGCCGAGCGCGGCAGAGGCGGCGTCGCTCATGGAGAAGTTGGACCACATCCGACCCACGGCCCGCGATGACTCGTGGCTCGGACCGGCACTGTGGCTGGACCGAGTCGGCGCCGAAGGGGCGGTCGCCGGTGGAGGCTTCGGCTCGTCGTACTCCCACACGAGGTCGAATCCACCTTCGTTGCCGGACGCGAAGGGATCGGCGTAGGCGTCGATGTTGACCTTGACCGCCACCTCGTCCATGGGCGGTAGCACCGCCGTGGACTGGGCCGCGGCAAGGCGATCGACCTCACCGTCCTGGTCCGCGAAGCCGAGCAGCCTCGCCCGAGCCTCGCCTATTCGCGTTGACATGGGGGAGTTGTCGTCATGCGGATCATGCCTCTTGAGCCTTTTCGAGACAGGAACCGCAGTTCACGGCCGGTTTCGGGGCTCCAAGCGGCATCGGCCCCACAGTTCTGTGTGCCATCGTGGCTCGAGCCGACTCGACGAGCGTCGGTCAGTCCTGGGTGGCGTCCCGCACGATGGCGGCGATTCGGGCCTCGGTCGGGGGGTCGAGTTCGGTGAAGAACCACGACGACGGCTTGAGCCCGTCGGGGTTTCCATCCTCGATGAACGTGGCCTTTTCCGTCAGGCCGAGCGTCATGTAGTCGTCGTGTCGGAAGAACACGAGTACCGGGCCCGGCCCCCTGGCGTACCCCGGCATGCCGTACCACGGCCGGGGGTCGAGGTCCGAACTGTCCATGACGATCCCATGAAGGCGAACACCCATGCTCCGATATGGCTCCGGCCACGATCCGATGCGCTCGACAACGGCCGCCGCATTGTCAGCCGCCTTCTTGGACTTCTTGCTCCCTGTGGTCATGGTTCCGGGTCTTGAGGTGGGTGGGGGAAAGCCTACGTGCCCATCGGGGTCGTGTCCGTCCGCCGCTCACATGTTGCGCCGGTACCGGCCGCCCACATCGAACAGCGCAGAGGACAGCTGCCCCAGCGAGCACCACTTGCTCGCCTCCATGAGCGCATCAAAGACGTTGCGTCCGCCCACCGCCGCCCTGGCCACGTCCTCGAGCGCGTCCCCGGTTCGCTTGGGATCCCGGGAACGGAACGTGCGGACGGCTGCCACTTGTCGGTCCTTGTCTTCGTCCGTCGATCGGATCACCTGTTCCGGGACCTGGAACGGGGAGCCCGATCCAGACAGGAACGTGTTGACCCCCACGATCGGGTAGGCGCCGCTCTCCTTCTGCCGTTCGTAGCGCATCGACTCGTCCTGGATCTTCGACCGCTGGTACTGGCGTTCCATCGCTCCGAGCACACCGCCCCTGCTGGTGAGGCGGTCGAACTCGGCGAGGACCGCTTCTTCGACGAGGTCTGTGAGTTCCTCGATGATGAAGGAACCCTGGAGCGGGTTCTCGTTCTTGGCGAGTCCGAGCTCGCGGTTGATGATGAGTTGGATCGCCAGGGCCCGGCGCACCGACTCCTCGGTCGGTGTCGTGATCGCTTCGTCGTAGGCGTTGGTGTGGAGGCTGTTGCAGTTGTCGTACACGGCGTAGAGCGCTTGGAGCGTCGTGCGAATGTCGTTGAACTCGATCTCCTGGGCGTGGAGCGACCGGCCCGACGTCTGGATGTGGTATTTGAGTTTCTGGCTCAGCTCGTTCCCCCCGTAGCGAAGCCGCATGGCCTTGGCCCAGATGCGACGGGCCACCCGGCCGATGACGGCGTACTCGGGGTCGATCCCGTTCGAGAAGAAGAACGACAGGCTGGGGGCGAACGCGTCGATCGACATGCCGCGGGACAGGTAGTACTCCACGTACGTGAATCCGTTGGCGAGGGTGAACGCAAGCTGGCTGATCGGGTTGGCGCCGGCCTCGGCCATGTGGTAGCCCGAGATCGAGACCGAGTAGAAGTTGCGCACGCCCCGGTCGATGAACCACTCCTGGATGTCGCCCATCATCCGCAGGCTGAACTCAGTGGAGAAGATGCAGGTGTTCTGGGCTTGGTCCTCTTTGAGAATGTCAGCCTGGATCGTGCCGCGGACGGTGCGCAGGGTGGTCTCCCTGATCTCGGCGTAGACGTCCGCCGGGAGGACTTGGTCGCCGGTCACCCCCAACAACATGAGCCCCAGTCCGTCGTTGCCGGGCGGGAGCGGCCCGCGGTACGTCGGTTGGGGACGGCCGCCGAGGATCTCCTCGATCCGCGCCCTCACCTCGGCCTCGATACCGTGGGCAACGATGTACTTCTCACACTGTTGGTCGATGGCGGCGTTGAGGAAGAACGCCAACATGATGGGAGCGGGCCCGTTGATGGTCATCGACACCGACGTCGCCGGGTGGCAGAGGTCGAATCCCGAGTAGAGCCGTTTGGCGTCGTCCAGGGTCGAGATGGAGACGCCCGAGTTGCCCACCTTGCCGTAGATGTCGGGCCGCTCATCGGGGTCCTCGCCGTAGAGCGTGACCGAGTCGAACGCGGTGGACAGCCGGATGGCGGGCATCCCCTCGGAGAGATAGTGGAACCTGCGGTTCGTCTGTTCGGCCCCACCTTCACCGGCGAACATACGCGTGGGGTCCTCACCGCGGCGTTTGTAGGGGAACACGCCCGACGTGTAGGGGAACTGTCCGGGAGCGTTCTCCTGCAGGAGCCAGCGAAGCCGATCTCCCCATGCCCGATAGCGGGGCAGCGCGATCTTGGGGACTCGGGTTCCCGAGAGCGTCTCGATGTGGTTGTCGACGGTGATCGCGTTGCCTCGCACCTCGTAGCTGTGGGTCTCGCCGACGTAGGCGGCGGTGAAGTCGTCCCACGTCTCGAGGCGGGCCAGGTTGGACGGATCGATGGCATCCTCGGCCTCGGCCAGCACCCGGGCGACGTGGTCGGCGGTCGCTCCGTCGAGTTCGTCACGCGTCGCGCGGAGTCGATCGATCCGATCGGCGGAGGTGGCCTGGTCTTCAACCCATGTGTTGTAGGTGCGGATCGCTTCGGATATCTCCGACAGGTAGCGGGTGCGCTCGGGGGGGACGATGGCCGCCGAGGTCGATTCCCCGGGCTCGTCGATCACCCCGAATCCGCGGCCGGATTCGGCCGAGAGGAGCGCCATGAGGTCGCGGTGGAGGGCGGTCACGCCGGCATCGTTGAACCTGGATGCCACGACCGCGTGGACGGGGAGATCCTCGTCGGCGGCCTCCCACAGTTCGCGGTTGCGCCGGTACTGCTTGCGGACGTCTCGGAGGGCGTCGAGGGCGCCCTCCTTGTCCGACTTGTTGATCGCCACCACGTCGGCGAAGTCGAGCATGTCGATCTTCTCCAGTTGGCTGGCGGCCCCGTAGTCGGGGGTCATGACGTAGAGAGAAACGTCGCAGTGGTCGACGATCTCGGTGTCGGACTGACCGATCCCGGAGGTCTCGAGGATGACGAGGTCGAACCCGGCGGCCTTGACGATCGACAGCGCGGCGTGCACCGCCGGTGAGAGCGCGAGATTGGGCTGGCGGGTGGCAAGGGACCTCATGAACACTCGGTCGGTGCCGATGGCGTTCATGCGGATCCGGTCGCCCAGGAGCGCACCGCCGGTGCGTCGGCGCGACGGATCGACCGAGATGACGGCGATGCGCACGTCGGGCGTGGCCCGCAAGGTCCGCAGGACGATCTCGTCGATGAGCGACGACTTCCCGGCTCCTCCGGTTCCCGTGATCCCCAGGACCGGGGCGGAGGAGCTGGCGGCCTTGGCCTCCACTTCGGAGAGGAACTCGAAGTTGTCGGCCGGGCTGTCCTCGATTGCCGAGATGGCCCGCGCCACGGCAGGGGTGTCTGCCCAGGTCACCGCTGCCAGGGAGGGGGCCGGGCGGGGGGTCCGGGTCGTCCCTGCGCGCTCGATCATGTCGTCGACCATTCCCTGCAGGCCCATCCTGCGACCGTCGTCGGGCGAGTAGAGCCGGGCGGTGCCTTCGGCTGCCAGCTCGTCGGACTCGGCTGGCAGAATCGTGCCGCCCCCACCACCGAAGACCTGGACGTCGGTTCCTCCGAGCTCATCGAGGCGGGCGCGGAGGAACCGGAAGAACTCCATGTGTCCGCCCTGGTAGGAGGTGACGGCGATCCCGTCGGCGTCCTCCTCGATGGCGGCGGTGGCGATCTCCTCGACCGAGCGGTTGTGACCGAGGTGGATGACCTCGGCTCCGCTCGCCTGGAGGATTCGACGGAAGATGTTGATGGCAGCGTCGTGTCCGTCGAACAGGCTCGTGGCGGTGACGAATCGGAGGCCGCGGGCAGCCGTCGACAGCTCGGCGACCGATGGGCGCGGGTCGGAGGTCACGGTCATTCGGGGTCACACTCCACCATGTGGATGGCCAGGTCGGCGACGTGGTCGGCGACGGTGTCCGGGTCTTGGGTCTGCGGGTCGAACCACTGGTAGACCCAGTTGCCGACGGCCAGCACCGAGTTGGCCGCCACCCGGGCGTCGAGGTGAGGGCGCACCGTGCCGTCGCATTGTCCGGCCTCTATGAGGGTGCGGAGGAAGCGGTCGTACGTGCGGCGGTCGCGGCCCACCCGCTCCCGGCGCTCGCCGGTGAGGGCTTCGAACTCGCGGAAGTACACGCCGATCTGGGCCAGGTTCCGGCAGTTGTAGTCGGTGTGGTCCCGAATGAACCAGCGAATGCGGTCGAGGTGGCTGCCGTCCCGATCCTGGGCTGTCGCCAACCGTTCCATGGCGGCGGCGTGCACCTCGTCGATGATGCCGACGAGGAGGTCCTCCTTGGAGTCGATGTGGTGGTAGAGGCTCCCCTTGAGCATGCCGACGGCGTCGGCCACGTCCTGGGTCGAGGTGGCGCCGTACCCCTTGCGGAAGAAGAGCTCGGCAGCGGCGTCGAGGATCTGCACGTAGCGCTCGGTGGGAGGACTGGCGACGGTCATGCCATCACCCTACCAAACGTTTGGTTGGTTGGCTACCCCCAAGGATCGTTTTGGGGACGTCTGACGGTGATATGGCCGCCCAAACGACCCCAAGACGCTGGGGGGCTACCCGAGGGCGGCGATCACCTGCGGGGAGAGGGCGGGAAACCCTGCGAGGTACGCTCGTCGTTCGGCCTTGAGGTTGGCCACCAGCTCCGCATACCGCTCGCCCTGGTCGGTTCGTTCGTACAGGAGACGCGGTTGGAGGAGCTCGACGTCGTCGATGCCGGGAACCGCCGAGGCCACCTCGTAGCCGAAGTCGGGGTCCTTCTCCCACGAGATGGAATCCTCCACGATGCCCTGCACGATGGCCGAACTGTGGGCGATCCGTACCTTCTTGGATCGGCCGTCGGTCTCTGGACCACCCACCCGGCCCGTGCTCATCAGGAACGCCTGGAGGTTCGGCATCGTGTCGAGGAGTTCGAGAAGCCGGTTGCCCTGCATCGCGTCATCATCGAAGAAGAACGGGTTCGTCCCGGGAACCCGCAAGCTCTTGCCGGCTTCGGCCGCTCCCCCGGCGGACGTTCCCTTCGTTTCGCCGAGCATGAAGTAGAGCGCGATCTGCTCCCGGCTGAGGCGGGCGACGGCCGGGATGATCGATTCGTTCCGGTTGAGAATGAGCAGGAAGTCGGCCGGCGGAACGCCCTTGGGATCACGGTGGCGAATGTTGGCGAGCGGGAAGGTCGAGCGCCCGTTGGCCGTGTACCCGGTGTCGTGGAAGTCGACCTTGCCGTCGGCATCGACGCTCACGTTCTCGAGCCAGGCGTCCGGCCGGGTCGTTCCGCCGTAGATGGTTGGCTCGTCCTCCGGATCCAGGCCGAACGTCTTGGCGAAACAGCCGTTCTCCGACGTGTACACGACTCCGCCCGGCATGAGGGCGACGAAGTCGTCCTGGACGGGGAGGGAGCCGAGTTGCTGACGAAACGTCGTCGTCGTCTTGCCGGTACCCGACAGCCCGATGATGAGCGCCGACTTCTCAACGCCGTCCGGGGTCCGGTAGGAGGGGAACGTCTTGAGGCCCGAGTGGAGGGCAAGTCCCCCCAGGTCGTAGACCAGCTTGTTCCACATCCGCAGCCCGCCCATCTTGGACTCGCCGAAGTAGTCGGATCCGAACACCCGCGTCACGTACGTGTCCAAGTCGACGGTGATGAGCCGGTCATCGGGCTTGCCGGGGGCCATGAGGCCGGGCGTGTAGATGACCGTGAACTCCGGCTTCCAGCTGTCGTCCTTCGGGAAGAAGAGCTGCTGCTGCATGGCGGGGATGTTCGAGTTCTCGCGGTCCATGTAGAGCCGGACCCCGGTCTGGAACTCGGGATCCGGCCCGATGTAGCCCTCGATGAGAACCATGTCGCGGTGGGCGATGTAGGCGTCCTGCCGGGCGGCCCACTCGGCGGCCTCGGCCCGGGAGACGCGGTTCTGGTGGATCTCCTCGTCGGAGACAAAGAACGTGGAGTTCTTGAGCCGCGCCGTGACATTCGCCTGGTAGTTGAGGTTTCCGAACTCCGTTTCGGTGATCCGTGGCATGTACTCGAGCACCCACTCGCGCAGCTGAGCCTGGGAGGGATTCACGGCTACGGACAGTGCGGGGGGGAGATCCATCGGCGCTCCGGGTCGGTTCTTGGCTGGCCCGGGCAAGACTAGACCCCGGTGATCGGCAGATCTTCCGCCGCCCCTGTCGCGGAGAGGCAAGAATCGCGTATGTTCCGATATTGGCCCTGACCTGCTCCGGCCCATCGTTCAACGGCACGACCTCGCCGCTCGGCCCGACCCCGCGATGCACCAGATGCCGACCTCCACTGCCCCGGCGGGCTGATACCCTTGCGTGCTCAGCCCGACCCGCTGAACTGCTCCGGCTCCCGCAAGGGGGCCGTTGCTGCGTCTGGCGCTATCCCAGAGGCTCAGCTTCGATCAGGGCGAACCCTTCGCTCGTCCGGAGGGAGAGGGTGTCGCGGGCCAGGACCCAGCGACCCACGTTCGCCAGGGCGGCCAGGTAGTCGAGTTCCTGCTCCATGATCCCGCTCGGCTCGGCGCAGCCTCGCTTGGTGGCAGTCATCGGGCCAAATGAAATCGCCTGCCCGTCGTTCGGGTCCCGGACTCCGTCCTCGAACTCGTCGTAGGGACCGGACGTCTCAAAGGTCCCCTGGTACTCGTTGCAGCCGCCGGAGCCGGAGACGTTTCCGTCATCGCCGAATCGAATGGTGATCTGGGTCCCCGGCCACGGGTTCGTGAGTCCCGCCGACCCGAGGTTGAAGTACGTGACATTCCATCCCGTCCCCACCAGGACAGGCCCTGGGGACGGGACCGTGGTGGCAGGCTCGGTGGTCTCCACCGGGATGTCCGCCGGTGGTGCCGGGTCGACGCCCCCCACCCCGGGGGTGCCTCCGCACGCAGCCATCACCATGACGAGCACGATCGCTCCCGCGGACGCGCTCTTCGCCCATGTCATTGCCCGATCCTAGGGCCGGACGCGAGCGCGGGCGGCGACATCCTGCGGGCCTAACGGGGCCCTCTGCCCATGGTGTAGAACTCGGCGTTCGGCTGCATGCCGGTGACGTTGGCCATCCGATTGGAGAGGGCGAAGAGCGCGGTGATGGCACCGATGTCCCAGATGTCTTCGTCGTCGAAGCCGTGACCTTGGAGGACCTGGAAGTCGGCGTCGGTGACGTCCTGCGATCGTTGGGCCACCTTCGTCGCGAAGTCGAGCATCGCCCTCTGGCGAGGGGTGATCGGAGCCTTGCGGTAGTTGACGGCGACCTGGTCACCGAGGAGCGGTTGCTTGCTGTAGATCCGCAGGAAGGCGCCGTGGCTGACGACGCAGTAGAGGCACTCATTGGTGGCCGAGGTGGCGACGACGATCATCTCCTTCTCGGCCTTGGTCAGGTTGCCGGCTCGCTCCATGACGGCGTCGTAGTAGGAGAAGAAGGCTCGGAACTCGTCGGGACGGTGGGCCATGCCGAGGAACACGTTGGGCACGAACCCGGCCTTCTCTGAGACCTCGATGACCTGTGCCTTGATGTCGTCAGGCAGCTCGTCGAGTTCGGGCACGGGGTAGCGGGAGTCGGCCATGAGACCTCCTGGATCGATCGTCCTTCGAGCCTACGCGCCGTGCCCGAACGCGCCCGCCAAGGAACAACCGGGGCCTCCCTAGGGTTGTCGTGGCCATGAAGCTCCACCTGGCGGCGCTCGCCGCACTCAGCATCATCATCGCCGCCTGCGCCCCCGATGCTTCCGGCACCGCCTCGGCTGTCGGTGACCTCCCCCGGGCGACCCCCGACGAGATCATCGCCTTGGTCGCCGCCGATCCCCGACCGGCGGTCGTGAACGTCTGGGCGTCGTGGTGTGGCCCGTGCCGCTCGGAGGCTCCTCTCCTGCGCCAGGCCCACGCCGAGTACGGCGATCGGGTTCTCTTCATCGGCGTCGACATCCAGGACACGCAGGAGTCGGCCCAGGCTTTCATCGAGGAGTTCGGCCTCGACTTCGACCACTACTTCGACCCCCACCGGGAAGTCCCGGCCGCGTGGGGCGGGCTCGGCGTCCCCCTCACCTACTTCCTGGCGACCGACGGGGAGATTCTCACCCTCCACAACGGGATCCTCGACGAGCGGACCCTGGTCGAGGGGATCGACAGCCTTCTCGCCGGCTCCTGATGGAGTTCACGCTCCTGGGGAACGCCCTCATCGGAGCCGCCGCCCTGTGGGGTTCGATCAGGTACCTCGACCGGGATGGCCGGCTCACGGCGGCCGCTCCCAGGCCGTGGGACGTCGCCCTCGGTGCGTCCATGCTCGGGCTCGTGGTGGGTCGGCTGTGGGCGATGATCGGAGCGGGGACCAATCCCCTCACCCACCTGTTCGACGTCCTGCTCATCCGGGGCGGGGTTGACACCGTCGGCGCCTCCCTTGCGTTTGGCGCGGCCCTGGCCTGGGGGTATCGCGACCGCCTGGCCGTCGCAACCGACGCCATTGCCGCGCCCGCCCTGTTCGGGCTCGCCGGCTGGCACGGTGGGTGTCTCGTTCGCGGCGCCTGTGCCGGCACCCCCACGACGCTGCCGTGGGGTGTCGAGGGGACGGGAGGCGTGTTCAGGCACCCAATCGAGGTCTACGCCGCACTCCTGCTCGTCGGCGGTGGACTGCTCATCGCCCGCGCGTGGCGGACCGGTTCACTCCCGGGACGTCTCGGGTCACTCGCCGTCGTCGTCGCTGCGGGTTCCCGGGCGCTCACCGAACCCCTCCGCCTCCATCTCGGATCCGGGCTGCTCGGCTTCTACCTCGTCGGGACCCTCGCCGGCATCGTCATGTTCGCGATCGCGGGTCGGAAGGGCCACCGCCCCCGACCACAGCAGCCAGCCGAGCAGGCCTGACCCCACCTGGGAGACCGCCAGCATCACTCCGCTCAGCACGACGGCGAGCCGGGCGAGTGGCACCTGGCCCTCCAGTTGTGTTGCCACGTCGCCTACGAGGGTGCGCGCCTGGCTCGTCGTCACCTCGAAGTCGGAGAGCACGCCGGCCGCGGTCGTGAGGGCCATGCGCAGCCTGACCGTTTGACCGGCGGTCTCGAACATCTTCCGGGTCACTCCCACCATCCCGTCGTTGGCTCGATCCAACAGCACCGCTTGGCGTCGAAGGCTGTCCGGCAGGGCAGCCAGGTCCTCGTCGAGTTGGATGATCGCCTCGTCGAGCGGTACGTCGGGGTCGTAGTCGTCGGACGTGAACAGGTTGAGGGCCCGCAGGGTCGTGTCGATCGCCGATGCGGCCCGGATGAGGCCGGGCATCGATGACCGGAACGACTCGATCGTCTCGGGCAGGTCCTCACCCGTGATGACCGCCACCTCGTCGATGAGCTCGTGGGAGTTCTCGAGCGTGCCGCCGACGATGAGCGACGTCGTCGCCAACTCGTCGAGGGCCACGGCGGTCTCGGCCAAGGCGTCGCCGGCGACTGCGATGCTGGCATCGGCCGCGGCCAGGGCGTCGGCGGTGAGTGTGAGGCCGTCGGCCAGGGACCGACCAGCGGCCTCAATCAGCTGGCCTCCGAGGACCGCCCCGAACAGGCCCACGGCGGCGGTCAGGACGGCCACCACCACGAGGATCACTCCAAGGACTCGCCGCATCCACGGATCGTAGGCGAGGGTTTGGGCTGAATCCGCCAGATCTAGGATCCGGACCCGACGAAGGAGATCGGATGTTTGCTCAGGACTTCATGGACCGGGAGGCGCTCCATGCCCTCCAAGGTTCTCGGCTTGCCGCCACGATTGCCCACGTCAAGGCGAGCCCCGCTCCCTACTGGCGCGAGAAGACATCCGACATGCCCGACATCGATGACGTCCGTGACATCGAGTCGCTCCCGTTCACGGTCAAGCGCGAGTACCGGGAGGCGTTTCCCACGGGAATGGTGGCCACCTCGATGGAGAACGTCGTCCGGGTGCATGCGTCGTCCGGGACGTCGGGGAAGCCGACGATCGTGGCGTACTCGACCGGCGACATCGCCATCTTCGCCGAGCTCAACGCCCGGGCGATGGTGGGCGCCGGCGCCACGACGGACGATGTCGTCCAGAACGCCTACGGGTACGGGCTGTTCACCGGTGGCCTTGGCCTCCACCACGGGATCGAGGCACTGGGGGCCACGTGTGTGCCGGCGTCGGGCGGCAATCCGGGGTTCCAGGTGCAGCTCATGGCCGACCTGGAGGCCACCGGCCTGTGCGCCACGCCGTCGTTCGCCGTCATCCTCGCCGAGCGCGCCATCGAGGACGGCGTGAAGCACCGCATCCATCTCAAGTGGGGCCTCCACGGTGCGGAACCGTGGTCGAACGAGTTGCGGGACAAGCTCGAGGACCTGTGGGGCGGGGGCTACAACGCCTGTGACCTCTACGGCCTGTCAGAGGTCATGGGACCGGGTGTCGCCGCCGAGTGTGTCGAGGGAAAGGGCAGCCTCCACATCTTCGAGGACCACTTCTACCCGGAGATCGTCGACCCGGAGACCGGCAAGACCGTCCCGGTGGGCGAACAGGGCGAACTCGTCCTCACGAGCCTCTCCAAGGAGGCGCAACCGGTCATCCGGTACCGAACCCGCGACATCACCCGGTTCAACCCCGAGCCGTGCCCGTGCGGACGTACGCTCCGGCGCATGGATCGCCTGGCGGGACGGGCCGACGACATGCTCATCATCCGGGGCATCAACGTCTACCCGACGACGATCGAGTCGGTCATCCTCGAAGAGCCCAAGCTGGGCGGCCACTTCTACCTCATCGTCGATCGCCGGGGCACGCTCCCCGAACTGCACGCCCACGTCGAACTCCTCCACACCGCCGACCTGCCGAGAGCCGCTGAGGTCGCCGAGCGGGTCGAGAAGCGCCTGCGGGAGGTGGTCCGGCTCCGCCTGACCGTCGAGGTGAGCCCCCCGGGCACCCTCCCTCGCAACGAGCTGGGCAAGACCAAGCGGGTGTGGGAGCAGACCTCGGACATCCACCCATTGGGATGAGCGACGTCCCGCGCTCCTGCTATGTGCCGACCGGGGAGAAGGGACCCCACGGCGGAGCGCTGTTCGAGTCGACCCGGCTGGCCGCAGCCGAGTGGTACCCCGACGGCCAGCACGGCGGCGTCGTGGCCGCCTTCCTCAGCCACGCGGTCGAGACCTCGCCTTCGCTCACCCCGATGGAGGTGGCCAGGGTGACCTGCGAGCTGTTTCGGATCGTGCCGGTCACCACGGTCGAGGTCGTGACCGAGTTGGTGCGGGAGGGCAAGAAGATCCAGACGACGGAGGTCCGGCTCTACTCGCAGGAGCTTGAACTCGCCCGGGCACTCGTTCAGCGCCTGCGCACAACGGAGTTGGATCTCCCGGCCGAGACGTCGGAGCGGATCTCCACTCCCCCCCTGCCCGACACCCTGGACCCGGTCGAGTTCCGCTCGCTCATGCCGTTCGGTGGGGAGGGGCCGGTGTCGTTCGGACGGCATGCTGTCCAGATTCGACAGGCGAGGGGCACCTTTGCCGAGCCCGGGCCCGCCGCGGTGTGGTTGCGATTCCCGGTGCGCCTCGTCGAGGGGGTCGACATGACCCCGACCGAGCGGGCGATCATCGCCTCCGACTTCTCCAACGGGCTGTCACGCCTCGCCCAGCCATGGGAGGTCGTGTTCATGAACTCCGACATCTCGGTTCATCTCGCCCGGCCCCCGGTCGGCGAGTGGGTCGGTCTTGACGGAGAGTCGATCTGGAACAAGGACGGCCGCGGCGTCGCCACCAGCCACCTCTTTGACGTCCAAGGCCCGATCGGGCGGGCAACACAGACACTGTTCCTGGAGAACCGGGGGCGCTGAGCCGCCCGATGGACATTCGACCAGTCGCCCAATGCCGGTGCGCCGAAGTTCCCCGGGACGGCCCGGCTCCGGGGGCGTATCATGGGACCTGCAAGGGGTACAAGGGGGCCGGGCAGGGGCGGCTCCCGACAGAATCGGAGCCGTCACCGGCTCTGGCCGTGGGCGGCTCCCGACCCCGCGAGGGGAAAGGAGAGAGGGATGACAGCTACCAGGCACACGCGGGAGATGGCGACTCCCACCCAGGTCAGTGGAACCGGCTTGCTGACGTTCGCCTTGTGGTTTGGACTCATCGACTCGATCGTGTTCGGGGCGCTGCTGTTGCTGGCGCCCGCCTATCTCGTCGAGACGCTCATCGAGAGCGTCGCATTCCCGTACTTCGCCGTGCGTTGGGCGGGAGGCGTGTTGATCGCATTGGCCCTTGCCAACTGGTTCATGCTGAAGAACCCGAAGGGTCAGTTGTCGCTCATGACCGTGCTGGCAACGTCGAGCCTCCTGGCCGGGGCCGGCATGACGTGGAGTTGGCTGGCCGACGAGTACACCGGGAACACCTGGATGCTCGTGACGATGCTCATCGGCACACTTGGCCTCTCGGCCGTGCAGTGGCTCGCTCGGTATCGCACGAAGGACCTGCTGACCGGCTGAGTCCTCCCGTCGACAACCGAACCAGGACATCGTCGATCGGGTCGCAGAAGCCCCGGGCGGTGAGCCGAAAGCTCGGTGCCCGGCGCTTCTGCCGGCGAGTTCGTTCCCAGCCTGAGCGGTCGCCCCTGCTCGCGACGAAGACCGGCGGCCGTCCGCGAGGCAAACGGGAGTAGGTTGCATCGACAGAGGAGACAACGATCAGCGGCGACCGCACCTACGGATTCGACACGAGGGCCGTCCACGCCGGCCAGCGCCCCGACCCCGAGACGGGTGCCCGGGCCCAACCGATCTACGCCTCCACCTCGTTCGTGTTCGAGGATGCCCAACACGCCGCCGACCTGTTCGCCCTCCAGAGCTTCGGCAACATCTACAGCCGCATCGGCAACCCGACCGCCGCGGCCTTCGAGGAACGTATGGCCTCGCTCGAAGGAGGACTGGGTGCCGTCGCGGCCGCCAGCGGCCTTTCCGCCCAGCTCATCGCCCTCCTCACCCTCGCCCAGGCAGGCGACCACCTCGTGTCGTCCAACGCCCTCTACGGCGGGACCTTCACCCAACTCGCGGTGACGGTCCGTCGACTCGGCATCGACACCACGTTCGTGGACTTCGGGGACCCCGAGAAGGTGCAGGCTGCTATCACACCCTCCACCAAGGCGCTCTACGCCGAGACCATCGGGAACCCCGGGTGCGACGTGCTCGACATCGCCACCTACGCCGACTTGGCCCACGACAACGGCATCCCACTCATCGTCGACAACACCTTCGCCACCCCCTGGCTGTGCCGCCCCATGGAGCATGGCGCGGACATCGTCGTGCACTCTGCCACCAAGTTCATCGGCGGCCACGGCGCGGTGATCGGCGGTGTCGTCGTCGAGTCGGGCCAGTTCCCATTCGACAACGGCCGATTCCCGCTCCTCACCGAGCCGTCGCCGGCGTACCACGACCTCATGTTCTGGGAGAACTTCCGCGAGTACGCCTACCTCATGCGGGCTCGCACCGAAGTCCTGCGCGACGTCGGGGCGGCCCTCTCCCCCTTCAACGCCTTCCTGCTCCTGCTCGGCCTCGAGACACTCTCGCTGCGGATGTCCCGGCATGTCGAGAACGCCGCCGCCGTCGCCCGTCACCTCGCCGACCACCCGGCGGTGGGGTGGGTTCGCTACCCGATCTTCGATGACAACCCGTGGACCCCGCTCGCCCGACGGTATCTGCCCCAAGGTCCCGGTGCCGTGTTCACCTTCGGCCTCAAGGGCGGGTTCGATGCGGGTGTCTCGTTCATCGAACACGTCAACCTGGCTTCGCATCTCGCCAACATCGGCGACGCCAAGACCCTCGTCATCCACCCGGCGTCGACCACTCATCAGCAGGTGCCACACGACGCCCGGGCCGAGATGGGCGTCGGCGACGACATGATCCGCATCTCGGTGGGAATCGAGACCATCGACGACATCATCGACGACCTCGATCAGGCCCTCGGCGCCTCGTCATGACCGTCCCCGGCCAACTTCACGACGCCACGGCCGTCGAACGTCTCCAGATCATCCAGAACAACGAGTCGGTCGCCCTGGTGGGGGTGTCGGCCAACCCGATCCGCTCGTCCAACTTCGTTGCTGCCTACCTCATCCGGACCCCGTTTCGGGTCTACATGGTGAACCCCGCCTACGACGAGGTCCTCGGCCGGGCCTCGTACCCCAGTCTGGGGGACCTCCCCGAGGTCCCCGACATCGTCGACGTGTTCCGCCAGCCCGATGCCATCCCCGAGGTGGTCGATGAGGCAATCGCGGTTGGCGCCAAGGTCGTCTGGTTCCAGTTGGGCCTGCGCCACGATGGGGCCGCCCGCAAGGCCGCGGAGGCCGGCCTGGCCGTCGTCCAGGACCACTGCCTCAAGATCGAACACGCTCGCTTCTCGGGACGACTCCACCTCAACGGCTTCAACACGGGCGTCATCTCCTCCAGGCGGCGCCGGCCGTTGTAGAGGCCTGCGAAGAACCAGGCAGTTTCTCCAGTCCAAGGACGGTCGGATCGCGGATCGCTCAGGCGCGCCGGTGGGTCACCTCCTATGATCGAACGATCGATCCGAGGGTGGGATGAGCGGAGCGCCAGACGAGCGGGACATGAACCTCTGGCAGTGGATCCTCATCGCCCTCATGGTCCTCCTGATCGGCTTCGTCCCGTTGCGGTGCTTCCAGAACGTGGACGGCTCTTACGAGCGACCAAAGCCTGAGGTCCTTCCGAGCGGCCAAAGCGACCTTCGAGTGAGGATTCAAACGACGGGGGTGGACCTCGATCCGGACGGCTACGTCGTCGTCGCTGCCCCCGGGCTGACCCGGCACTCCGATCCCACCCGCATCGACGACGACGTCGTCATGTTCTTCCCGATCGCACCCGGTGAGTACGACGTGAAGCTCGAGGATGTGGCCGCCAACTGCACCGCGTCCCGCCCCTCTCCCCGGGCGGTCACCGTGGGGGAAGCCTCGGAGCCCGCCACCTGGATCACCTACACCGTGACGTGCTACACCGCGGCTGGCTTCGTTCGGGTCGAGGTTCTCGTCGTGGACGGATCGGCCCCGGAAGGCGTGACAGCCGTCGTGGCGGGCAATCGGCTGGACGTTTCGTCCGGTTCCGTCGACTTCGCCGATGTCAAGGCCGGGCCGGCCTATGTGGTGCTCGACGAGTACGGCCCTTGTCGAGTGGCGGGTTCGAACCCGCGCCAGACCATCGTCCGCCACGGCACGACCAACCGGGTCGTATTCCGCCTCGACTGCGGGAGTGAGACCTTCGACCTCGACGGCGCCGTCTTCCTCCTGACCACGGTCAACACAGCCGCCACCCCCGCCGGCGTGGAAGAGAGCTGCGACCTCTACACGTCTGATGATGTGATCTCCATCAGCCAGACCGGCGAGTCGGTGACGGTCACAGGACTCGAGGGTGGCGGCGAGCCCTGGACCGGGACCCTGCGAGGGTCACTGCTCGAGTTCGGCGGAACGCGCCCCGAGGACGGCGGGACGACCGAGGCCGTGTATTCACTCGTCGTCAGCAACGGGGGAAACGACCTCGAAGGGATCGAGGAGTGGTCCTGGACGAGGGACGGAGCCGAGGACCCGGCGTGCTTCGACGGGCTCAGCGATGTCTCGGGGTTCCGCATCGAAGCTCCCTGAGCGGGTTCAGTCGACTGCGGTGGCCATGGCCATGGCCTCGCCGGGGGTGATGTCCATGTTGTGGATCGCCCGGCCGTGGGCTTGGGCCTCTGGCACGATCTCGGCTTCGGTCCCCGTCACCTGCCACCCGCACTCGCATGCGATGGTCCACGTCGTCATGGCGTCCCTTTCGGGTCATCGAGTTGGCGGAACGGCTCCGGAACGTACTCGCCCAGGATGTCGTGCCATCCCGAATCGAGCGTAGCCCCCACCGTCTCGTCTTCCCGCGCCAACCAGGCCAGGTGGCGCAGGCCGTGCTCCAGCACCTGGTTCCAGGCGATGGACGCGGGAGCGGCGTGGGCACTGCCCCGGGCCAGGCCTACGTGCTCCAGGGATGATCGTTCCATGTCCCCGATCGACTCGGCCCCGATGACGGCGATAAACGTGAGGTGAACCGCACCCCGCTCGAACCGCCAGGAGGTGGAATGCACGAGGAGGGCATCGGGGAGTACCCCGGTGACGATCCGCCGCACTGTCTCCAACGGGTGTTCGGCCCGTGTCTCCATGAGCCAGGGATCTGCACCACAGGGTCCGGTGAGGACGAGGTGGTCTCCGTCGCGGGCCACCACGAACACCTCGGCGGTGACCGGGCCCTCGACACCGATGGGGAGCGTCATTCCCGGAGCGTATCCACCTCACCCACCGGTGGCCAGCCTTCCTCGGAGCGTGTCCTCCTGGTCGTGGAGCATCTGGTCGAGGAGGCCGCGGCGGGTCTCCGTATCCGCGGCTTCCAGGAGTCGCTGGGCGTCGAACGGTCCGATTGGGGCGAGCGAGCACAGGCGATACACCGCAGTAGTGGGCTCCAGGCCATCGATCTCGGCCCTGAAGCCAGCAACGTCGTGTCCCAGTTCACTGGCCAGCAGGGCGATTCGTTCGAGCGACCTCACCGTGTCCGAGAGGTTCAAGTCCGCGATCGGCGGATCGTCGAGGTCGATCGTCTCGGCGCACGGGTACGGGCCGTCGGGGAGCCACTCCTCCACCGCCAGGCGGTGGGTCGCCCGGCACACGATGAGCCGCCGGTCGCCGGCGAGGTCCCCAGCGGCCTCGATCACCATGTGGCTTCCGACATCGTGGCGTTCCTCTCCACCTCCGGTCTCCGACCCCTTCTCGATGAGGACGATGCCGAAGCCCACCCCTTCTTCGAGGCATTCGTCGATCATCTGCAGGTACCGGGGTTCGAAGATGTGGAGCGGCACGAGCGCGCCCGGGAACGCCACCGAACCGAGCGGGAACATCCGGGTGAACATCCGGCAACCATAGAAACGGGGCCGCCACACCGTCGCGGATCACCCGGAGTCGCTCAGGTCACCGACCGGGGAACGACGTGCACCTCGGTGGCAAGGTCCGTGCGACACAACGCGTGGAGGAAGCATGTCTGCTCACTCATGTCGAGGGCAGTGCGGGCGAACTCGACCCCTTCGGGGGTCTCGAGATGGACGTGGGTCTCCACCGGGCAGCCGCCCGCATCGAAGCAGGTGTCCTGGACGATGCGGTAGGCGTCGAGGTCTCGTTTGACGATCGTGGCGTACCGGCCGAACTGGGTCATGAAACAGAACGCGATGCCCGCCGACATGTACGTGACGGCGTCTGGCGCCCTCCCACCCCCGCCGAACCCGACCGCCTCGTCGCACAGGAACCGGAACTCGGACCCGATCGGGCTGTAGAGGTTCTGCACGATGTGCTTCACGCCGTCGTCCCCGACGGTGCACACTCCCCGCACGTGGAGCGTCCGACTCTGGTGCTCCTGGAGGCTTGATTCGACGCCGCCCGGGACGCCTTCGACCTCCGCGGCGGGGACGAGACGCCGGATGACGTCGTCCCCACTCGGCGTCGGGTGCACACGACCGAACAGGTCAGCCGGATCGGGTTCTGCACGCCCGGCGTGGGCAGCCACCCGCGCGACGTCCTCGCGTGATCCGTTGACCGTGAGGGTGAACAGGCTCTCGTGCACTCCCGACAGCAGGCCGGCGATCGGCGACGATCGGACGGCTGCATCGATGACGGCGGTCACCCCCGAGGCACCGCCGGTGCCCAGCTCCACGGTCAGGCGGGGGGTCAGTGCCCCACCGGTCATGGTCCCGGCCCGGGCGGAGCCCTCCATCGTGTAGGTGTTGTCCAGCGTCAGGCGAATGCCGTCCGTGCTCATCCCGGCGGCCGTGGCGGCTGCTCGGATCGTGTCCATGTAGGACGCCACCATCCCCGTGGTGAGGAACGAAAGCGGGCAGGGGGCGGCATCGTGGCCGGCCAGGTAGGGACCCTCGTCGCTGGCCAGTCGCCACGCCACCCCGGTGGTGGCGTTGAGGACGATCGCCTCCTTCTGCATGCCCGCCAACGTGCGGGCCCACGTGCGCACCGCGGCCCCATCGCAGCCCTCCCGGGCCTGGAAACCAGCCGAGCCGGGATCGTCGACGGGAAAGAAGAGCGGCCTGGGGTCGGCGCTCAGGAGATCGGGGCTGATCGTCGGGCTCCTTCCGCAGGTGGGTGGCCTCCCGACGCTACTCGACCATCGGGTGCCTTCAGGCGCCGAGGAACGTGGCGATGAGGTCGAGGACTGGGACACCGTCGAACGTCATGGCCGGTCCGATCCCGTGCCCAGCCCCGGGGAAGGGATAGGCCTCGAACGGGACCCCGCGCCTCGACAGCGCATCCATGAGCTCCACGGCAAGGTCGAACTCGACCGTGTCGTCGGCGGTCCCGTGAACGATGAGGACCGGGGGTCCTCCGGCCGCCACGACGTCGACCTCCGCGTAGAGCCCTCCCCACAGGTCGACGACGCGGTGCACCGGCGCGCCATCTTCGGTGAAGCCGACAAGGAGGGCTGTGATCGCCCCGGCCGAGGAACCACCGATCGAGACCCGGCTGGGATCCACGCCCAGATCGCCAGCGTTGTCCCGTATCCACCCGACGGCAGCCACCGCGTCCTCCACCGCGGCGTCGATGGCCCGCACGAGCCGGGGGCCGTCGCCCGGCGGTTCGTCGGGGACCAGCCGGTAGTCGATTGAGACGCACACCTGACCCCGGGAGGCCAGTGACCGGCAGACGGCCGACACCACCAGGTCACCGCGGGTCCCGGTGACGAACCCGCCCCCGTGGACGGCGACGAAGGCGGGGCGGTCGACGGTCGAGTCACCCCGCGGCTGGTAGAGGTCGAGCTCGAGTTCCATCGTGCCACCGGCCACCGCAGCCTCGGCGAACACGACACCGCGCTCGATGTCCACATCGAACCGCGACGTGACGAAGTCGGCACCGCCAGCCGCAGCCGGGCGTTGGGAGCTGCGGACGAGCACGTCGGGGGTTGTGATGTCGAGCAACGGGATCGGGGTCCCGGCAGCCACCACGATCTCATCGCCCGGGACGGCGGAATCGGCGGCCGCCTGCACGGTCGCGTAGGTGCCGGGTACGTCCCGAATCCCGGCCACGGCCACTGCAGCGGTTGGGCCAGGCATGACGATGACGGTGGTCGTCGACGTCTGAGCCGTCGTCGTCGAACCGGTCGCTGTCCCCTCCACAGCCAGGCCTGCGCAGGCGGTGAGGACGAGGGCACCCAGGGCGAGGACGGCGAGGAGGCGGAGTGGCATGGCGTGCCGCCACGGTACCTGTCGGCCAGACCAAGCACTTGGCGGAGAGGAGCCCCCCAGGTGGGCCAACCTCTCGAGGGTCGCACAGGCGAGAGATCGTAGGATCGATCAGCGATGCTCGATGGGCGACCGCCATTCGATCAGGGGGACGGCGAATCCGCTCCGTCCGAGGGCGATAGATCGTCCCTCCACTTCCCGACGTTCTCGGTCAGCTTCGAGAACGCACCGAACGCGTTCGCTGATGCCTGGGCTTCCTCGGACATCCCCACCGCCGTGACCTGGCCGGCGAGGCTCTGGGCCTCGCACAGGGTCAGCCCCGGCCTGTGGAGGTGCATGTCGAGGTCGTGCGGGCCCTCGACGACGAACCCCCGGAAGCCGGCGGACTCGAGGGACGCCTTGGTCTCCTCGACTGCGGCCCTGGGCAAGTGCTCGAAGACTATGACCGAGTGAACCCTCTCCCCGTCGTCGGTGCACTCCTCGGTCTCGGGTTCCGACAGCTCGGGAAGAGGATCGGCCGCAACAGGTCCGGTCGGCTGGTCGCCACCGAGATCGGCGGTAGAGGTTGAGCACCCGATTCGAAAGACGATACAACCGACGACGGACGGAATACCTCCCCGATCTTCCGCCTCGGTGAAGCCCCACGTGAGAACTGTGACGAGGAGGACGAGAAGGACGACGGAGCATCCCAGCGGGAACGTCTTCTTCAAACATCCTCCAATCCCCCCATCAGGCTGATTCGGGTCGGGTCTGAAGTCGTATCCCATCTCAGCTCGCCCTGTACTGGCCGCTGCCGTGCCGGTGCCTGCCGCCCCACGCATTCCTCATGGTCGGGGACACGTGACTTCAAAGGTGCCGGTGACCGTCCGGCCCGCAGGACTCTCGTGGAACGTGGCGCTTCCGCTTCCCGAGAAACCGTCCGAGGTGAAATCGTCGACCTGGCTCTGTCCCACCGGAGCCAGTCCCATGTCTGCGAAGAAGGCGTCCGCCGTGTAGTAGAGATCGGCAGCCACGTTCTGCACCGAGACCGCCGGCGGCGACCAGTCCTCGCCACTGCTCTCCCAACCCGTCGGCGGCAGGTCGATCTGGACCTGGGGGTCGCCGTCGATCGAGGCTGCTCCCAGCGCCCCGGCCATCGTGACGCAGTAGAGGTCGGCGAACTCGTACCGAACCCCGTCGATCGTGACGACCGCCGACGCGTCGGCGTCCTTGAAGCCCTCGACCGAGGTGAAGTCCCCGGAGGCCGGCGAATCAACGGTCGCGGCGGGGACTTGCGTCGTGACCTCCGGTTCCGCTGCACCACCCGGTTGCGCCGGCTCATCGGCACTCCCGGAACCCCCGCACGACGCGAGGGCGAGTACTGCAAGGACGATTCCCTTCCGATTGATCCTCTTGTCCACGGTCTTCCTCCTCGTTCGATCGGTCGCGTCTAGTGGCAGCTCAGGGCGAACCACCCTCCCAGGAGTGTTCCCGCGTCGTCACCTCGCGCCTTGTAGAAGGTGGCCAGGCCGCTGGCTCGGCCCTCCTCGACCTCATATCGATCGACCCGGGCGAGGGCCGGACTGGGGTCGAGGTTCATGAGCGCCATCGGTTCGCTCGCTTCCCAATGCTCGGAGTAGTCGCTGGCACGCACGACGACCGCGGCAGCAGGGTCTGTCTCCTGGTCGTCCATGAGTGGGGGGAGATGGACGCTGAGCAGCAGGCCGTCGCCCGTGACCGAGAAGTTCAACGAGCCGTCCAAGAGGTAGCAGGAGAGGGAAGGTTCCTCGAAGTCGTGGCGGGTGTCCCCGATGGTCACGGTCGCCTGCACACGGCCGTCCGCAAAGCCGGCGAACGGATCGGCGGGCATCGTCACCGGCGGCGGCCCGCCGTGGGGGTCCGCGGCCGGTTGCGCGGGCGCCGCAGTCACCACCGGCGACGAGCCGTCGCCACCCGAGGTGTGGCCGGGGCTCGTTCCCGAGCCGATGGCCGACGAAACCGGACTCGTGGGCGCCGGGCCGTCAACGGCTCCCTCCCCGGCGCCCCCACAGCCGGCGATCACCGCGGCCACGAGCAGGGCCAGAATGGTCCCGGTCGGCTGGTTCGTCGGCCGAGTGCCTGACCCCTGCATGTGCGACTGGTCCATGAGGCGAAGGTACGAGCCGCCGCTCAACGTTCGCTGAACGCGGGCGGCGTCAGCGGGCGAGTTCCATGGTGTCGAGGTCCTCGGCCACGACCACCTCGCCCTCGTAGCCACCGCTCCTGACGTCGTCGACGAACGCCCGGCGCTCGGCTTCGGTCGTTGGTTCGGGAATGAGATGGGTGAGCACGAGCGTCGGGACCCCGAGCACCGCGGCCTGGCGCCCGATGAGGCGGGTGTCGGCGTGGTAGTCGAGGATGAACCGCCGGGACTCCGGGAGGGCCTCGATCGGGGCGAACCGCATCGCCTCGTACACCAGCACGTCGGCCCCTTCGGCCAGGGCGGCCACCTCATCGCAGACGAGTGTGTCCCCGGAGACGGCCACCACCCCGTCCGGGGTCTCGATGCGGTACCCGACGGCAGGGGTGAGGGGCTCGTGACGAACCGCTCCCCCGCGCACGGTCACGCCGGAGCGCTCCCACACGGCCGTCGGTGGGCCTGCCGCAAACGGTCTGGGGTGGATGCCCGGTCGGGTGGCCCGCCCGGAGTGGATACTCCGGGCTGCGAGGTCGGCCTCCCACACGTCGAGCGCCCCCTCGACAAGAGCCACAAGCGGTCCGTCGGGCACGATAACGGGCAGGGCCGGGCACGAGTCGTCCCGGTCCATGATCCACCGAGTGAGCAGGAGGTCCTGGAGCCCGACCACGTGGTCGGAGTGGTGGTGGGTCAGGAAGACGGCATCGAGGTTGGTCGGCCACAGGCCAGCGCCCGCCAGGCGCATCACGACCGACCGGCCGGCATCGACGACGATGGCGGTGGCGTCGTGGGTGACGAGCACGGCCGGGCCGGCCCGGTGGGCGGACGGGATCGGGGTTCCGGTCCCGAGGATCGTGACCCTGGTCGTCATGTGCGCAACCTACCGGCCGGCGGCCGGGTCGATGACCCCGCGGATGATGCAGACCTCGTCGCCGTTCCAGCCGGAGATCCACAGTTCGCCACCGATCACCCTCATCTCCGATGGCCTTGGGCCACACCCGAGGAGCTCCGAGACGTCCCCGATGGCGAACCGATGCCAGCGTTCCAAGTCCGATGAGACGGCGAACTGCGGTCCGGAGTCGATTCCAAGCACGAACTCGAGGGCGACCCAGGTCCGGCCCATGGCCTGGAGGGGTGCCAGCGACTCGGGGACGTCCACCTCGCGCCACATACCGTCGGCCGACCGGACGAGGTCGGGGCCGGGCAGTTGGACGACAACCTCATCGGTCGAGGCGGCCAGCGAGATGTCCCACAGGTCCCCACCCTCCTCGAGGACCACGTCGACCGCCTCGTCGGTCCACGTCGCCCCATCGGCAGACCGCATCACCCGCATGGTGGACGCCTCGTCGATGCGCCAATCGCCCAGCGACTCGACCAGTGTGAGGTCGGGGACGAGGACGAACACCGTGCCGTCCACCACGGCCGGAGCTATGGGGTACGGCCAGGGACTGCGGGTCGATGCCAACTCGAAGGTCCATCCATCGGCCGAGGTCCAGGAGCGCTCGATTCCCCCACCCCACAGGAAGATGTCCGGGATGACCCTGGTCTCGGGCCCGGTGACGAGTGCGAGGTCGTACAGCCGCCCGAACGCCGCTTCGACGTGGAGCCCGGACTCCGATCGCCACCATTCTCCGCCTTCGGGGTCGCGCAGGATGGCCAACGACGAGTCACCGTCCCCGAGGAGGCCCAGGGTCCCCACCACACCGGGGGACGGTCCGCACCCCGTGGCGAGCACCACCGACGGCCACGGTTCGTCCGTGGCCACCCCTGCCACCGACGGGCACTCCTGGATCTCCGTGGCGAGGTCGGCGAGCGGACCTCGGGACGCGGTGACAAGCAGCTCACGACCGGACGCCAGCGAGAACGTGGCCGAACCCACCGGGGACCCGGCGTCGGAGGGGAGGCCGCCCAGCCGACGCCACGCGTCGCCGTCGTGGCGCCAGAACGCCCACTCCTCCACGTGTGACTCACCGCCGCTGCTGCGATACGAGACAACGAGGACGCCTGAGGGTGAGACGGCCAGCATCGGGTTGTCCATCCCATCTGTGGCGGTGAGGGGCGTCCAGTCCAGCCCGTTGGCGGACACCTGCACCACCCCCGACGCCCCCTCCCACTGGATCCTTGCATAGGTGCCGTCGGGGGCCTTGACGTCGGGGAGGGCGAACACCGTCGCCACGGCATGTCCGACGATCTCGAAGTGGAGGGTGCCGGCCGGCATGGTGACCGCGACTCCGGTGGCGGTCGGCTCGGGATCGACGTCGATGAAGGGCCCTTCTGGTCCGGATATCGTCGTCGGGGAGGGGGCCGCCGCGTCAACGGTCGAGACGGTGTTCGACGAAGGCACGGGCGCGGGCTCCTCGGGGACGGGCCCGTCGGTGCCTTGGAGAGCCCACCAACCGCCTCCTGCCACGACTGCGATGCCTGCCAGGGCGGTCCACCACCGGCCGGAGCGGCGTTCCATGCCTACCTCCGAAACCCCGTGACGTCCTCGGAGGGGTCGATGCCGGGGATGAGGTTGGGGGCGGGCTCGGGCGGACCCCAGCCGGCGGTCAGCGGAATGACACCAGCCCACACGGGCCAGTCGGCATCCTCGTCGTCATCGGTGCCCGGCGGCCCCGTACGCACCTTGGCCGAGGCGCGGTCGATCGTCATTGCCAGCACCATCGTCGCCTTGACCTCCTTGTCGGTCATCGGACGAAGCGCGTCTCGCCGGCCGGGGAGCAGGCCGTCAACGAGCGCGTCGAGAGCCGCCCGCTTCTCGGCGGGGTCGGTGATCTCCGCCATCCGTCCGAAGAGAACGACCGAGCGGTAGTTCATGGAGCTGTTGAAGGCCGACCGGGCCAGGACCATACCGTCGAGCAGCGTGACGGTCAGGCAGGCCGGTGCCCCGGCCCTGTAGTCCCGGAACAGGCGTGAAGCGGGGGAACCGTGGATGAGGACTCGGTCCCCGTCGCGGGCGTAGGAGACGGGGATGACGACCGGGTGGCCGTCCTCCACGAGGCCCATGTGGGCGACGAGGCCTTCGTCGAGGATGGCGTCGATGGTCTCCCTGTCGTAGGCGCCCCGATGCGGAGCACGCCGAACCTCATTCGATGGCAACGTCATGGGGCGAGCCTATCCCCCAACTCGGCTTTTCCCACCGCCGTTGTCCGCCCACGGCGGACATCCGAGGGGGGAGAACCCGCTCCTACCATGGCCCGATGCCCGAGATCGGACCCATCTTCGCCACCGGACGCACCGCCGAGGTGTTCGAGTACGGGCCGGACCGGCTCGTCAAGGTGCTGAAGCCGGGGTTCGGCGACCGAGCCCTGGACATCGAGGAGCAAGCCTGCGCTTCGCTCCTCGCCGCCGGGTCACCGGCCGTCCGCACGTTCGGGCGACTCGACCACGAAGGGCGCCCCGGACTCGTCATGGAACGGATCGACGGACAGGCGATGCTCGACGACATCCAACGCAGGCCGTGGCGAGCAGGCTCACTGGCGGACATCCTGGCCGGGACCCACGCCGCCATCCACCGCTCCGGCGCGTCCGGGCTTCCCGACGTCAAGGAACGCCTGGCCGTCAAGATCGATGACACCGCAGGAGTGCTGGGCTTCACCGAGAGGGAGGCGGCCAAGCACCGCCTTCGGGTCCTCCCCGACGGCGATCGCCTCCTCCACGGCGACCTTCATCCCGGGAACGTCCTACTGGCGGGTGATCGGGCGGTTCCCATCGACTGGCCCGACGCCACCCGAGGGCCGATCGCGCCGGACCTCGTCCGCACCCTGTGGCTGCTCTCGTCCTCGGCGGTGCCCGACGACATGCCCCGGCGCCGGCTCGTGCTCATGATCGTCAACCGATTCCGCCACCGGTACCAGGCCGAATACGAACGGCAGACAGGCCTCGACCGCCGGACGCTGGCGCCGTGGCGCCTGCCGGTGCTCGCCGCCCGGCTCAGCGAGCAGATCCCCCACGAGGAACGTCGTCTCGTGCAAGCCGTGCGGGCCCTCGCCCGCTGACGGGACAGCCCCCAACGAAGGGCGCCCGCAGAGCGTTGAGCGCACGTTTAGCGGTCGTTCGTACGTTGTCGGTGACATGAGACGCGACGAGCGGCCAGCCCTCCATGGACGGTCTCAAGAGGGGACGAAGATGAAGCGCGTTTGGCGGCATCGTTGGTTCGCTCCGCTGGCCCTCGCCCTGGTCGCCTCCCTGCTCGTCCCAGCCACTTCGGTCGAGGCGTTCAAGCCGTTCACCCACGCCGCAATGGCCGACGAGATACTCGACGACCTCACGGACGGCGGGGTCAACATTGCTGGCCGGGAGTACCCGGTGCACCCGTCCGTGGTCGCGGCCATCACGAACTTCCCCGAGTACTTCAACGCCGGCTTGATCGGACCCGATGGATTCCCCACGTTCGTGATGGGCCAGACGGTGATCCATCCCAACGACACCGGCGAATGGCTGCAGTACCTGTTGGATGAGGCGTGGTGGCGGGCCCAGCCTGGAGGGGTCACGGATCCGCTTGACGCCGTCCGCAACCTCGCGTTCGTGTACGGCTACCTCGGGCACGCCGCCGGCGACGTCTGGTCACACACCATCGTCAACGAGTTCGCCGGCGGCAGCTTTCCCGAGGTCGGGGACATCATCACCGACGTCGAGAGGGCGTCGAACGCATTTCGCCATCTTGTCGTGGAGGCATACATCGCCGACGCCACCGCCGGGTTCGACAATGACCCCCGGGCATCGGAACTCCCCAACGGTGACGTGAGCGACGACTCCACGCCAGGCATCCCGATGGATGCCCCCCACCTCTTCATCTACCAGACCATGGTGCGGGAGTCCGCAATGTTGCCGGTCGGGACCTGTTTCGATGGCATCGACGATGACAACGACGGCGTCGCCGACGACGGCTGCCCCGGCAACCCGTTCACGGTGGGGGACCCTGAGCCCGACCGGGGCGTCGCCATCGACTTCTTCCTCGACCTCAAGTCCGACCTCCAGGTCGCGAAGGCAACGTTCGACCTCGACGCCGACTATCAGGACTGCCTCCCGTCGGACCTCGACGGGGACTGCAAGACCATCACCGCCACGAGGACGGTCAACACGTCCCGCGGTCTGCGGACCGCTTCGGTCGTCTCCAGCCGCTGCTTTGCCGAGGTCACCTGCTACCTCCCGGACACCGACGACGCCCTTGACGACGTGGCCATGGAGGCGATGGGCGCATACCTTGATGCCTGGATCGCCGACATCGACGCTGGGCTGGCGGCATGGTCGGAGTTGGGCCTCGGCATCACTCGTGCCCTCTTCGATCCACAGACGCGGCGCGATCTTCAAAACGGCGAATGCCCTGCAGTGAACTACGGCACCGACACCGTGGGTAACGCCGTCCGCAGGGAGTGTGAGGACGGCATCGGACTCGCCATGGTCCTGGCCCACGAGACCGAGCCATTCAT
>JBFKVA010000006.1:0-57603 GCA_041635475.1 Acidimicrobiia bacterium | reverse complement strand
CCCCCCCCCCCGCTCCAGTTCGGGTGGGACTGCAACCAGTGGCCGGTGAGGGCCGTGAGGAGGGAGGGAGGGAGTTGGTCATCCCACCGCGATCTTCAGGTCTTCGTCTACTCCTTGAGGTGCTTGGTGTGGCCGCGGAGCCTGGGGAAGACGACGCCGGTGTGCACTGAGCAGGTGTCCCGCTTGTTGTACCGCGAGAGCCGCGTGGTGCACTCGTCGTTGATGCAGACTCGGTCGTGGGCGTACGTACGGGAGCGGCGAGGCACACCGGCGATGTGCGCGCCTTTGAGGGTGTATTCCATCGTCTCTCCTTTCTGGGTCGGGCCCCGTTCGGGGGTCGTGGGTGACACTGCGCCCACCCATGAGACTCCCACTTCAGCCTGAGAAGTTCCTGAGGAACACATGAGAATCACCTAAGAGCCGCCGGGGGGCCAGGACCGGGGCGTTCGGCGTCGGGGTACCATTCCGCAAGCCCACCCCTCCGAAGGCCCCCATGCCCGACCTCGCCAAGCTCACCGTCGACGCCGTTCGGGCCCTGTCGATGGACGCGGTCCAGCGGGCAGGATCCGGGCATCCCGGGGCGCCGATGGGCATGGCCGACCTCGCCGTCGTGCTGTGGACGAAGTTCCTCAAGGTGGATCCCGGCGCACCCGACTGGAGTGATCGCGATCGGGTCGTGCTCTCCAACGGGCACGCCTCCATGCTCCTCTACTCCATGCTCCACCTCTCGGGGTTCCCGGTCTCCATCGAGGACCTGCGGAACTTCCGCCAGTGGGGTTCCCACACCGCCGGCCATCCCGAGATCGACCACCGCCTCGGCATCGAGACCACCACGGGTCCGCTGGGACAGGGGTTCGCCACCGGGGTCGGGATGGCGATGGCGGAGGCTCACCTGCGGGCGGTCTTCGGACCCGAACTCGTCGACCACCACACGTACGCCTTCGTGTCGGATGGCGACCTCATGGAGGGCGTCGCCCAGGAGGCTGCCTCGCTGGCTGGGCACCTCCGGCTCGGCAGGCTTGTGTACCTCTACGACGACAACCACATCACCATCGATGGCCCGACCGAGGTCACGTACTCCGAGGACGTCGCCCTCAAGTACTCAGCCATGGGTTGGCAGACGATCTCCATCGACGGCCACGACCACGGGGCCATCGAGCAGGCGATCGAAGCAGCGGTGGCGGATGACGAGCGTCCCAGCCTCATCATCGCCCGCACCCACATCGGCCACGGCAGCCCCACCAAGCAGGACACCTCCGCGGCGCACGGGTCACCACTGGGTGAGGACGAGGTCCAGCGCACGCGCGACGCGATCGGCTGGGAGCATCCCCCGTTCGAGGTGCCGGACACCGTCTACCGGTTCCTGGCGACGGCGATGCGGAGGGGCACCGACGCCCACGAGGCCTGGACGAGCCGACGGAGCCGGGCCTTCGGGGCCGACCCGACGTTGGCACGACAGTGGGACGACCACTTCGGGGCCAAGCCCGTCACCCTGGACGACCCGGGATTCGGCCCGAAGCTGGCGACGAGGGCCGCCTCCGGCAAGCTGTTCGACCAGATCGCCACCAAGGTCCCATCGTTCCTGGGCGGCTCAGCCGACCTCGTGGGATCGACGAAGACGCACATCTCGTTCTCGGCGCCCTACTCGCCGAAGAACCGGGCCGGGCGCAACATCCACTTCGGCATCCGGGAACACGCCATGGCGGCCGCGGTCAACGGAATGGCCGTCCACGGAGGGGTCCGACCGTACGCCGGCACCTTCTTCGTGTTCGCCGACTACCTCCGTCCGGCACTGCGGCTCTCGGCGCTCATGCGGGCACCTTCGATGTGGGTCTTCACCCACGACTCGATCTTCGTGGGAGAGGATGGGCCCACCCATCAGCCCATCGAGCACCTGGCCACGTTGCGGGCCATCCCCGGCCTCGTCACGCTGCGCCCGGCAGACGCCGGCGAGACGCTCGAGTCGTGGGAGATCGCCCTCAACCGCCACGACGGGCCGACGGCCCTCATCCTCACTCGCCAGGACGTCCCCACCCTCGACCGGCCCCGGGGAGGCGTGGCCAAGGGTGCCTATGTCCTGCGGGACGGGGCGGACGTGACGCTCATCGCAACCGGTTCGGAGGTGTCTTTGAGCCTGGACGCTGCCGACATCCTCGGGGGCTTCGGTATCGACGCCCGGGTCGTGTCGATGCCCTCGTGGGAGTTGTTTGCGTCCCAGTCGGCGGATGACCGGGAGGACGTCCTCGGGCGGGCACCCCGGGTGTCGGTCGAGGCCGGGACCACATTTGGCTGGCGCCGATTCGTCGGGGACAGCGGCCTGACGATCGGCATCGACCATTTCGGGGCGTCGGCACCGGCCGAGGTCCTCGCCGAGCAATTCGGCTTCACGCCCTCACGAGTGGCCGCCCGGGTCCGGGCTCTGCTGGGATAGAGCCATCCTCGGGCCCGATCAGCGGCCCTTGGGGTGCCAGACGGTCTTGATCTCGGTGAAGCTGGCGATGCGGTAGGGGCTCTGGGCGTCGTCTGCGTACCAGTCCACCACGGCGTCCGTCCGGACCCGCTTCAGGTTCTCGGCACCACTGGTCACGAGTTCACCGATCATCTCACGGGGGCTCCCGGCCAGGTCAAGTCCGTTGACGTCCATGTGACCGGCCAGCCACGGCAGGAGTTCCTCCTTGGACCCGGTGAGGAGGTTGACGACACCACCCGGAAGATCCGAGGTGGCGAGTACCTCGGTGAACGTCACCGCCGTCAGGGGCCAGGCCCCCGATGCCACCACCACGGCGGCGTTGCCGGACACGATGACGGGTGCCAGGACCGACACGAGGCCCAGCAGCGGAGGAGCCTCCGGGGCCGCCACCCCCACCACCCCCGTGGCCTCGGGCGCGGAGATGTTGAAGAACGGGCCGGCCACCGGGTTGAGGTTGCCCATGACCTGCGCGAACTTGTCGGCCCAGCCGGCGTACCACACGAGCCGGTCGATGGCCACCTCGACCTCCCGTTGGGCCGCGGCCTCCTCCCGGCCGTCGATCGCCAACTGCGCTTCGAACGTGTCACGCCGGTCCTCGAGCATCTCGGCCACCCGGTAGAGGATCTGTGCCCGGTTGTACGCGGTGCGCCCCGCCCACGCCTCCTGTGCCTCGCGGGCGGCGCGAACGGCGTCTCGCAGGTCCTTGCGCGAGGCCTGGGCCACCCGGGCCACGACGTTTCCCTGCCCATCGTGTGCCGGGTGGACGCGCCCGCTCTCCGAGCGGGGGAACGCCCCACCGATGTACAGCTTGTAGGTCTTGCGGACATCCAGCCTGCTCACAGGCCCACCCCCTGCATGTAGGGGAGGAGTCCGTGGCGGCCACCCTCCCGGCCGAACCCGGACTCCTTGTACCCGCCGAACGGCGACGTCGGGTCGAACTGGTTGTAGGTGTTCGACCACACCACGCCGGCCTTCAGGCGATCGGCCATCCACAGGATGCGGGATCCCTTGGACGTCCAGACCCCGGCCGACAGGCCGTAGGGGGTGTTGTTGGCCTTCTCGATCGCCTCGTCCGGGGTCCGGAAGGTCATGATCGACAGGACAGGCCCGAAGATCTCCTCCTGGGCGATGCGATGCGACTGGCTCACCTCGGTGAACAGGGTGGGCGGGAACCACCACCCCTTCTCGGGAAGCCGACAGGCGGGCTGGTAGATCTCGGCACCTTCTGCCGTCCCCGCTCCGACGAGTTCCTTGATCTTGTCGAGCTGGTCGGCGCTGTTGATGGCACCCAGGTCGGTGTTCTTGTCGAGGGGATCCCCCACCCGGAGGGTGTCGAGGCGGCGTTTGAGCCGCTCGACCACCACCTCCGCGATCGACTCCTGCACGAGGAGCCGGGAACCGGCGCAGCAGACATGCCCCTGGTTGAAGAAGATGCCGTTGACGATCCCTTCCACGGCCTGGTCGATGGGGGCGTCGTCCATGATGATGTGGGCCGCCTTGCCCCCCAGCTCCAGGGTTGCCTTCTTGTCGGTCCCGGCGATGGCCCGCTGGATGATCCGGCCCACCTCGGTGGACCCGGTGAACGCCACCTTGTTGACGTCGGGATGCGCCACGAGTGCCGCCCCGGCATCGCCGTGGCCCGTGAGGACGTTGAACACGCCGTCGGGGAGACCCGCCTCCCTGGTCAGCCGGGCAAACTCCAGGGCCGTGAGGGGAGTCGTCGTCGACGGCTTGAGTACGACCGTGTTGCCGGTGGCGAGGGCGGGGGCCACCTTCCAGGAGAGCATGAGCATCGGGAAGTTCCATGGCACGACCTGCCCCGCCACCCCGAGGGGCCTGGGGTCGACACCCGGGAACGCGTAGCCCAGTTTGTCGGCCCACCCGGCGTAGTAGAAGAAGTGGGCGGCCGACGTCGGAAGGTCGAAGTCCCGCGATTCCTTGATCGGCTTGCCACCATCCATGGTCTCGAGGACCGCGAACTCCCGGGACCTCTCCTGGAGGAGTCGGGCGATCCGGTAGAGGTACTTGCCCCGCTCCTTGCCCGGCATGTCGCGCCAGGTCGTCTCGTAGGCGGAGCGGGCGGCCCGCACCGCCAGATCGGCATCCTCGGCCCCGCCTTCGGCCACGGCCCCCAGGTGGCCCTCGGTGGCCGGGTTGACCGAGGGGTAGGTCGCCTCGCTCCTCGCCGGGACGAACTCACCACCGATGTACAAGCCCTGTTCGGCCGGGATCGTGACGATGGAGGACGACTCCTTCGACTCGGCGTACGACCAGTCGAGCGGACCGTGGGACACGGTGGCCGGGCTCAACGACTCATCCACGGGGTACCTCCAGTCGGGGCGACTCGGTCACGTTCAGTCCTTCGAGAAGTAGTCGGCGGATTGGTAGCGGCCCGTGTCGAGCCAGCGGATCTGCATGAGGAGGTCGTTGAGGAGCGACGACGCCCCGAATCGGAAGTAGTCGGGGGTCATCCACCCGGTCCCCAGCGTCTCGTGGAGCAGGACGAGGTACCGGATGGCGTCCTTGGCCACCCGGATCCCCCCGGCCGGCTTCATGCCCACCATCCGGCCTGTCAGGTCGTGGAAGTCACGGATCGCCTCGAACATGACGAGCGTGACCTCGCGGGTGGCGGCCGGGGCCACCTTGCCGGTCGAGGTCTTGATGAAGTCTGCACCGGCTGCCATCGCCAACATCGAGGCCTTGCGCACGTTGTCGTACGTGCCGAGTTCGCCCGTCTCGAGGATGACCTTGAGGTGAGCACCGCCGCAGGCCTCCTTGGTGGCCACGATGTCCTCGAACACCTTCATGTAGTCGCCGGCCAGGAACGCCCCCCGGTCGATGACCATGTCGATCTCGTCCGCTCCGGCGGTGATCGCTTCCCGGACGTCTGCCACCCGGCTCTCCCCGGTGGCCTGGCCGGACGGGAAGTAGGTGGCGACGGCTGCCAGGTGCACACCCGTCCCTGCCAGGACCGGTGCCGCGTGGTGCACCATCGCCGGGTAGACACACAGGGCTCCCACATGGGGGATGGAGGGGTCGGACGGATCCGGCCGGATGGCCTTCGATGCCAGTTGCCGGACCTTGCCCGGCGTGTCCTGTCCCTCGAGCGTCGTCAGGTCGGTCATCCTGATCGCCAACTCGAGGGCGGCACGCTTCGACTCGCGCTTGATCGACCGGGTGGCGAGGGAAGCGACCCGCTGGTGGACCGCCACATCGTCGACGAGTGGAACCGCGCCCAGGTAGGCCCGCAGGGCCCGGTCGGTGACCGGGACGGGGAGAGACTCGACAAGGACCGGGGAACGCATCCTCGACAGCCTACCGGTGGGCTCCACGGTGGGCTCAGGGGTTCCGTCGACCCGACTCACCGACCATGTGCCGAGTAGCGTCGGCCCATGCCCACGCGAACCGCCGTCGTCGTCGTTCACGGCATGGGCCAGCAGCAACCTGGCCGGCTCCAGCGATCCCTCGGCCGAGCGCTCGCCACCGACGAGGACACGGTCTACAGCGCCCCCGACCGGATCTCGGGTCGACGCGACACCCACCGGGTCACGATCGTTCACCCGGACGGCGACGAGACGCATGTGTACGAGCACTACTGGGCCGATCGGTACCAGGACACGCGCATGCGCCACGTGCTCCCCTGGCTCGCCCGGCTGCTCGGTCATCGGGGACTCGGGCCACGCATCGGGCCCCGCAACGGCACGCTCGAGTGGACCGTCGGCATCGTCGCCTCGCTCCCCTACCTGCTGCTCATCACGGCCGTGGCCCTCGGGAACCGGTCGGCTGTAGCCGACCTCCTCACCGACGTCCCGACCCTCGGCCTCCTGGCTGCACTGGTCCTCACGGCCTTCGCCGTCACCAAACTGGTCGTCCGCAGCCACGCGGGCGCCGCCCTCGTGGGCCTGGTGGCCGGAGCCATCGGGGCACTCTTCCTCGATCCGGCTCTCGGCAGCTTCGAGTTCGCGACGGCCGCCTTGGCCCTTGCCTGGGCCCCCGGCTGGCTCCTCGTGGCGTCAGGACTCAAAGGCGTCGGCCCCATCGCCGTCCTCCGGATGCTGCTCGGGGTCGGCATCCTCGTTCCTCTGTCGTTTTCGCTCGTCGAAGGTGGACTCGCGGCTGGCGGGCTCCCGGCCGCCATCACGCTCGTAGTCGCCGGTTTCTGGCTCCGCCACTGGATCGGGGACGTCGCCCGCTATCTCGACAGGTCGGCGGCCAACGCCGAGGAGACGGACCGTCTCCGACGGGACGCCGCGGCGTTCCTGGCGGCCGTGTGCGACGACACCCGATACGGGTACGACGAGGTGGTGGTCGTCGCCCACAGCCAGGGCGGTTTCGTCGCCTACGACGCGCTCACGACCGTGTGGGAACGATGGGCGGCCGACCACGACATCGACTACGAGGAGCGGGTGGCGATCGATGACGTCGATCGGCTGGCGGGTCAGGCCCCGCCGAGCGCGGTGGAGTGGGGTGCCGCCGTCGATGAACTCCGCGATGCACTGCGGGCCCGGAACGATCCATGGAAGGTGAGCCACTTCGTCACCCTCGGCAGCCCCATCGGGCACGCGGCCGGGCTCTGGGCGACCGGACCCGACGACCTCGCCCGCCTCGTGGAGGACCGCACGCTCTCCACCTGCCCTCCCCGGCTCCACGGCGACCCGGGTTCGGTGGCGTACCGGGGCCGCCACGGTCGCCGCTTCCACCACACGTCGGTGTTCGCCGCGGTGAGGTGGTCGAACGTCGTCTACGCCAACGATCTCCTCGGCGGGCCGGTCGAAGACGACGGCCTGGGGGGAGCCGTTCGCAACCTCGTGCTGGGCGACGGCGATCCGCGGCTGTCGCCCACCGTCATGGACTTCGCGCTCCGGTTCCCACACGACGCGTACTGGAGGAGTCCGCGCCCGGTGTTCGACGACCTCGTCGAGACCAGCCTCGAACTCCTCCGTCATGTCTGCCGCGGCGACTGACGCGGCGCCAGGGATCAAGCCGAGCGCGACACCGCGATCGATGGCGCGGGTCCCGTGACCTTCCCGGTCGCCGTCACACCACCCCGTCGGCCCGGAACGCGTCGATCTCGTCCGTCGAGAACCCCAACTCGCGGAGGATCTCGTCGGTGTGCTCACCCAGCATGGGGGCCCGGTGACGCAGCTCGGCCGGGGTGGCCGAAAGGCCGATCGGGGGGGCAACGATCGGGGGTGGAACGCGAGCTCCCGGGTACGGGAGCGGCGTGAACAACCCGGACTCCTTGACGTGTCGATCATCGAGTGCTCCCTGGGCGTCGAGCACGGGGGCGGACGGCACGCCGGCCCCGTTGAACTCGGCGATGGCACGCTCAACGGTGCGCTCTGCCACCCAGGCCCCGATGACCTCCGAGAGTTCGGCGCCGTACTCCCCCCGACCGTCATCGGTCGCGAAGCGGGGATCCTCGAGCCAGTCGGGCCTCCCCATGAGTCGGGCGATTCGCCCGAACAGTGGACCCCCGACCACCTGCACCACGAGCCATCCGTCCCGGGCCTCGAAGATGTCGGTGGGCCCCGACGTCTGGCCACGGTTCCAGGTCGAGACGCGGTCCTTGCCGAGCACCGCCTGCTCGGTCATGGTGAACGAGTTGAACTGGAGTGCCGTGTGGAGCAGTGCCGCCGACACATGCTGGCCCTCCCCGGTGCGTTCCCGGTGCCACAGGGCGGCAATCGTGGCGTAGGCGGCGAGTGAAGCCGTCCCGAAGTCGACGTACGGGGTGTATGACCGCGTGGGGAACCCCTCGGGGCCCGTCAGCCAGGCGTTGGCCGCCATCGCCTGGCCCACCCCGTCGAATCCGACCCGGTCGGCGTACGGACCCGTGTCCCCGTAGGCATCGACGCTCGTGAGAATGATGTCGGGCTTGATCGACGACAGCGACTCGTAGTCGACGCCCATGGCGGCCAACCCCCGGCGGGGAAGGTTGGCCACGACCACGTCGGCGGTGGCGACGAGGCGGGTGAGGATGTGCTCTCCGCCGGGTCGGCGGGGATCGAACGCCATTCCCCGCTTGTTGCGGCCGAGGTTGAGATGCGTGGCCCCCGTCCCGTCGTCGGCCACCGGCGAAAGGAACCGGTCCTCCCCCCCGGTGGTCTTCTCGATCCTGATCACGTCGGCTCCGAGGTCGCCGAGGAGCGTCGCACAGAACGGACCGGCGATGAACCGCCCGAAGTCGAGGACCCGCACACCGTCGAGGATGCCCATCCCGGGGACGGTAGCCGGAGCAGCCGCGGCCGGTGAGAGGCTCGCGACCTAAGCTCCCGGCGTGCGGCGATTCCTCATCCGGAGAGTGATCTCATCGGCCATCACGCTCCTTGTCTTCGCGACCCTCGTGTTCTTCCTGGCCAGCGCCCTCATGCCGGGGGACTTCACGAACAACTTCATGCCCGGGCTCGGGGCCCAGCGACAGGTCCTGCGCGAGCAGCTGGGCCTCGATCGTCCCCTCTGGGCCCAGTGGGTCCGGTTCATGACGAGCTTCCTGCGCGGCGAATTCGGGACGTCCAACACGGGGCAGCCGATCATCGACATCATGGCGATCCTGCTCCCGTGGACGATGCTCATCTTCACCCTCTCGATGAGCCTCGCGTTCCTCTTCGGTCACTGGCTGGGCCGGGTCATCGGCTGGAGCCGCAACACCCGACTGCGCGGCGTCGTCCGCTTCGTGGCGGTCACCGCCCACACGGCCTTCCCTCCGATCCTCACGTTCGTCCTGGCCGCCACCTTCGTGGGGCTGTTCAGCGACCAGGCCTGGGCCGCGTTGCAGCGGGTCGAGGATGTCGACGCCGGGGGGTTCCGACTGGGGCGGGCCGCGATCAGTGTCCCGGAGGGCCAGGAGGCGTTCCTGTGGACGATGATCGCCGGGGTGGCGCTCGTCGGCGTGGCGACGATGTGGTTGAGCTGGGCGTCCCGCCGGTTGTTGCGACGCCGCCTCCCCGGCCTCGCCCAGCTCGGGTTGTGGGTGGGTGGCAACGTGTGGCTGTGGGCGGCCTTTGGTGAACTCACCCTGGCAATCGACGTGCTCGGCCTTCTTCTGCTCCCGCTCCTGGCCGTGGGCATCCTGGCGTTCGGTGAGGTCGCCCTGGTCGTCGAGGCTGCCATGGATGGAGTGCGCGGCGAGGAGTACATCATGGCGGCCAGGGCGAAGGGCCTCCGCGAGAAGGACGTTCGCGACCACCACGCTGCCCGCGTGGCGCTCCTGCCCGCACTCTCCAAGTTCGTCGTCTCCCTGCCGTTCGTCCTCACCGGCCTGGTCATCGTCGAGTTCGCGTTCTCGGTCCCCTCGCACTACGGGGCGAGCCTTTTCTTCCCGGGCTTGTCGCTCGTGTTGTTCCGGGCCCTCGAGGCCCGTGACTTCCCGCTCGTCATGGGTGGATTGCTCTTCATCGGCATGATCTCGATCGGGGCTCGCATCGTCATCGACGTCCTCCACGCCGCCCTCGATCCGCGCATTCGGTGCGGGATCGAGACGGACTCGGAGGTGGTCGTGTGAAACGGCGATCCTGGATCCACGGGGCCTGGGTGCGGTTCCGGTCGAATCGGCTGGCGATGCTGGGCGTGTTCATGATCGGGGTGTTCCTGCTGGCGGCGATCAGCCATCCCATCCTCATGGCGACGGTGTGGGACCGCGCCACCTACCACCCCGTGTTCGGGCACGACGACATCGAGAAGGAGCTCGAGATCGTCGAGGTCGTCACCGACCCCGACACGCAGATCGACGTCATGCGAGCTCGCATGCAGAACCCGTTCTACAAGCCCGGGGACACCTACACGCTCGTGACGCAGCCCGAGTCGTTCACGAAGGAGCACATCCTGGGGGTGGACAACCTGGGGCGGGACGTGCTCTCGATGGTCCTGGCGGCGACCGCCCCGTCCTTCGTCGTGGGGGTGTCGGCGGCGATGGTCACCGCCATCGTTGGGGTCGTGGTGGCGACCCTGGGGGCGTACTTCCGCCGAACGACCGATGCCGTGCTCACGCAGGTCTCCGATGCCCTCCT
Organism: Acidimicrobiia bacterium; assembly: GCA_041635475.1. Taxonomy (GTDB): domain Bacteria; phylum Actinomycetota; class Acidimicrobiia; order Spongiisociales; family JAENVV01. Next base: position 47,124 of record JBFKVA010000006.1, on the reverse strand, counting down.
CGTCCTGCCGGCCCCCCTGCTCATGGTCATCCTGGGGGCGGGCCCGCTGCGGGAGTTCATGACGCCCCTGGTGTTCGGGGTGCTGTACGGCGTGCTGTCGGGGGCCGGGGCCGCGGCCATCGTGCTGCGCAGCCAGGCCCTCACGATCCTCTCCCGGCCGTTCATCGACGCCGCCAAGGTGGCCGGGGCCCGGCCCCGGCAGGTCATCCTCAACCACCTGCTTCCCCACCTCGTCCCCGTGGCCGCGCTCTACATGCTCCTGGGCGTGAGCGGGGCCATCGTGGCAGACGGGTTTGTCTCATTCCTGGGCTTCTCCGACACGCGGCTCAACTGGGGAACGATCATCTTCTTCGCGCTCTCGCTCCCGCCGGCGAACCGGGCCGGCATCCCGTGGGAGGCGATCGGGTCGGCCGCGCTGGCGATCACGCTGTTCTCGGCTGCGTTCTACTTCGTCGGCCTCGGCGTACGCGAGGTGGCCCGACCACGCCGCTGAACCGGGGTCGTTTCGTCTGACATACGACCACCAAGCGACCCCAAGACGCCCGTAGGGCCTCAGACGGGGACGGCGGTCGTGTACTTCGTGCGGCGCATCGCGATCATCGACGTGAGGCCGGACACCCCCGAGATCTCCCCCAGGTGCCGCATGTAGAACGAGTCCCAGCCGTTGAGGTCGGGAAGGACGAGATGGAGCAGGAAGTCGATGTCACCCACCATCCGGAAGCAGGCCTGCACCTCGGGAAGACCGACCACCTCGGACTCGAACCGTTCGACCGCGTCTAGGTTCTGCCGTTCCAGCCTCACCTGGACGAAGACGTCGAGGCCTCGGTCGACGAGGTCGGGGGACACGAGGGCGACATACCGCTCGATGAAACCGTCCTGTTCCAGGCGCCGAACCCGGCGCAGGCACGGTGATGGGGAGAGCCCCACCCGATCGGCCAGGTCCTGGTTGGGCAGCCTTCCCTCCTCCTGCAGGATCCGGAGGATGTGCCGGTCGATCGCGTCGAGTGAGCCACTGCTACGCATGAACCGATCATAGTGGCAATCTGGTGACGCATGCGGTAGGGGTAGAGGCAGTCGATTGCGCCGAGAGGAGGATCTGGCGCAGAGTTCGCAATCATTCTCCCACGGTTTCGTCGTACGATTCCCTCAGAGGCTGCTCGCCGAAGGAGTCCCATGAACGCCGACCCCAACGTACTGCTCCCGACAGCCGAGCCCATCTCCTTTCTCTCCCCCGATGGGACCCTCTCACCCGACACCCCCCACATCGGTCTCTCGGACGCCGACCTCGTGGGGATGTACCGCGACATGGTCCGCACTCGCACGCTCGACACGCTGGCCGTGTCGCTCCAGCGCCAGGGACAACTCGGGGTCTGGGCCTCCTGCCGCGGCCAGGAAGGAGCCCAGGTCGGCTGCGCCAAGGCCCTCTCCCCCGACGACTGGGTGTTCCCCGGATACCGCGACCACGGGGTGACCCTCGTGCGGGGAGTTCCCTTCCCCAACGTGCTCAAGCAGTACAAGGGTGTCTGGCACGGCTGCTACAACCCCTACGACCACAAGGTGGCCAGCCACTCGATCCCCATCTCCACCCAACTTCTGCACGCCACCGGGTTCGCGACGGCATCAAAGTTCAGGGGCGAACTCAACGCAGTCATCACCTTCACCGGGGAGGGCGGGACGTCGGAGGGAGACTTCCACGAGGCCGTCAACTACGCCGCCGTCTACCAGGCGCCGGTCGTGTTCTTCATCCAGAACAACCAGTTCGCCATCTCCCTCCCCCGGGCCCACCAGAACGCAGCCCCCACCATCGCCCACAAGGGCGTCGGGTACGGCGCGCAGGGCTACCTGGTGGACGGGAACGACATCATCGCCACCTACTTCGTCACCAAGGCCGCCCTCGATCGGGCAAAGTCGGGGCTCGGTCCGTCGATCATCGAGGCGCTCACCTACCGAATGCAGCCCCACACCACCGCCGATGACGACACGCGCTATCGCACCCGCGAGGAGATCGAGGCATGGGCCGAGAAGGGCCCGATCCTTCGCTTCGAGCGGTTCCTGCGATCCAGGGACCTGCTTGACGACGCCCTCGAAGCCCGGATTCGGGAGGAGGCCACCGAGGAGGCCAACCTCGTCCGCGAGGAGTTGATCAACGCCATCGCTCCGCCCGTCGAGCGCCTGTTCGACGCCGTCTTCACCGAGCCCACCGAGCAGCTCTCGGCCCAGAAACGGTTCCTGCTCCACGAGATGGGCGAGGTGGAAGCATGAGCTTCACGCTCGCCGAGGGCCTCAACCAGGCGCTTCACGACGCCATGTCAGCCGACGAACGGGTCATCGTGTTCGGTGAGGACGTGGGTCAGCTCGGCGGTGTGTTCCGCATCACCGCCGGCCTCCAGGCCGAGTTCGGCAACCGCCGATGCTTCGACACACCCCTGGCCGAGTCCGGGATCGTCGGCACCGCGGTCGGCTTCGCCATGAACGGGTTCCGCCCCGTTGTCGAGATCCAGTTCGACGGGTTCATGTTCCCGGCGTTCGACCAGATCGTCTCCCATGTCGCCAAGTACCACAGCCGGACCGACGGTGCGGTCCGGGTCCCCATCGTGATTCGGATTCCCTACGGCGGCGGCATCGGGGCGGTCGAGCACCACTCCGAGAGCCCCGAGACCTACTTCGTGCACACTGCCGGCCTCCGGGTGGTGACACCGGGAACGCCCGAGGATGCCTACGGACTCCTGCGAGCGGCCATCGAGAGCGACGATCCCGTGATCTTCCTCGAACCCAAGCGCCGCTACTACGAGAAGTCGGACGGCGACCTGCCCACCTCGTCCGCGGAGTTCACGAAGGCCGCCTACCGGACCAGGGGCGAGACCGCCACGATCGCCACCTACGGCCCCACCGTTCGCACCTGCCTCGAGGCGGCCCGGGTCGCAAAGGAGGAAGGCTGGTCACTCGAGGTGGTCGACCTCCGCACCCTCAGCCCCCTGGACATTGGAACCGTGGTCGAGTCGGTCGAGCGGACGGGCCGTCTCGTTGTCGTCCACGAAGCCTCGGGCACCCTGGGGATGGGGGCCGAGGTGGCGGCCCTCGTCCAGGAACGGGCCTTCTACTCCCTGGAGGCACCGGTCCAGCGAGTGGCCGGGTTTGACATCCCCTACCCGGCGGCCCTGCTCGAGGAGCACCATCTGCCGTCGATCGACCGCATCCTCGACGCCGTCGAACGGACCCTGGAGTACTGATGCCGAGGACGTTCAACCTTCCTGACCTCGGCGAGGGACTCACCGAAGCAGAGGTCGTCGAGTGGCTGGTGGCGGTGGGCGACACCGTGACCCTCGACCAGGAGATCGTCGAGGTCGAAACCGCCAAGGCGTCGGTGGTCATCCCGTCGCCAATCGCCGGGGTGGTGGAGGTTCTCCATGCCGGGGCGGGCGACACCGTGGAGGTGGGCAGTCCGCTCATCACCTTCGCCGACGCCGACACCGAGTCCTCCTCACCGGGTGACGACCGGGTCCCCAACCTCGTCGGCTACGGGGCCACCACCGAAGGGAGCCGGCGCCGCCGTACCGGTGCCAAGAGTGTCACCGCCGAGGTCGATCCACCTCCCCCCGGGCGACCGAGGGCCAAACCGCCGGTTCGCAAACTCGCCAAGGACCTGGGCGTCGACCTCTCCTCGGTCACCCCCACCGGACCGGACGGAACGCTGAGTCGAGGCGACGTCGAGCGCGCCGCCCGCCGGACCGCGGACGCTCCCTCACCTGCGCCTCGGGGCCGGCCGCCGGGGCCCGTCACCCCGGGGACGACGATCCCGCTGCGTGGTGTCCGTCGCACGATCGCTCAGCACATGGAGCTGTCACACACGATCCCCGCCGCCGCAGCCTGGGTCGACGCCGACGCATCGGGCCTCCAAAGCCTCCGCCGGGCCCTCAAGGACCAGTACCCCGACGAGCGGATCACCGCCCTCTCGATCCTGTGCCGGCTCGTCGTCGAGGGCCTGCGCGAAGTCCCCCAACTCAACGCCCGATACGGCGAGGATGAGATCACGATCCTCCCCGACGTCCACCTCGGGGTCGCAACCGCCACGGATCGGGGCCTCGTCGTCCCCGTCGTTCGTGATGCCCACACACTCACGATCCGCCAGCTCTCGGCCGAACTCGCTCGCCTCGTCGACGGTGCACGCGCCAACAGCCTCCCACCGAGCGACCTCGTCGGCTCGACGTTCACCGTCACCAACTTCGGTGCCCTCGGCGTCGACGGTGGCATCCCGCTCATCAACCACCCGGACGTGGCGATCCTCGGCATGGGCGCCCTGCGGGACCGGCCGGTCGCCGACGACGGCCGGGTCGTCATCAGGCCCATCCTGCCCTTGAGCCTGGCGTTCGACCATCGGGTTGCAGATGGTGCGGAGGCCGGACGCTTCCTCACCCTCCTGGCCGGGTGGACCCAGGAGCCCGGACTCCTCCTCGCCGACCGACCACCACAGTGAGTACTGGCAACCACTCTAGGTAGCTTTTCCCCCACTGTACGCGCTGCGCCGGTATAGTCGAACGAGAGCAAGAGCCGGCTCCTGAAGGAGCCCGGCTTCTTGGACGTGTCGGTGAGGGCGGAGGCGATGGCCAGCGACGATGTGGACATGGTGAAGGACCTGGGGCTCGTAGCCGAGCTGGCAGCGCCCATCGCCGTCTGCGATGCGTCCGGCTTCACGGAGTACGGCAACGCCTCGTTCTGGACACTGGCCGGCGTTCGGAAGGAGGACGGCATCGGCAAGCCCTTGCTGGACCTCCTCGAGGAGGTGCTCGACGCCGACGTTCCGCCTTCGCTTCCACCGCTGCTCTCTCGGGCGGTGAGCTCATCGCACCCGACGTACGGAGCCATCCGGCTGCCGGCCCCGTCCGGGGAGACGAGGACCTTCGATGTGACGATCACCGCCGCCGCCGGTGATCGGGTCGTTGTTGTCGCCCAGGACGTCACCGAACGCGAAGTGACCATCGAAGCGTTGAGCGAGAACCAGGTCCTCCTCGAGAGCGTCATGGACGCCACCGCCGAAGGCATCATCGCCATGGGGATGGACCGCAGGATCACGACGATGAACGCGGCCGCCCGGGTCAACTTCTCCAAGTGGGCCGGCACGGTGTGGAACGACCCGATCCTCATCGCCGTCGACCCGGACGGCGCCGAGATCCCACAGCGTGACCTGCCCTTGGCGCGTGCCCTCCGGGGTGAGGCCGTCTCCTCGATGCGGGTGGCCATCGGCCCCGAAGGCGACCGGAGCGAGTTCATCGCCAGCGCCCGGCCCCTCACCAACCAATTCGGACGTCAGATCGGAGCCGTGTCCGTTTGGCGGGACGTCACCGAACTGCAATCGGTCGCCTCCACGCTCTCGCACACCGAGCAGTTCCTCGAGGCGATCCTCAACGCGACGGGTGACGGCATCGTGGCCGTGTCCTTCGAGACGGGCGATCGCTTCGTCAACCGGATCGCCGAGCAGTGGGACCTGGACTCGATCGCGCCGTTGGAGGAGGTCTTCAACGAGGCTGCGAGCATCGGTGAGGGCGTGTTCGGTCCCGGCGTCGAGGTCACGATCCCGACGGCGGACGGCGACCGCTCCGTCGTCGCGTCGGCGTTCCTCATCCCCGGAACCGGCGATCGGCCGGTCGGGGCGGTCGAGGTGGGCCGGGACGTCACCGACCTCAAGGAGTACACCCGGCGACTCGAGGTCATCACCGCGGCCTTCAATTCGACCGTGGCCGCCATCGCCGTCACGACACCCGAGGGGATCATCGAATGGACGAACGCCGCGTTCTCGACGATGACGGGCTTCCCGGGGGTCCTGGCCGAGGGCAAGCCGCTCTCCATCCTGGACGCCGACGGCCAGGAGACGAACTGGGATGAGATCTTCGAGGCCGCCCGGAGGGGCTCGTGGACCGGTCGACTCAAGGTGCATGGACTGAGCAGGCGACCCATCACGGCCGAACTCGCCATGTCCTCGGTGAAGGACAACGACGGTGGCGTCGTCAACCTCATCGCGGTCATGGAGAACATCACGAGCCAACTGCGGGCCGAGGAGCGAATCCACTACCTGGCGACCCACGACGACCTCACCGGACTCCCCAATCGCCGCATCCTGCGCGAGCTCATCGACTTCGCCCTCGCCCGGTCACGGCGCAGCGGTGAAGCCCTCCACCTCATGTTCCTCGACCTCGATCGATTCAAGAACGTCAACGACACGTTCGGGCACCCGGCCGGTGACCAGCTCATCCGCAAGGCGGGTAGCCGGTTCCGCTCCATCGTGCGGGAGTCCGACGTCGTGGCCAGGCTCGGTGGCGACGAGTTCGCGATCCTCATCGAGGGGGCAACCGCCGAGGAGGCCGACGAGCTCGCCGCCCGTCTCCTGGAGTCGATGCGCGAACCGTTCAACCTCATGGGCAGCGAGGTCCACATCTCCACCAGCATCGGCGTGACCACGTCCGTCGGCGAGAAGGCAGCCGATGAACTCATCGACGAAGCGGATGTGGCCCTCTACCAGGCCAAGCACGTGGGCCGCAACACCGCCGTCTGGTTCAGCGCTGACCTCGGGAGGCGCCTCAAAGTCGACCTCCAGATCGCCCAGGAGTTGCGGGAGGCGATCGGCGGGAACCAGTTCCTCCTCCACTACCAGCCCCAGTACGACCTGACGAGCGGACAGCTCACCGGGGTGGAGGCCCTCGTCCGCTGGGAGCACCCGAGTCGCGGACTTGTCCCTCCGGGGATGTTCATCGGTGTCGCGGAGGACCATGGCCTCATGCGACCTATCGGGCGCTGGGTGCGCGCCGAGGCGTTCGACCAGGCCCGCCGATGGGACGAGCTCGGGCTGCGGATCCCCACGATCAGCGTCAATCTCTCCCCGATGGAGCTCCAGGATCCGACGTTCGCCGCCACCATCATGGCGGAGCTGACATCCTGTCCCATCGAGCTCGACCGGATCGAGTTCGAACTCACCGAGGCCGCCCTGCTCTCGGCCGACCCGGGGAACACCGATGTCCTGACCTCCCTTCGCTCCCGGGGCGTTCGCCTCGCCATCGACGACTTCGGGACCGGGTACTCGTCGCTCCTGTACCTCAAGCAGTTCCAGGTGAACCGGATCAAGGTGGCCCAGGAGTTCGTGGGGGATCTCCTCAACTCCCCGACCTCTGCCTCCATCGTCGAGGCCACGGTCCGCCTGGCGGAAGGGCTCGGGCTGGAGGTCATTGCCGAAGGCATCGAGGAAGCCGCTCACGCCGCGTTCCTCCGGGAGTTGGGGTGCCCCACCGGCCAGGGGTACTTCATGGCCAAGCCCATGCCAGCCGCCGACATCCCCGGCGCCACCGTCTCGATGGCGCTCATCGACTCGCCTTGACCGTTTCCCCCGCGGTTTGTCCGCCCCAGGCGGACATCGGGCGTGGGAAAACGTCAGAGACGGGCGCCGGAGGCCGTTCGATACCCGAGGTAGATGAGGACGACCGCGGCCAGCAGACTGAGGCTGAACCCCGCCTGGCCCAGGCCGAGGCCCAACAGCGTCCCTCCCGAGGCCGCCGAGAACGTGCCGGCGACGATGAGGGACGAACCGACGACGACGTTCCGACGCTTCTTCCGGAACCTGACGATCGAGAGCAGCGCCAGCCCCACGAGGATCAGCGACCCCGCCGCCCCCGAGACGATGGCCAGGACCCGCGGGAAGGTCTCGTAGATGAACGTCGCCGACCTGTCGGGAATCTCACCGGCGGCGAACTCGACGACCTGCAGCTTCTGGGGGAGGATGACCAGCGTCGACAGGAACGTGAACGGTACGACGAGCCCGAGAAGCCACCGGCCGAAGCCGGGGGCCACGAGGAAGGCCGACCCCAACGCGAGGAACGGGACGTTGAGGATGGCCCCGAAGAGAAAGAACAGCTTGTACGACACCTCACCCCACCCGAACGCGATGCCCACGAAGAGCGCCCAGGTCGCGAGGGCGAACGACGCCACCCCGACCGCGTAGCTCGTCACATGCGGGCGCGGACGGCGGACGGCGTCGCGGCCGATCTCCAGGGCGAACCAGGTGGCGACGAGGGCAGCCACGAGGGCGGTGGCGGTCTGCATCGCCGGTGAGGATAGGACCGCCGGGCGACCGGCCGGCCGCCGCTGGCGGCCCTGCGTCGGGCCGGCTGTAGGCTGCCCCCATGCGCATCCTCGTCGGCGTCGCCTGGCCGTATCCGAACGGAGAAAAACACATCGGGCAGATCGCCGGGGCGTACCTTCCTCCCGACATCTTCGCCCGCTTCCAGCGCCTGCGGGGCCATGACGTGCTCATGGTGAGCGGCTCGGACACCCACGGCACGCCGATCACACTCGTCGCCGAGGAACGCGGCGTCTCCCCGATGGAGATCGTCGAGCCCTACCACGAGATGTTCATCAACGGCTGCCTGGCCATGGGCCTCACGTTCGACCTCTACACCCATACCGACACCGAGATCCACTGGGACACGACCCAGGAGATGTTCCTGCGTCACCTCGAGACCGGCTACATCTACCTCGACTCCCAGGATCACTTGTTCGATCCCGTGGCGGGGCGCTTCCTCCCCGACCGTTACGTGGAGGGCTCGTGCCCGTACTGCGGGTACGACGGCGCCCGGGGGGACCAGTGCGACAACTGCGGCAGGCTCTACGACGCCCTGGAACTCGGGAACCCTCGCTCCAAACTCACCGGCACCACCGACCTCGAGGTGCGGTCGACCGAGCACTTCTACCTCGACATGGCCAAGATGAACGAGCCGCTCCTGGCCTGGATCGAACGGGGGAAGGACCACTGGCGACCCAACGTCGTCAACTTCACCCGGGGTCAGATCGCGCTCCAGGAACTGCGGGGGCGGGCGATCACCCGCGACATCGACTGGGGAGTGGAGATCCCCGTCGAGGGCTTCGCCGACAAACGGATCTACGTGTGGTACGACGCGGTGATCGGGTACCTCTCGGCGGCCCGCGAGTGGGCTCACCTCACGGGCGCCGACCAGGCCTGGCGGGAGTACTGGGACGCCGACGTCGCCCCGGACACGCGGATCTACAACTTCATCGGCAAGGACAACATCCCGTTCCACACCATCATCTGGCCCGGCATGCTCATCGGCTACTCGGAAGGAGACACTCGCCTCAACCTCCCGTACGACGTGCCGGCCAACGAGTACCTCAACCTCGGCGGCGAGCAGTTCTCCACGAGTCGGGGCCGGGTCATCGGATTCAACTCGGTCCTCGAGGTCTTCCAGCCGGATGCGTGGCGATACGCACTCACCGCGCTCGCCCCCGAGGGCAACGACGTCGAGTTCACGTGGGAGGCCTTCGTCGAACGGGTGAACAACGAGCTCGTCGCCAACTTCGGCAACCTCGTCAACCGCGTCCTCGGGTTCGCCGCCAAGCGGTTCGACGGGTGCGTACCCGAACCGGGGGACCTCGACGACGTCGACCGGCAACTCCTCGACGACGTGGCTGCCGGCTTCGTGTCGGTGGCCGAACGGTACGAGGCCGTCCAGCTGCGGGCGGCCCTCGTCGAGTGCCGCCGCCTCTCGCAACGTGTCAACCAGTACCTCAACGAGAAGGCACCGTGGACGCTCATCAAGACCGATCTTGGGGAGGCGACGACGGCGGTGTGGGTCGCCCTCCAGGCGATCGACTGGCTCAAGGTGCTGTGGTCCCCGATCCTCCCCCACGCGTCCGAGCAGGTCAACGCCATGCTCGGGTACGACACGCCGCTCTTCGGTCGCCAGTACACCGAGTTGGTGGCGGACCGCCGCGGCGAGCACCTCGTCCTGCGCTATGACCCGTCGGGCGCCGACGGACGATGGGAGGCGACACGCCTCGACCCGGGCCAAGCGTTCGGCGAACTCGAACCCCTCTTCGAGAAACTCGACCTCGAGATCGTGGCCGATCGGATGGCGAACGACCGCCCGGAGATCGATTCCTGAATCGCGTAGCTTGTTAAGAACATCGGTTCTTGGAGCTCACACCCGTGGCACTGCAGATCACCGTCGACGGCAACGAAGCCGCGGCCCGAATCGCCCACCTGCTCAGCGAGGTCATCGCGATCTACCCCATCACGCCCGCCTCGCCCATGGGCGAGCTCTCGGACGCGTGGTCGCAGCGGAGGCGGGTCAACCTGTGGGGACAGGTCCCCGACGTCGTCGAGATGCAAAGCGAGGCCGGCGCGGCCGGTGCGGTGCATGGTTCCCTCCAGGTGGGTGCCCTCACGACGACGTTCACCGCGTCCCAGGGGCTCCTGCTCATGCTCCCGAACATGTTCAAGATCGCCGGGGAACTGAGTCCCGCCGTCTTCCACATCGCTGCCCGCACGATCGCCACGCACGCACTGTCGATCTTCGGTGATCACTCCGACGTGATGAGCGCCCGTACGACCGGGTGGGGGATGCTGGCGTCCTCCTCCGTCCAGGAGGCCCAGGACCTCGCCCTCGTCGCCCACATGGCCGCCCTCGAGGCGCGGGTGCCGTTCATCCACTTCTTCGACGGGTTCCGGACCTCGCACGAGGTCGCCAAGATCGACTCGATCGACACGACCACCATCCGGTCCCTCATCGACGAGCACCTCATCGTCGAACACCGCCTGCGGGCGTTGCACCCCTCCGCTCCCACGCTGCGCGGGTCGGCCCAGAACCCCGACGTGTTCTTCCAGGCCCGCGAGGCCGCCAACGCTTACTACCTGGCGACGCCACCCATCGTGCAAGGTGCCATGGACCGCCTGGCCGAGGCCACCGGTCGCAGCTACCACCTCTTCGACTACGTCGGCGCCCCGGACGCGGAACGGATCGTGGTCCTCATGGGCAGCGGGGCAGGTCCGGCCGTGGAAACCGTGGAGCGGCTGGTGGCTGCCGGCGAGCGGGTCGGGGCAGTGATCGTCCGGCTGTATCGACCGTTCTCGGCCGCCTCCCTCGCCGCGGCGGTTCCCCCCTCGGTCCGGTCGATCGCCGTCCTCGATCGAACCAAGGAGCCGGGGGCGGTCGGCGAACCGCTCTACCAGGACGTGGTCACCAGCCTCTCCGAGCAGGGCCGTCTCGGGGGCGTGACCGTCATCGGAGGACGGTACGGCCTCGCCTCCAAGGAGTTCACCCCGGCCATGATCCTCGGGGTCTTCGACGAGCTGTCGCGGACAACGCCCATGAACCACTTCACGGTCGGGATCTACGACGATGTCACCCATGCCAGCCTCGCCTGGGACGAAGATCGCTGGGAGGAGGACTCCGCGGTCACGCGGGCGATCTTCTACGGCCTCGGCTCCGACGGGACCGTTGGGGCCAACAAGGCCTCCGTGAAGATCATCGGTGATGAGACGGACCTGCACGCCCAGGGCTACTTCGTGTACGACTCGAAGAAGTCAGGGTCCGTGACCGTGTCCCACCTCCGCTTCGGACCGAACCCGATCCGGTCGGCCTACCTCATCCGGCAGGCCGGGTTCGTCGCCTGCCATCACTTCGGCCTGATGGAGACCACCGACGTGCTCCGCGATGCGGCCCCGGGCGCCACGTTCCTCATCAACAGCCCGTACCCCCTCGATGAGACCTGGGACCGCCTGCCGGTCGAGGTCCAGGAGAGCATCCTCGCCAAGGGCATCGAGGTGTGGGTCGTCGACGGCTACCGGGTCGCCCGCGAGGCCGGGCTCGCCGGCCGGGTGAACACGGTCCTCCAGACGTGCTTCTTCGCACTGAGCGGCGTCCTGCCCAAGGCCGAGGCCATTGTCGCCATCAAGGGCCAGATCGAGAAGAACTACGGGAACCGGGGCGAAACCGTGCTCCGCCGCAACCGGGAGGCCGTCGACAACGCCCTCGCCGCCCTCCACCGCCTCGAGGTCCCGGCCACGGCCTCCTCGCTCCTGGCTCGTCGCCGGGCGGTCCCCGACGTGGCGCCCGACTTCGTCCGAAGGGTCACGGCCATGATGATGGAGGGCGATGGGGACCTCCTCCCCGTGTCGGCGATGCCGGTGGACGGGACGTTCCCCACCTCGACGACGCAGTGGGAAAAGCGCTCGATCGCAGACGAAATCCCGATCTGGGATGCCGACCTGTGCATCGACTGCGGACGGTGCGCTCTCGTCTGTCCTCATGCGGCGATCCGGATGAAGGCCTTCGCCGCTGACGACCTGGCCGACGCTCCCGAGGGCTTCGCCTCCAAGGACGCGGTCGGACGCGAACTCGAAGGGAAGCTGCTCACGATCCAGGTCGCCCCTGATGACTGCACGGGGTGCGGCGTGTGTGTCGAGGTGTGCCCCGCCTCCTCCAAGGAGGTGGCGAGGCACAAGGCGATCAACATGCTCGACAAACAGCCGTACCTGGAGCGGGAACGGCAGAACTACTCGTTCTTCCTCAGTATCCCCGAGATGGATCGCGCCACGGTCAAGCTCTCGACGGTGAAGGGAACCCAGTTGCTCCAGCCGCTCTTCGAGTACTCGGGGGCGTGTGCGGGATGTGGGGAAACTCCGTACGTGAAGCTCATGAGCCAGCTGTTCGGGGACCGCGTCGTCGTGGCCAACGCCACCGGCTGCTCATCGATCTACGGTGGGAACCTCCCGACCACGCCCTGGTCTGCGGACGGCTCGGGCCGCGGACCCGCCTGGTCCAACTCCCTGTTCGAGGACAACGCCGAGTTCGGACTGGGCATGCGAATGGGGATCGACCACGCCACCGACATGGCCCGCGAGTACCTGCGCGCCCTGGCGGACGTCGTGGGGGACCTGGCCGTCGAGATCCTCGGCGCCGACCAATCGGACGAAGCCGGTATCGCCGCCCAACGTGAACGCGTGGCCCGACTCGATGTGCTCCTGGCCGACATGGACGATCCGCGGGCGGTCTCCCTCCGCCCGATGACCAAGTACCTCTCCGACACGAGCGTGTGGATCGTCGGGGGTGACGGATGGGCCTACGACATCGGCTTCGGGGGCCTCGACCACGTCCTGGCCTCGGGCCGCAACGTCAACATCCTCGTCCTCGACACCGAGGTGTACTCGAACACCGGAGGACAGGCATCCAAGGCCACGCCCCGGGCGGCAGTCGCCAAGTTCGCATCGGGTGGGAAGAGCACGGGCAAGAAGGACCTCGGGCAGATCGCCATGGCGTACGGGAACGTGTATGTGGCCCAGGTGGCGATGGGGGCCAACCCGACCCAGACGGTCCGGGCATTCGAGGAGGCCGAAGCCCACCCGGGCGTCTCGCTCGTCCTCGCCTACAGCCCGTGCATCGCCCACGGCATCGACATGCGGGCCCAGATGAGCCACCAGGCGCAAGCCACCGCCAGCGGCTACTGGCCGCTGTTCCGGTACGACCCACACCTCGAAGAGGCCGGTCACCCGGGCATGCGCCTCGACTCGCGGGCACCGACCATTCCCTTCGCGGAGTTCGCCTCCACGGAGGGGCGATTCGCCATGCTGCGGCGCGTGAACCCCGAGCACGCTGCCGAGCTCATGGACGCGGCACAGCATGACATCGACAACCGCTGGCAGTTCTACGAGCAGATGGTGGAGATCCACCGCACCGCGGTGTACGAGGAGGTGACGGAGTGACGGACATGACGACCACCTACCTCGGACTGCACCTGACGGGCCCGATCATCGCCACCGCCTCCCCGGCGACCGGGACGGTGAGCGACCTTCGCAAGCTCGAAGAGGCGGGAGCCGGAGCGGCCGTCCTGCCATCCCTCTTCGAGGAACAGATCGAACATGACTCGATGGCCGTCCACCACCGGCTCGAGTTCGGCTCGGGTGTGTTCGCCGAGGCGGCCGACGGGTACTTCCCCGAGATGGACGACTACAACACCGGACCCGACGAGTACCTTCGACATCTGGAGGAGGCCAAGGCGGCGGTGTCCATGCCGGTCATCCCGTCGATCAACGGCTACACGCGGGGAGGCTGGGTCCACTACGCCCGTCAGCTCCAGGAGGCGGGCGCCGACGCCATCGAGCTGAACATCTACTTCGTGGCCGCCGACCCGCACACGACCTCTGCCGAACTCGAGGCAAGGTACGTGAACCTCGTCGAGGAACTGCGGGCGGAGATCGAGATCCCGTTCGCGGTCAAGCTCGGGGCCGCGTTCTCCTCGCTGCCCGACATGGTGGGGCGCCTCTTTGCCGCCGGGGCCAACGGGATCGTGCTGTTCAACCGCTTCTACCAGCCAGACATCAACCTGGAGACACTGCGGGTCGAGCCCAACCTCGTCCTCTCCGACCCGACGGAGATGCGCCAGGTCCTCCGCTGGATGGCCATCCTCCACGGTCGCATCCCCGGATCCCTGGCCGCCACCACCGGTGTGCACGACGCCGAGGGCGCCCTCAAACTCCTCCTGGCGGGAGCCGATGTCGTGGGCATGGCCTCGGCATTGCTTCGTCACGGCCCCCACCACCTCGCCACGGTGGCACAAGGGGTGGAGGCGTGGCTCGAAGAGCGCGGCTACGACTCGGTCGCCCAGGCCAGGGGCAGCCTGTCGCAGCACAACTCCCCCAACCCGGGGGCCTACGAACGGGCCAACTACGTGCGGACGATCACGAGCTGGTGAGGCGGGCTTCCCGACCGGACTTCCCAGGGACTGCGACCCGGTATGCCCGCGATCTCAGCGGACCCGCCCGACCCGGGTGAGCGGCAGGTAGCGGAACACGACCGTGCCGATGATCGAGTCGACGGGCACGGCGCCGAACGTCCGGCTGTCGGCCAGCGTGAGGTGGCGGGCGTCGGAGAGAACAAACACCTCGTCCGGGCCCACCACCCACGTCCCCCCGCCGGGTGTGTCGAGGACCTCACCACCCGCCACGCCGTTGCGGTGGACGACCCCGTCGCGGACAACCACCTCGTCGCCGGCAACGCCGGCGACCCGCTTGATCATGATCATCCCCGACGGGGCGGCGAAGACCACGATGTCGCCGAGGACGGGGGTGCGGCGAACGGCCGCCACGTGATCCCCCGGTTCGAGGGCAGGCGTCATCGACTGCTCCGCGACCTCAAAGAGTCCCCAACGATTCCTCACCCACCGAGTGTATCTTCAGGCGAGTACCCGACCTCAAGGAGCCACCATGCGCCTCTTCTCCCCGGCCACCGTCGCCCATGCCCACTGCGATCTGTTCTGCGGCGTGTACGACCCTGCGCAGGCCATGATCGAGGCCAAGTCCGTCCTCCAGTGCGCAAACAAGTACCACGCGTCCGACGACGAGGTGTTCCGGGCCCGCGCCATCTCGATCAAGGAGGAACGCGCCGAGCTCGTCAAGCACCACCTCTCCGTGCTGTGGACGGACTTCTTCAAGCCACATCACCTCGAAGCGTTCCCTTCCCTCCATGACACGTTCTGGAAGGCGATCAAGCAGGCCGGTGACGCCAAGAAGTCGATGGATCCGGCTGTCTCCGAGGAACTCGTTCGTCTCATCGGTGAGATCTCGGACGTCTTCTGGCAGACCGCCGAGTCCGCCAACGTTGGGGTCTACCCGCCGGCCTGACCGATCCTCCCGCCGGGGTGGGGAGGCGTCACCCGGGTGGTCGGCGGACACCCGGGACACCCCTATCCTGCATCCCGGTCATGCGCCTCAGAACCCTCACCTCGGTCGTCGTCGTCTCGCTCCTCATCGCCGCCTGCGGCGGCGACGCCACCCCGGAGTCGACCGCCGCCCCGGTCACCGAGGCGCCCGCCACCACGGCCACGCCGGCCACGACCATGCCGGCCACGACCATCGTCACCACCACGACCTCGGAGCCCCCGGCCGGTTTCGAGTCCCCGCTCAACGGGGTGTACGTCGAGGATGCGACGTCGATCGACCGCCGGGTCATGGCGGTGAAGATCGACAACCACCGGAACTCGCGGCCCCAATCGGGCCTCGAGGACGCCGACGCCGTCTACGAGTTGCTCGTCGAGGCCGGGCTCACCCGGTTCATTGCCCTCTTCCTCCAGTCGGACACCGACTACGCCGGGCCCAACCGATCGGGTCGACCCACCGACCCGACGCTCGTCGCCCCCCTGGGAGCGACCCTCACGATCTCCGGGGCCCAGGCATGGGTCCAATCGCTGATCCGTGGGCTCGGTGTCCACCTCATCGGCGAGGAGCCACCCGCCGCGTTCCGCGTCTCCAACCGTGACGCTCCCCACAACCTCTACGTCAACACCACCCTGTTGCGCGACATCGCCGATCGTCGCGGCTACGAGGACGATCCACCGCCTCGCGTCTTCGACTTCGGGCCACTCCGGGCGTCTGAGCCCGCGCTGGCGATCACGTTCGACTGGTCCGACGACATGGAAGACGTCACGTGGCACTTCGACGGTTCGGCGTACCTTCGGTTCTCCGGGACCA
Organism: Acidimicrobiia bacterium; assembly: GCA_041635475.1. GTDB lineage: Bacteria > Actinomycetota > Acidimicrobiia > Spongiisociales > JAENVV01. The sequence continues at coordinate 30,821 of JBFKVA010000006.1, read as the reverse complement.
AGCCGCACACCGTGTTGCCCGAGCAGGGCGACACCACCACCGAGGAGACGATCACCGCGGAGACGATCGTGGTGCTCTTCGCCGACCGGTACTCGAAGTGCCCGCCCAGTGGTGAAGGGTCGTGCGTCCCGGCCATGGATACCGTCGGGAGCGGGCGGGCGCTCGTGTTCTCGAACGGTGCCGTGGCGGAAGGGACGTGGTCCCGCTCCTCGGCATCCGCCCTCTTCGACCTGACCGACGCCTCCGGCACGACCCTCCAGGTGCCGGCGGGCAAGCTCTGGATTGCCGTGTTCCCCGCCGGCCGGTCGGTCACGTGGTAGTCGGCGCCTCGGCTGCCGACATCACCGTTGCCGTCAAGGGCGGCCGCACGACGGCCGGCGAGGTGGTTCGTGATCATCTCGACCGGGTGGCGGCGTCCTCCCTCAACGCCTTCACTCACGTCTCGCTCGACCGATCGCTCGCTCGGGCCGCGGCCATCGACGCCCGGATCCGTGACGGTGAGGACCCGGGGCCACTGGCGGGGGTGCCGATCGGGCTGAAGGACCTCATCGACCAGGCCGGTGAAGTGACCACGTGCGGATCCGGGTTCTATCGCCATCGTCCCACGAAGTCGGCCACCGTGGTCGACCGCCTGGAGCGGGCCGGTGCCGTCATCGTCGGCCGCACCGGCCTCCACGAGTTCGCGTACGGATTCTCCTCGGAGAACCACTGGTTCGGGCCCGTCCTCAACCCGTGGGACCCCGCCACCTCCCCCGGCGGCTCGTCCGGGGGATCGGCGGCCGCGGTGGCTGCCTCCCTGGCCGCCGTCGCCGTGGGTACCGACACCGGTGGCAGCGTCCGGGTCCCGGCGGCCCTCACCGGGACGTTCGGCCTCAAGGTCACACATGGTCGGGTCCCCCTCACCGGGGTCTTCCCGCTGGCCGCCTCCGTGGACACCGTTGGGCCCATCTGTCGCACCAGCGCCGACCTTGCCCTGGCCTTCGACGTCATGAAGGGCCACGACCCTTCCGACCCATGGAGCCTGCCCGATCGCCAGCCACCGTCGGCGCCCACGCCGCGGACCATCGGCGTGCCGACCGAATGGCTGGCAGGGGCCCCCCTCGACCCGACGGTGGCTGCGGCGTTCAGCCAGACCCTCGACCGACTTGCCGACTGGGGAGCCGACGTCGTCGAGGTCAATGCCCCCACCCTGGAACCGTGGGGGCACCTCAACGTCCTCATGGGCGCCCAGGCCGCCCGGGTGCACCGCGAGTGGTTGGGTGACCCCTCCAAGGTCTACGGACCGGAGGTGGCCGAGCGTCTCGACCTGGCCCTCGACCTGACGGGTGATGACCTCGTCGACGCCCTTGAGTGGCAGTCGGCTCTCAAGGTGGCAGCCGAGACGGTGTTCTCCGAAGTGGACGTGCTGGTGACCCCGGCGGTGGGAGCAACCCGAAAAGTCATCGGCGATCCCCTCATCACGGTGCGCGGCGTCGACCACCCGTATCGGACCGTGCTCGCCTACTTCGCCTCACTCGTCAACCACATGGGGACGCCGGCGGTCGTGGCACCGCTGACCGGCGGCTCGGGTCTCCCTCACAGCGTCCAGTTCATCGGCCCCTGGGGGCATGAGCGTCAGCTTCTCGACCTCCTGGCCACCCTCGAGGCCTCGGAGGTCGTGGGCTTCCGCGCCCCACCCACCTCGATCTAGACCTTCTCGACGACGAGGGCGACGCCCTGGCCGACACCGATGCACATCGTGGCCAAGCCGAACCGTACGTCGCGCTCGCGCATCTCGTGAAGCAGGGTCGTGAGGATCTTCGCCCCGGACCCGCCCAAGGGGTGTCCGTTGGCGATCGCTCCACCGTTCACGTTGACGATGGCATGGTCGAGGCCCAGCTCCCGCTCGCAGGCGATGGCCTGAGAGGCGAACGCCTCGTTGAGTTCGACGAGGCCGATGTCATCTATCGAGAGACCGGCCCGATCGAGGGCCTTGCGCGTGGCAGGGACCGGACCCATTCCCATGATGTCGGGATGCACGCCGGCCACCGCCCCCGCCACCACCCGGGCCATCGGCCGGAGGCCGTGGCTCTCCGACGCCTCACCCGTGGCCAGGAGCACTGCGGCCGCGCCGTCGTTCATCTGGGAAGCGTTGCCGGCGGTCACCGTCCCGCCCTGTCGAAAGACCGGCCGGAGCCCGGCGAGTGCGTCCGCGTTGGCGTCCCGTCGCGGGCCTTCATCCTCGGTGACGCGCACGGTCGTCCGCCCCCGAGGATCCTGGGGCGCCTCGATTGGTTCGATCTGACCGGCGAGACGACCGTCATCCATGGCCGCCACCGCTCGCCGGTGGGACTCGAGCGCGAACGCGTCCTGGTCCTGACGGGACACGCGGTGGCGCTCCGCCACCTCCTCGGCGGTCTCCCCCATGCCGAGCGCCCGGTGGGTCTCGTGCCACCGGGGATTGACCAGCCGCCACCCGAGGGTGGTGTCCGCCACCTCGGGCGTACCCGGCCGAAACGCGCCCTGGGGTTTGGTCATCATGACGAGCGGAGCACGACTCATGGACTCCGAGCCACCTGCGATCATGAACGAGCCCCATCCGTCCTTGAGGGCTTGGGCCGCCTGGATCGTTGCCTGGAGGCTCGAACCGCACAGCCGATTCACCGTGACCCCGCCGACCTCGACGGGGAAGCCGGCCAGGAGGGCGGCGATCCGGGCCACGTCCCGGTTGTCCTCACCGGCCTGGTTGGCCGCTCCCCACACGATGTCCTCGACGAGCGACAGGTCGACGTCCGGGTTCCGCTCCATGAGGCGTCGAAGAATGTGGGCAGCCAGGTCGTCGGGACGGACGTGGGCGAGCACGCCACCCAACTTGCCGATGGGCGTCCGGGCGGCGTCGATGATGAAGATGTCGGTCATGGGGTGAGCGTACCGGACGCGTTTCACCGCCCGGCCCGGATGGTCGACCCCGCCGTCCGGCAGTGTGCCGAACAACTCGGCGACTATGCGAGAATTGACCCGACAGCCCCGCGCCTGGAAGTAGAGACGTTGTGTCCGACACAGATACCCTCTCGGACGAGGTGGAGACCGAACTGCTCGACAAGGTCATCATCCGCTTCGCCGGCGACTCGGGCGACGGCATGCAGGTCGCCGGGTCGCGGTTCACCGAGGCATCGGCGCTCTTCGGCAACGACCTGGCAACGCTCCCGTCGTTCCCGGCCGAAATCCGGGCACCACAGGGGACCATCGCCGGGGTGAGTTCCTACCAGGTCCAGATCGCCGACTTCGACATCCTCACGGCGGGCGACGACCCCGACGTCCTCGTCGCCATGAACCCGGCCGCACTCAAGGCCCACCTGGGCGACGTGCGCCGCAACGGCACGATCATCGTGAACACCGATGCCTTCACCGAGCGCAACCTCGAGAAGGCGGAGTGGGAGTCCAACCCGCTCGAGGACGGCACGCTCGAGGGATACCGTGTCATCGAGGTCCCGATGGAGACCCTCACGAAGGAGGCCGTCGTCGACAGCGGCGTCACCGGCCGGGAGGTCCTCCGTTCAAAGAACATGCTGGCGGTCGGCCTCCTCGCCTGGCTCTTCAACAGGCCCCTGGAACCCACGATCGAGTGGGTCCAGAAGAGGTTCCGGAGCAAACCGGACGTCGTCGACGCAAACGTGAAGGCCCTACGAGGAGGCTACAACTTCGGCGTCACGACCGAGGCCTTCCGGACGACCTTCCAGGTGCAGCCGGCCCAGCTGCGCCCGGGGACGTACACGAACATCAGCGGCAACACGGCCCTGGCGTGGGGCTTGATCGCAGCCGCCCAAAGGGCCGAGCTGCCCATCTTCTACGGCTCCTATCCCATCACCCCGGCCACCGACATCCTGCATGAACTCGCGAAACACAAGAACTTCGGCGTTCGCACCTTCCAGGCCGAGGACGAGATCGCAGCGGTGGGGTCGACCATCGGTGCCGCGTTCGGTGGCAGCCTCGCCATCACCGGAACCTCGGGTCCGGGCCTCGCCCTCAAGAGCGAGGGCATCAGCCTGGCGATGATGACCGAACTGCCGATGATCGTCATCGACGTCCAGCGAGGCGGCCCCTCCACCGGTCTCCCGACCAAGCCCGAGCAGTCGGACCTGCTCTTCGCCCTCTTCGGCCGGCACGGCGAGTCCCCGATCCCCGTCATCGCTGCCGCCTCACCGTCAGACGCCTTCGACGTTGCGATCGAAGCCGCCCGGATCGCGCTCAAGTACATGACACCAGTCATCCTCCTGTCGGACAACAACGTTGCCAACGGCTCGGAACCGTGGGCCATCCCCGACATCGAGGCGTTGCCCGACCTGCGGGTGCCGTTCGCGACGGCGCCGAACGCCCCGGATGGTTCGTTCCTGCCCTATCTCCGTGACGCAGCGACCCTGGCCCGGCCGTGGGCGATCCCGGGCACACCCGGCCTCGAGCACCGCATCGGCGGCCTGGAGAGCGAAGCGGTCACGGGAAACGTCTCCTATGACACCGCCAACCATCAGGCCATGACCGAGGCCCGGGCGGCCAAGGTCGCCGGCATTGCCAATGACATTCCCCTCCTTGAGGTGGACGACCCCGACGGCGCCGAGCTGCTCGTCATCGGATGGGGTTCCACGTTCCCGCCCATCAAGGCGGCCATCAACAACCTTCGTCGCACGCAGGGCGTCAACGTGGCCCGGGCCCACCTGCGATACCTCAACCCGTTCCCCAAGAACCTCGGGGAGGTCCTCGGTTCCTACAAGAAGGTCCTTGTCCCCGAACTCAACACCGGACAGCTCAGGTATGTACTCCGGGCCGAGTACCTCGTCGTCACCGAGGGGCTCAACAAGGTCGCAGCCGAGCCGTTCAAGATCGGAGAGATTCGCGACAAGATCCTGGAGATGATGGCATGACGACGCTCAACTACACCCGAGCCGACTTCCAGACCGACCAGGAACCCCGCTGGTGCCCGGGCTGCGGCGACTACACGATCCTCTCCAGCGTCCAGCGCTACATGGCGGACATGGGCGTGGCCAAGGAGAAGGTCGTGTTCGTTTCCGGGATCGGCTGCTCGAGTCGCTTCCCCTATTACATGAACACCTACGGGATGCACTCCATCCACGGGCGGGCGCCGGCCATCGCCACCGGCCTGGCAGCATCACGCCCGGACCTCGACGTGTGGGTGGTCACCGGCGACGGTGACGCATTGTCGATCGGCGGCAACCACCTCATCCACGCTCTCCGCCGGAACGTCAATCTCAAGATCCTCCTGTTCAACAACCAGATCTACGGGCTGACCAAGGGCCAGTACTCACCAACGTCCGAGCAAGGGAAGCGCACGAAGTCATCGCCGGTCGGGTCCCTCGACTTCCCCTTCAATCCGATCAGCCTGGCCATCGGCGCCGAGGCCACGTTCGTCGCCCGTTGCCTCGACTCCGACCCCAGCCACACGATCGAGATGCTGGAGCGGGCACACGCCCATCGGGGCACGGCGTTCATCGAGATCTACCAGAACTGCAACGTCTTCAACGACAAGGCCTTCATCAAGCTCACCGGGAAAGAGGAGCGAGCCCACAACCGCATCTACATGCGTCACGGAGAGCCGCTCGTATTCGGGCCCGACAACGAGTACGCCGTGGTCCTCGACGGCGCAGAGGCCAAGATCGTCGACCGGTCGACGGTGAGTCCCGAGATGGTCCTCGTCCATGACGAGGCTTCCTACTCACGCACCCAGGCGTTCGCGCTCAGTCGGCTCAACCGGGGTCCGAGTGGGCCCGCGCCACTCGGCGTCTTCCTTGACACCCCCCGCGAGAGTTACGACGACGCGCTCAACCGACAGCTGGCCGAGGTACAGGAGAAGCGGGGATCGGGCGACCTCGCCCAGCTCGTTCGCAGCCTCGGAACGTGGACCATCGAGTGATCACCGGTACCCGCCGGCTCGGCTGATCCGTGGGTTCCAGAAGGCATCTACCTGCATGCGCGTCCAGTACCTGAAACACCCCGACACACCCCATTGGCGGCACGAACCGATGGTCGTTCTTGGCGAGGACGACAACGGGTTGTGGCTGGGGGCCGACCACCGAACGTGGCTGAAGAAGGGCGACGTCCCCGTTCCCCGCAACCTCCACGAACGGGGCTTCCTCTGCACGGAGCCCTTCGTGCAATTGGTGGTGCCCGGCGGCTGGTGGACCCTCATCTACAACGGGCCGGACCGGGACCTCTCCCACTACATCGACATCGTGACGCCGGCCGCCGTCACTGCCGACTCGGTGACCTTCGTCGACCTCGACCTCGACGTGACACGCGACCAGTCAGGGACCGTTGTCCTGGACGACGAAGACGAGTTCCTCCGACACATTGCGCGCTACGGATACCCCGAGCAGTGGGTCGACCGCGCTCGAGCGACCGCCGCCGAGATGGTGGTCCGCCTCGAACGGCTCGACGAGCCCTTCGACAGCGTGTGCCGGTCGTGGCGGGACCAGCTCCTCGCTCCATAGCCACCTGCCAAATCGTCGGGTTTCTCACTCCGAACCACGATCGTGGCCTATGATGAGCGTGCGCTCGATCATCGATCGAGCGTTCTCATAGGAGGAGAACGAATGAAGAACTTGATGAAGTTCGGCGTGTTATTCGTCGTACTCGCCCTGGTGACAGCGGCGTGCGCGGCGGAGACGGCCGACACGGAGCCGGCAGAGACGGTCGCTCAGACCGAAGCGCCTGCCACCGAGGCTCCGACGACGGAGGCGCCCGTCGACACCGAGGCGCCCATGGAGATGGCCCCACTCGACATCGTGGTCGGCTACCTACTGCCTCAGACTGGTGGCCTGGCGGTCATCATCGATGCCCTGGTGAAGCCGATCGAGATGGCGGTGGCGGAGATCAATGCCGCCGGCGGTTCGGTGACGCTCATCCCGGGCGACTCGGGCACGGACCCCGCGGTGGCGTCCGCCACCGTCGACCAGCTCCTCAATGATGGCGTTCCCGCCATCATCGGTGCTGCCGCCTCTGGCGTTTCGCTCTCGGTCATCGACAAGATCACCGGGTCCCAGGTGGTGCAGTGCTCGCCGTCCAACACGGCGGCGTCCCTGACGACCTACGCCGACGGCGGGTACTACTTCCGGACCGCTCCGTCCGACGTCCTGCAGGGTCCCGCCCTGGCCGACGTCATCGCCGATGACGGAATGACCAGCGTTGCGGTCATCTACCGCAACGACGAGTACGGATCCGGCTTCAACGACGTCGTCGTGGCCGGTCTCGAGGACTCGGGACTCACGGTGGTGGCAACGGTCGCCTACGACCCGGCTGCCACCACGTTCGATGCCGAGGTCGCCCAGGTGGCCGAAGCCGGCCCTGACGCAGTCGTCGTCGTCTCCTTCTCCGAAGGTGCCGCGGTCCTGCAGGCCATGATCGAAGCCGGCGTCGGCCCATCCGACGTCGCCATCTACGTCACGGACGGGTTCAAGGACTCGGTGTCGGCGGCAGACGTCGACCCCAACAACCCGGGGGTCCTCGAAGGCGTGAAGGGCACGGCCCCGTCGGCGGCTCCGGCCTCCGGTGAGGCGACGTTCCCCGCCCGCTTCGCTGCGTTCGCACCAGACGTGCCGACGATCTTCTCGAGCCAGGCGTTCGACTGTCTCATGGTGATCGTGCTCGCAGCCGAGCAGGGTGGCGCAGCCGATGGTCCGACCATCCAGGCCAACATGATCTCGGTCACGACCGGCGGCGAGAAGTGCACCTCGTACGAGGCATGCCACGCGCTCATCGCCGAGGGCAAGGACATCGACTACGACGGTGCCTCCGGACCCCTCGAGTTCAACGAGACCGGTGAGCCGAGCGTGGGCACGTACGACGTGTACGTCTACGACGCCGAAGGCAGCCCCCAGACGATCGAACAGCTCGTCTACGGCGGTTAGTACCAACCAACCAACCACAGACTCGGCCCGGGACCAACGTCCCGGGCCGAGTCGCGCCCGGGCTAGAGCTGACCAGGGACCCTTCAGTACCCGCGGACCCGGTCCACGAGGTGCTCCGGCTCCCAGCCCTCGATCACCCGGCGGAGGTTGGCCGCCAGGAGATCCGCAGCCGACTCGAGCTCGGTGGGTCCCGAGACGTGCGGAGTGATCGTGACCTGGGGGTGTGGCCAGAGCGGGTCGTCCTTCGGAAGGGGTTCGACACGGGTCACGTCGAGCACCGCTCGTCCAAGCAGGCCCCGGTCCAACGCCTCAAGCAGGGCACGTTCATCGACGGTCCCTCCGCGCCCCACATTGACGAAGAGCGTGTCAGGGCCTCGGAACCGCTCGAAAAACGCGGTGTCGCACAGCGACGCCGTGGCCGGCGTCAAAGGGAGGGCATTGACGACGATGCCCGCTCCATCCAGGGCGCCCGCCAGACCGCCTGGTCCGGAGAAGGCGGCAGGATTGTTCTCACGTGGCGTACGTGTCCACGTCCGCACGGGGAAGCCGGCCGCCGATGCCAGGCGCCCGACCTCGCGACCGACGGCTCCGTGTCCGAGTACCGCCATGGGGAACGCCGAAGCGAACCGTGGACGCCGCGGCGTCCAGGCCGCCACCCCCTGGGCCGCTCGGTACTCGTCGACCTCGAGGACATGGTGGAGGGATGCATGGAGGACGAAGCGGGCGATGGCCCGTGCCAGCTCCGGATCGACGAGCCGGGCGATCGGCACGTCGGGAGTCGTCCGGTCGGCGAGGAGGGCATCGACGCCATGGCCGAAGCACTGGATGAGGCGGAGGTCGGGAAACGCCGCCAGGGAACCCGGCGGCGGCCGCCACACGAGGGCAGCGACGACAGAGCCGGGATCCGGGTGGTCTTCAACCGGACGAACGTCGGCCTCCGGCAGCCGGGCGGCGATCGCGGGCAACCACCGGTCCATGCGAGGCGTATGAACGACGATCCCCGCCGTCACTCGACCGGTCCGTCGTCCCTCAGGAAGCGCTCGATCTCCTCCACGAGCCGCCCACCGGTGCCCTCTATCTCGGTGTGGACCTCCTGGAGTCGTTCCACGTAGTCCTGGAGGTCGTCGGAACCCAGGACGGCCTCGGCGACGCGTTCCTCCCATTCGGCCACCGCCTCGTCGAGCGTGACCGACCCCAGGTCCATCCCGAAGACCCGTTCTGCCCTGGCCAGCAGAGCCCTGGCCGCCTTGGGGTTGTCGGTGCCCGCCAAGTAGTGCGGGGTGGCAGCCCACAGGCTCGTGACGTCCAGCCCGTAGTCGGCGAGCACGGATGTGAGCACACCGACGATCCCGGTTGGACCTTCGTACGAACTCGACAGCAGATCATTGGCGGCCTTCACCTCCGCGGAGGCGACCCCGATGATCGGGGGCTCGGTCGAGTGGGCGACCTGGCCAAGGAACGCCCCCAGGGTCACACAGCGGGTCACCTCGAGGTCCTTGAGCACCCCGGCCACGACCCGGCAGTACTTCTTCCATCGCAGACGAGGCTCTTCGCCAACGATGAGCACGATGTCCTGGCCGGCAGAGGAGGCCGCGAACACGCTCGTCTCGGGCCACGTGAGTTGGCGGTCATCGTTGTCCAGCACGATCATCGGCCTCGTGACCTGGAAGTCCGCGAAGTCCTCGTGGTCGATGGACGCCACCTGCTCGGCTCCCAGCACATCGATCATGTGCTCGACGGCACCCGTGGCGGCCTCGCCACCGTCGTTCCAGCCCGAGTAGGCGATGAACGCAACCGGGTCGATGAGCGTCGGTCGGTAGTCCCACGTGACGTGTTCCATACCGGGGGGAGCGTAGTTGTGGGCGGGCGGCTACTCCCGCGCTGGATCAGTCGACCTTCCCGAGTGTCCCGAGGTACAACTCGACCACCCTCGGATCGTGGAGGAGTTCGTGGCCGGCCCCGGTGTGGGCGTCGGTTCCCTGGTCCAACACGTACGCACGGTCGCAGATCTGGAGGCAGCGTCGCGCGTTCTGCTCCACCATGAGGATCGACACGCCCGTCCCGCAGATCTCGCGTACCCGTTCGAAGATCAAGTCCTGGTTGGCCGGGGAGAGACCGGCCGACGGTTCGTCGAGGAGGAGCACCGACGGGTCCATCATGAGGGCGCGTCCCATGGCCAGCATCTGCCGTTCCCCGCCGGAGAGAAACCCGGCACGTTGGTGCCGACGCTCACCGAGGCGGGGGAACATCTCGGACACGAACGCCCACCGCTCGTCCCAGGCGTCCGGGCGGAGATAGAGCCCCATGAGGAGGTTCTCCTCGACGGTGAGGGTGCCGAACACGTTCTCGCGCTGCGGCACATACCCGACCCCGGCCGCCACGAGCTCGTGGGCCGGGAGCGAGGTGATGTCCCTTCCGGCCAGGCTGACCCGTCCCGAGCGGATCGAAACGAGACCGAACACCGCCTTGACGAGGGTCGACTTGCCGGCACCGTTGGGGCCGATGATCCCGACGAGTTCACCCTTGCCCACCTCGATCGAACACCCGCGGAGGATGTCGACCCCCGGGAGGTACCCGGCCACGAGGTTCTCGGCCACGAGTTCGCTCATGCGTGCTCTCCGTGGGTGGTTCCGAGGTAGGCGTCGATGACCGCTCGGTCCCCCGCAACGTGGGCAGGAGGGCCCTCGCTGATGACCGCGCCCTGGGCGAGGCACACCACCCAGTCGGAGATCTCCATGACGACGTCCATGTCGTGCTCGATGAAGATCACCGTCTTGCCCTCCACGTCGCGCAGGGCCTTGATGTGGGTGAGAAGCGACTCGGTGAGCGCAGGATTGACACCCGCCATCGGCTCATCGAGCATGATGAGGTCGGGCTCGGCGCGCAGGGCACGAGCCATCTCGAGGAGCTTGCGCTGGCCGCCCGAGAGCGATCCCGCGTACTCATCACGCATGTGGGCCAGCCCGAAGCGCTCGAGCAGTTCCATGGAAGCTTCTTCCCCCGCCCGCTCCTCGCCCCTCCAGCGACCCACGAGCGCGCGGAGCATGCGCTCACCCGACTGCCCGGTGCCGGCCAGCATCACGTTCTCGATGACGGTGAGCCGGGCCAGGGATTTCGTGAGCTGGAACGTGCGGATCATGCCTCGTCTCGCCACCCGGAACGACGGGATCCCCACGAGCGTCGCCTTGTTGAGGTGCCACTCCCCCCCGTCGGGCTGGTCGAAGGCCGTGAGCAGGTTGAAGAGGGTCGTCTTGCCGGCGCCGTTGGGACCGATCAGTGACGTGATGGCACCCCGTTGGACCTGGAGTCGTTCCACGTCCACGGCCTTGAGGCCGCCGAAGTTGCGGACCAGGCGGCGCACATCGAGGATCGGGTCGGGCTTCTCGACCCCGGGACGGGGGGTGAGCCCTGAGAGGAGGTCAGCGGTCATCGACGAGGATCTCCTCCCTCGATCCGAACATGCCCTGGGGTCGGAAGACCATGAGGAGCATGAGGCCGAGGCCGACGATGGCAAACCGGATCGGCCCGACGTCCGTCGAGTCGAGCAGGTCGCCCGTCCACCCCAGCGCCACCGCCTGGCCCACCAGCCCGTCAAGGAACTCGAAGAGGAACCAGAAGAAGACGCCGCCGGCGACCGGTCCCCAGATGGTCCCCGGCCCTCCCATGATCACCACCGTGTAGGCGTAGAACGTGATGAGTGGGAGGAAGAAGTCCGGCGACACGTTTTGCTGGTCGATGGCCAGGACCATGCCGGCCAGGGCACCGATGGCACCGCCGAGCATGAGGGCCTGCAGCTTGTAGAGGAAGACGTTCTTGCCCAGGGAAGCCACCGCGTCCTCGTCCTCCCGGATCGCCCGGATGACTCTTCCCCATGGGCTTCGGATGAGGCGCCGGATGAGCAACACGCATCCGAACACCATCACCCACCCGAGGGCCATGATCCACAGCTGGCGCTGATCGAACCGGAACGTGCCAAGGCCGTACGTCCCCCGTGGAATCGGGTTGCGATCGAAGAACCCGTGGGCGAAGGCCTGGATCCCGAACACGCCCTTGGTCACCGGCCGGGCCCAGTTGGACCGGACGACGAATCGGATGATCTCCGCGGCGCCGATCGTCGTGATCGCCAGGTAGTCGGCGCGCAGGCGGACCGTCGGGAAGCCCCACAGGATCCCGAGCAGAACGGCGGCGAGGATCCCCACGAACACTCCCAACCACATCGAGCCACCGCGCTCTACCGTGATCGCCAGGCCGTACGCCCCCATGAGCATGGAAGCCACATGGCCGAAGTTGAGAAGGCCCGCGTATCCGAACTGGAGATTGAGGCCGACCGACGTGAGGGCGTAGGCGGCCGCCGGCACTCCGACCGCGGAGCGCATGGCATCGATGAGGATCTTGGAGAAGTCCATCAGCCGATCCGCTCCTTCCTGCCGAGGAGGCCTTGGGGTCGAAACAGGAGCATCACGACGAGGGCCAGCAACGCCACGACCTGCTTGAACTCGACTGGGAGGACGAGCGTGGACAGTTCGACCGCCAGGCCCACGACGAAACCCCCGAGCATGGCACCGTAGGCGGTGCCAAGACCTCCGAGCACGACGCCCGAGAAGATGAGCAGGAGCAGCTTGAAGCCCATCTCCCACTCCACGATCTCCGAGACGCCGAAGAAGACCCCACCGAGTGCGGCCAGCCCGCCTCCCACGATCCAGGTGACGAGGACGACCTTGTCGACATTGATGCCCGAGGACCGGGCGAGGTCGGCGTTGTCGGCCACGGCCCGCATCGCCATGCCGATCTGGGTCTTCTGGAGCATGAGGCCGACCGCGGTGAGGATCAGCGCCGAGGCCCCGATGATCACGAGGTTCTTGGGCACGATGGAGAGCCCGAGGATCTCCATCGGTGTCTGGATGACGTACTGCCGGAATGGCCGGGGAAGGCCCCCGAACGGGACGAGGATCGCCCCGTACCGGAGGAACAGCGAGAGCCCGATGGCGATGACGATCATCGCGATGTTGCCGGTGCGCCTCGCCCGCAGGGGTCGCCACAGCCACCGTTCCTGGACCCCCCCGAAGGCGGCAACCGCCAGCACGCCCGGGACTGCCGCCAGCGCCAGGTGAAGGCCCATCGCGGTGTTGAACCACCACGTGAGGAGCGCACCAAGGGTCACGAGCTCGCCATGCGCGAAGTTCACGAGCCCGGTGACACCGAAGATGAGGCTCAACCCGATTGCGCTGAGCGCGATGATCGCCCCGAGCTTGAGCCCGATCACGGTGAGTTCGCCCACCCGTTCCCACATGTTCACATCGACCACGCGCCCGGGACCGAGCTGGAAGCGGACGGTCTTCAACTGCCCGGCCCTGACCCTGACGTTCGGCAGCTCGGACTTCGTCGGATCGGTCAGCCCCACGCCCTCCGGAAGCGACGCGGGGTCGAGCCGCACGCCGTACGTGCCCTCGGCCGGAAGCGGCACCGAGAACGCCCCGTCGGGACCGGAAACGGCTTGCCCGACGGTCTCATCACCGCTGAACACAGTGATGACCACACCCTCGACCGGGGTTGTCTCGTCCCCGTCCACTGCCCTCAGGATCCCTTGGATCGTCTCGCCTTCGGCGAGCGCCGGCAAGGCCGCGACGGCGAACACGCCGAGCAGGGCAACCACGAACAGAGCTCTTCGCACGAGCCGGGAGTGTAGGGGCCCGAACCGCAGCGGGTGGCCCCTGACGCCAACGGTGGTCCGGTCGCGCCTGGCGGTCGGTCCGCGCCAGCCGCTCACGGGCATCGTAAGCTCGCCCCATGCACGAACCCCGGATCATCGCCTCGGTGTTGGGCGCCGACTACATGCACCTGGCCGACGAGGTGGCCGACTTGGTGGCTGCCGGGGTCGACGGCATCCAGTGGGACGTCATGGACGGCGGCTTCGTACCGCCGATCACCTTCGGGGCCGACGTCGTGGCAGCCGCCCGTCCCTTGACGTCACTCCCCTTTGAGGCACACCTCATGGTCAACCACCCGCAACGGGCGGCCGCCGACTTCATCACCGCGGGGTGCGAGACGGTCATCGTCCACGCCGAGGTGGCCGACGACCTCCCCGGACTACTGGCGGGGATCCGGGCCGGGGGCGCGCTGGCCGGCGTCGCCCTCAACCCCGACACCCCACTCGCCGCGCTCGGGGACACCTGGGGCGGCATCGATCTCCTCGTGCTCATGACGGTCCATCCCGGGTACGCCGGACAGGAGTACATCCCTGAGGTGGAGTCGAAGATCGCCGAGGCCCGACGGCTCATCGACGAGCGGGGCCTGGGTACCCGCATCGAGGTCGACGGCGGCATCAAAGCCCATACGATCGCCGGCGCCAGGGCCGCCGGGGCCGAGGACTTCATCGCCGGGTCCGCCATCCTCGCCCATCTCGAAGGGAAGGCTGCCGCGGTCCACGAACTCCGGGCAGCCCTGGGGGACTGATCCGCTTTTCCCCCCTCGGTTGTCCGCTGCAGGAGGACATCCGCCGGGGGAGAATCGAAACGGGGCCGGGCGCTCAAGCCAACGACACCAGCTCCAACATCTCTTCATCGAAGTACCGGGCTTCCGCCTCGGGCATGATGAGGGCGCGATCGGGCTGGAGACGAGCCACGAAGTCTGTGTCGTGGCTCACGAGGACGATCGTTCCCTCGTACTCGTGGAGCGCTTCGAGGAGCGCCTCCTTCGATTGTGGATCGAGGTTGTTGGTCGGTTCATCGAGGAGGAGCACGTTCGGTCGAGCCAGGACGACCCGGGCCAGCGCCAGCTTCGTCTTCTCCCCACCCGACAGGGTCCCCGCCTCCTGGTCCACCTTGTCGGCGAGCAGGAACCTCCCGAGCAGGCCGCGCAACGCCACGTCCGGCAGGTCGGAGACCTCGCGGACATGCTCGAACACGGTCTTGGTCGAGTCGATCTGCTCGTGCTCCTGGGCGTAGTACCCGAGGCTCGTCCTCTCACCGATCCTGACGACCCCGAGATCGTGGGTCTCGACACCGGCGAAGATTCGGAGCAGGGTCGTCTTGCCGGCCCCGTTGAGGCCCATGATGAGGAACGTCTCCCCGCGGTCGATCGTCACGTCGACGTCGACGAAGACCACGTTGTCGCCGTAGGCCTTGCCCAGCCCACTGGCCTCGATCGGGATTCGGTACGACGGCTCGGGCTGGGGAAAGTCGATCCGGGTTTCGCGCCCTCTGGTGTCGATCTCGACGAGGTCACGCTTGATCCGGTCGACCCGTGTCTCCATGGCTTTGGCCTTCTTGGCCATCTTCTCGGTGGTTCCGCGGAACCGGTTGATCGTGTACTCGAGTTGGGCGATCTTCTGGTCTTGCTGTCGGCGCTCCCGTTCTCGCTGCTCGCGACGCCGCTCGCGCTCGTCGAGGAAGTGCGTGTAGTTGCCCTTGTACGCGTCGAGGCGTCCGTGGTCGAGGGCGAGCACGGTGGTGATCGACTGGTCGAGGAGCGGCAGGTCGTGGCTCACCACCAAGAGCCCTCCCTTGTAGGAGGACAGGTAGTCCATGAGCCAGGCCTTGGCATCGAGGTCGAGGTGGTTGGTCGGCTCATCGAGCAACAGGACGTCGGTCTCGCTGAAGAGGATCCGGGCCAGCTCCACCCGGCGCCGCTGCCCACCGGACATCGTCGCGATCGGTTGGCGCAGGTCGTCGTTGCCGATGCCGACCGCGGCCGCGATCTTCTTGGCCTCGGCTTCGGCGGCGTAGCCACCCTGGGTTTCGAGGTGGTCCTGGAGACGGGCCAAGCGTCGCACGGCGCGGTCCACGGCGTCGGTGTCGGTGGCGGTCTCGAGCGAACGGCGGGTTTCTTCCATCCGTACGAACAGATCCCCGATCCCCCGGGCCTGGAGGATCCGCTCGATGGCCGTGAGGTGAGGGTTGCGGGGGTCGGGGATGTGGGCTTCCTGGGAGAAGTACCCGTGGCTCCCCGAGCGGACGATTGACCCGGCAGCGGGGGCCCCGGTGCCGGCCAGGGTTCGCATGAGTGTTGTCTTGCCCGCGCCGTTCCGACCCACCAGCCCGACCTTGTCGCCGGCTTGGAGGGTGAAGGAAGCCTCGTCGAGCAGAACCCGGACCCCGGCTTCGATACGGAGATCCCGTGCAATGAGCACGCCGGAAGGGTAGGAGCCTTCTGGGTTTTCCCACAGGCTTCGTCCGCCCCAGGCGGACAACGGGCGTGGGAAAAGGCAAGGGGGTAGGCAAGAGGTCGATCCTGCGGTACGTATTGGCGGTGCTCTCGACTCTTCTGTCCCTCGCCGAGGACCAACATGGGCTCTTCTCGGCGTCCCAGGCGATCGAGCAAGGCGTCGATCGTCGACGGCTCTCCGATCTCGCCAGGCGCCGGATCCTCGTTCGCGTCCATCGAGGCGTCTACCGCGTGCGCGGAGGCGTCCTCGGCCCCCGTGCTCCCCTGATGGCGGCCTGCCTCGCCGGCGGCCCCGGAACCCTCGCCAGCCACCGATCCGCCGCCGACCTGTGGGGCCTCGCCGGCATCAGGAGCGTCGCACCGGAGGTGATCAGCCCGAGGTGGCGGTCCCTGCGCAGCATGGAGATCGTCGCTCACGAGTCCAACGTCCTCGACTCCCGGGACGAGGCGGTCGCCGACGGCGTGCCCGTGGTGACACCCCTGAGGACGGTGTTCCTCCTCGGAGCCGTGGTCCATCCGGCCGTGGTGGCCCAGGCGATCGACCAGGGCACGAAGGAGCTCATGTTCACCGTCGGCCAGATCCACCGCGAGTTGATACGCCTCGGCCGCTCGGGGCGCGACGGTATCGGGGCCGTGCGAGAAGCACTCGACCTGAGGGAGTTCGCCGACGGCACCTCCGAGAGCGTCCTCGAGCAGCGCTTCCTCCAAATCCTGCGGAACCACGGCTTCCCGGCGCCCGCCCGCCAGTACGCGATATCGACCGCCACCGAGACGCTTCGCGCCGACTTCGCCTATCCGGACACCAATGTCGTCATCGAACTCGACGGGCAGCGATGGCACTCCGACGCAGACGTCTTCCAGCGTGATCGGCGCCGCCAGAACGCCCTCGTCGTGGCCGGCTGGGAGGTCCTCCGCTTCACATGGGACGACGTCGTCCGGACACCGCACGCGGTGGTCGCCACACTCTCCGCTCGCCTGCCTCGTTTTCCCCCTGTGATTGTCCGCCCCAGGCGGACAACGGGCGTGGGAAAAGCCGTTCGGGCCTAGCGGAGGCCTGCGAACAAGTCGTCCTCCTGCCCGTCACACACGACGCGGTGGGTGGCCGCCCGGTAGAAGGCCTCCGCACCAAAGAGCCGCGGACGCTGTTCGGCGGGCACCTGGAACATGAACCAGTCCGCAGGAATCTGCGTCCGATGGGCCTTCCAAGCGCTCTCCTTGGCGAGCCAATGCTCCTCGACCGAGATCCACGCCGAAACGTCCTCGTCCGGGTGTCCGCCTTCCCGGTTCCGGAGGTACTCCTCCTCGGTGATCGCCCCCGCCTTGAAGCGCTGTTCGGCGAACGCCCGGACCCGGCTGCGCGGCCACACCGTCCAGTACAGCTTGCGCGGCTGCCAAGGCGTCTCCCCCTCGTCGAGCGGGAACCGCCCGAGATCCAAGGCGTGGTGGAAGGCCGCGAGCCCCACCCGATGCACCTGGATGTGGTCAGGGTGGCCGTACCCCCCGAACGGGTCATAGATCGTCATGACCTCCGGCTGGTGCCTCCGGATGGAGCGGACGAGTCGTTTCGTGGCCTCGTGGAAGTCGGCTCTCCAGAACGAGTCCGCGTGCTCGTTGGCCGGGTCGCCCATCATCCCCGAATCGCGATAGCCGAGCCACTCGTGGTGTTCCACCCCCAGGATCGCCAGCGAGTCGGCGAGTTCGGCCGCCCGCACCTCGGCCAGGCGGGCCTTGATCTCGCCCGGGTTGTCGTAGTTGTGGACCTCGCCCTCGACGCCGTCGGTGGCCGTGACCACGACGACATGCTCACCGGAAGCCGCGTACCGGGCAAGGGTTCCCCCGGTTGAGGTGACCTCGTCGTCCGGGTGGGCATGGAAGGAAAGGAGTCCGGGCATGGAACTCGCAGCGTACTTCCGTGCCCGGGATTCACGGGAGTGTGCCCCGGGCCGGCCCGGAGTACCCTCCCCGACGATGGCTGCGTTCACACACACCGCTCGCACAGGAGCCACGGTGGAGGACGCGTGGGCCGCGCTCCAACGAGGTGAGACATGGGTCGGGATCGGGGGCGTCGGGGACGTGACCGAGGTGACGCATCGCGGGGACGCCCTGAGCGGCTTCTCCTTCTCCGTCGTGCTCGCCGGGCGCCCCCATCCCGGAGTGGCTCGAGTGACGCGTTCGGAGGCTCCGAACCTCATGGAGATCGGCATCACGAGCAAGGACATCGAAGGAGTGATCCTCACGCGACTCACCGCCGACGACGGCGAAACGGTGGTCACGGTCACGCTCACGGCGCAGCCGCGGACAATGCTGGTCCGCCTGGCGTTCGGGGCCATTTCGGCCGCCATCCAGAACGGCCTCCCGCGTCAGGTCGAGGAGTTCGCCGCCCGGATCGCCGGATGACCCTGCTCAGAAGCCCTTGGCGGCGTACATCATCGAGCCAAACACGATGACGAGTACGCCGAGGCCGTATCGGGGGACGCGTCGCAGGTGGTGGACGACCGCATCGATGGTTGCGTCCTCGGTCTCATCGTCGGTCACGACCGGCTCCAGGCGACCCTCGATGACGAAGTGAAAGAGCGTGAGCACAAGCCCGAGCGCCCCACCAGCGAGGATCGACCAGCCCCAGCGGGTCGACGTGAGCCGGTCCCAGTCGAATCGCCAGTCGGTCATGTGGAGATTGAGCAGCGCGCCGAAGATCACCGCCGAGGCGGCCAGCCACGACGCCAGGTTGAACACCCGGGGGAAGACGTGGGCCAGCATCCACCGCTGGTGATCCCGGGAGGCCCTCACCAGCGCCGGAACGAGCACGAAGTTCACGGCCACCACCTCGCCGAGCCAGGCCGCTCCGGTGGCGACGTGGAGCCATCGGAGCACCACCAACCAATTCATGGGCGGGATCGTAGGAGTGGCGCCATCGCTAGGAATTCGAGGCGTCGGGGGGCGCCGCCTTGACATCCCCCTCGACGCTCGTTAAAACAAACACTTGTTCAGTTAGGAGCCACCATGTCGATCGTCCGGAGGGAGAACAACCGGTCGGAGGTCATCCTCGACGCCGCCGCGTTGCTCTTCGCCAACCGGGGATTCCACAAGGCGACGATCCGGGACATCACCGGGGCCGTCGACATGCTCCCCGGCAGCGTCTACTACCACTTCGAGTCCAAGGCCGGCATCCTCCTCGCCGTCTACCGAGAAGGGGTGCGGCGGGTCGTCGAGTCGGTCGAGGACCACATTGCCGGGGTCGTCGATCCCTGGGATCGGCTCACCGCGGCCGCGGTCGGCCACATGGAGGCGATCCTCTCGCCCACCGCCTACGCCCGGGTGATCGTCATGGTTCGCCCGGGTGATGTGCCCGAGCTGGCCGCCGAGCTCACCGCCGTCCGCGACGAGTACGAGTCCCTGTGGCGCGGCCTCGTCGCTGACGCCTCCCCGGCCATCGATCACTCCCTCTTCCGCCTCTTTCTCCTGGGAGCCGCCAACTCCTCCCAACTCTGGTTCCGCGACGACGGGAGGAGTCCCCGAGAGATAGCGACCGCCCTCATCGACGCCCTCCGCCACCCGGTCGGCGGTGCCCGATGACGGACCGGATCCGCGTCCTCGTCACCAAGATCGGCCTCGACGGCCATGACCGGGGGAGTCGCATCGTCGCCCAGTTCCTCCGCGACGCCGGCATGGAGGTCATCTACACCCCACCCTGGCAGTCGATCGATGCCGTCGTGGCGACGGCAGTCGATGAGGACGTCGACGTGATCGGCGTCTCGTCGCTCGCCACCGACCACCTCCTGGTCCCGGGGCTCATGGACCGGCTCCGCTCCGAGGGGCTCACCGACGTCGGCGTGGTCGTCGGCGGCATCATCCCCGACGAGGAGTGCGCGCCCCTCCTGGCCGCTGGAGTCCATGCGGTCCTCCACCCGGGTTCGACAGAGGACGACATCGTCCATGCCGTGCTGTCGGCAGCGGCCAGCAGGGGATCGCACCCATGACCAATCAGCCCGCCGGGTTCGAAGCATGGCAGGCCGCCTACGAGGCCGACATGCCGGACGACGGGGTCCGACGCAACCGCTCCGGGATCGAGATCAGGCCGCTCTACACCCCCGCGGACCGGGACGAGGCAGCCTACGACCGCGACCTCGGCCTGCCCGGTGCCTTCCCCCATACGAGGGGCATCTACCCGTCGATGCACCGGGGCCGCACCTGGTCGCAGCGCCAGCTCATCGGACTGGGTACGCCGGGCGACTACAACACACGGGTCCGCGCCCTGCTCGAGGCAGGCACGTCGGCGATCTCGCTCATCCCATGCAACTCCACCTTCCGGGGCGTCGATGCCGACGAGGTGGACCCGCTTCTCCTCGGCACCTGCGGCACGGTCATCAACACCGTTGACCACATGGAGGAGGCCCTCGCCGGGGTTCGCCTCGACGAGATATCGACCTCCATGAACGACCCCCTGCCCTTCACCCTGCTCGCCTTCGTACTCGCCGTGGCCGACCGGCGAGGGATCCCACGCAGCGCAGTGTCGGGCACTTCGAACCAATCGGACTACCTGAGCCACTTCATCGCCAACCACATGTTCTTCCGGGTCGCACTCCCGGGCTCGCGGCGAATCCTCGTCGACCACGTGGCGTTCACCCGCCGCCACGTCCCGCGCTGGAATCCCATCTCTGTGGTCGGCCAGCACATGCAGCAGGCGGGAGCCACTCCGGCCGAGGCGATGGGGCTGACCATCTCAACGGCGATCCAGTACGTCGAGGACTGCGTGGAAGCGGGGCTCGACATCGACGACGTCATGCGGAGAGTCACGTTCTTCTTCGACATCTCCATCAGCTTCTTCGAGGAGGTGGCGAAGTTCAGGGCCGGCCGCCGGGTCTGGGCCCGGGTCGCCCGCGACCGGCTCGGCGCCCGCGACCCCCGGTCGTGGCGGTTCAAGTTCCACGGCCAGACCTCCGGCGCCGACCTCACCCGTCAACAGCCCCTCAACAACATCGCCCGGGTCACCGCCCAGGCGATGGCCGGCATCTTCGGCGGACTGCAGAGTCTCCACACCGATGCCTGGGATGAGGCGATCACCACCCCGAGGGAGGAGTCGGCGAGGATCGCGGTCTCCACCCAGAACATCCTCAAAGAAGAGGCCCACCTCACCGATGTCATCGACCCGCTGGGTGGTTCGTACTACGTCGAGTCGCTCACGGACGACATGGAGGAGGAGATCCTCGCCGTGATCGGTCGCATCGACGACGCCGGCGGCATGTACCGGGCCGCCGAAGCCGGCCTACCCCAGGAGATGATCGGCGCGTCGGCGATGCGCTTCGCCCGCCAGGTCGAGGACGGCGAGCAGACCGTCGTCGGCGTGAACAAGTACACCGTCGACACCGAGACCCTCAAGCCCCCGCCCGCAGAACGCCCCGACCCGGACGCCATGCAACGGCTCGTGGACGACCTGGCGAGATTCAAGACCGAACGGGACACGACGAGTGTGCGACATCATCTCGATCAGATCGCCCGCGCTGCCCATGATCCGACCACCAACCTCTTCGAATGTGTGGTTGAGGCGGCACGGGTCGGCGTCACCCACGGTGAGATCGTCGGTCGACTGCGCGAGGAGTTCGGCTTCGGTCAACCGCTCGTCGCGGTGTGAATCGAACCGGGCGAACCCACCCCCGGGTCCGACCCCGACGACCGGGGTGCGGCCATCAACGTTGGGCGATACGATGCCAGCGGCCAATGTCGGAGGGCAGCCCTGGCGATCCGTCCATCGGGAACCGTGACGTTCCTCTTCACCGATATCGAGGGTTCGACGCGGCTGTGGGAGCAACACCCGTCGACGATGCGGGACACCGTGGCCACCCACGATCGTCTCATGCGATCGATCCTCGAGGACGCCGGGGGGTACGTGTTCGCCACGGCCGGCGACGGGTTCGGGGTCGCCTTCCGCTCCACCGGGGAGGCAGCGGCGGCAGCCGTGAAGGCCCAGGCGGCCTTCGCGGCCACCGATTGGGCGCATGGCGGACCCCTGCGGGTTCGGATGGCGATCGACGCCGGTGTCGCAGACGAGCGCGACGGCGACTACTTCGGTCCATCCGTCAACCGTGCCGCCCGGGTCATGTCCGAAGCGGCCGGTGGACAGATCGTCCTCACGTCGACCGCCGCCGACCTCCTCCGCCACGACCTGCCACCCGGCACGGCACTGCGGCCGGCAGGGAGCAGAACGCTCAAGGGCTTGCCGGGGACCGTTGCGCTCTTCGAACTGACGGACGCGCGGCTCGCGAAGTCCTGGCGCCCCTGGGTGTTCGGCGTCATCGGTTTGGCGGTCGTCGCAGTCGGCGTGGCGTTTGTCCTCCAGTCGCGATCAGGTGAGGCAGATGTCGAGACAACGGCTGCACCGAGTCCCGCGGTCACCACGGTGCCCGACGAGGCCGAGTCACCGTTCCTGTGGCAACGGGACCTGCGAGGGCCGGCCGAGTCGGTGGTGATCGTCGGGGGCGTGGCCGTGATCGTCGTCCAGGCCCCAGAAGGGACCACCGTCGCAGGATTCGAGGCCGCCACCGGCTCGTCGCTGTGGGAGGTCGACTTTGAGGTCGTGTACGCAGTCCAGGCACAAGCCGGGCGGCTGGTCCTCGTGCACCGTGACGGCCTCGTGGACCGGATCGACTTCCTGGACCCTGCATCGGGCACACCGATCAGCGGCTGCGGCCTTGTTCTTCCCACCGCGCTCATGACCCCGGGGAAGGACGGGTTCACAACGTACGCGATGAACGCCCTGAGCCAGTCAGGGGCGGCGGCCACCCTCGTGGACGGTGAGGCCTTCCTCCTTCTGGGCGTGGGCACTCCAGGACAACTGGAGGTCGACGCCAACAGTGGCCTGCTCAGCGTGGACTTCACGCCGGAAGGGCGGCGATGCCACACCGTGACGCGGTACGAGGAAGGGGTGACCCGCTGGCCCCCGATCCTCTCAGGACCCGTGCTCGCGGGTGGGTCCGTCTTCGTCGGCGACTCGGGGACACTTCACTCGTTCACCCAGGGTTCCTTCGAGAAGCAATGGGACTACTTCCCGGCCACCGGGCAGGTGGCGGGCTACGACGGCGGGGTACGCCACATCGCGGCCCGGGCCGTCCAGTTCCAGTACCCGGGTGGGATCCGAACCGAGGTCATGCTCTACATCGTGGACGGGGAGTCGACCGTCCACAAGGTCGACGCGGGTGTGCTCTCCGCGTCGATCGCCACCTCCGGGCATCCGATCGCGCTCACCGACGAAGCGGTGTACATCGTCGGTGCCGACAACGACCTCATCGCCATGGACCACACCCTTCATGAGGTGCTGTGGACGACGAGCCCGGAGTCGATCGCCGCCGGTCCCCTGGCTGCAGAAGACGCCATCGTGCTCGCGACGACCACAGGCGTCTTCGCCTTCGATCCGACCGACGGCACAGCGCTCATCTCCACCGAGACCGACGTGCCCGTCGCGTTGCTCACCGTTGGTGAGGGCCTCATCGTCGTCGTCGATACGAACGGGGAGCTCATGGCGATTCGCCTCCCCGGCCATCCCCTACCCGATCTCCAGGTACCCGGCCCCGCATCCGCTGCCCCCGAGCCGGTGGCGGTGGCCACCGAGTTCCTGAAGGCGCTCGAGTCGGGCAGCCAGGCTGCAGTCGTGGACCTTCTCGGTGTCGACCTCCACTTCCCCGAGCAGTACGAGACCTCCCTTGTTGTGGCCCCCTGGGCCCTCCAGTGGTGGTTCGAGCCCGAAACACGAGAACAGGTGTTGGGCCGCGTCGCCTTCTTCCGGGCGCTCAACGCCCGGGTCGACGTGGGGGCGTGTGAGACCACGGAGCGCCGGGACGGCACCGGGGTCGAAGTGGCGTGCGAAGTCACGCACTCCGACGACTTCCACGACGTATTCGGTGTCACGTTCTCGGGGACGACCCACATCGTCGTGCGGGACGGCCTCGTGAGGCAGCTCTTCGGCGGTGAGTGGGACCGGCGGGAGTATGACCCCGGCTCGCGGGAAGGCATCTACTTCCGGATGAAGGTGGGGCAGTGGCGCGGGATGGACCTCGGCCTCAACACCGGGGAGTGGTTTGAGCGGACGTGGGAGTGGGCCCAGGAAGAGCGGACCGACGGATTCACGGTGGCCTGCGGGGACGTCACCCCCAAGGCCCCCTCCGTCGCGTGCGGCCTGTTCCTGGTCGAAGTGGCCCCTGAGTTCGCGGCCACGCTCCCTTAGCCCTTCCGTTTTCCCCCGCCGTTTGTCCGCCCCAGGCGGACGTACTCGGGGGGAGAAGCTACTCCGCGGCTTCGGCGAGCGCCTCGGCGGCGGTGCGGGCCTCCTCGGCGTCGCCCTTGATGACCTGGGCGCGGTCGGTGAGGAGGGTCACCTCGTTGTTGAGGATCTGGAGGAACCCGCCGTGGACGGCGATCGTCGTTCGCTTGCCGTCCGCACCATCGACCGTGACCGCCCCCGTCGAGAGGGCGGCCATGACCGGCTCGTGGTCGGCCATGATGCCGATCTCACCGTTGGGCGTGCGGGCCACCACGAACGTTGCCTCCCCCGACCAGAGGGTCTGTTCCGGGGAGACGACGTCGACGGTGAAGGACTTGGCCATCAGGCGGCGCCCTTCTCCATCTCGGCTGCCTTGCGCTCGACGTCCTCGCGCCCACCGGTCATGTAGAAGGCCTGCTCGGGAAGGTGATCGAGCTCACCGTTGAGAACCGCCTGGAACGACGAGATGGTCTCCGTCAACGGGGTGTACACACCGGCCTGGCCGGTGAACTGCTCGGCGACGAACATCGGCTGGGACAGGAACCTCTGGATTCGCCGGGCTCGGGCCACCACGAGCTTGTCCTCTTCCGAGAGCTCGTCGATGCCGAGGATGGCGATGATGTCCTGGAGGTCCTTGTACCGCTGGAGCACCTGCTGGACACGGGTGGCCGTGGTGTAGTGCTCGTCCCCGACGATCTTGGGATCGAGGGCCCGCGACGTCGAGTCGAGTGGGTCGACAGCCGGGTAGATCCCGAGCGCGGTGAGCGGACGTGACAGGACCGTCGTGGCGTCGAGGTGAGCGAACGCCGTGTGCGGTGCCGGGTCGGTGATGTCGTCGGCGGGCACATAGATGGCCTGCACCGAGGTGATCGACCGGCCCCTCAGCGACGTGATGCGCTCCTGGAGGAAGCCCATCTCGCCGGCCAGGGTCGGCTGATACCCGACCGCAGAAGGCATGCGCCCCAGCAGGGTCGACACCTCGGACCCGGCCTGGGTGAAACGGAAGATGTTGTCGATGAAGAGGAGCACGTCCTGGCGCTGGACGTCCCGGAAGTACTCGGCCATCGTGAGTGCCGAGAGCGCCACGCGCAGACGCACCCCGGGAGGCTCATCCATCTGGCCGAAGCACAGTGCAGTCTTGGCGAGGACCCCCGATTCCTTCATGTCGAGGAAGAGGTCGTTGCCCTCCCGGGTGCGCTCACCGACACCGGCGAACACCGAGACACCACCGTGCTGGGTGGCCACACGGGAGATGAGCTCCTGGATGAGGACGGTCTTGCCAACGCCGGCACCGCCGAACAGGCCGATCTTGCCACCTTCGAGATACGGGCCGAGAAGGTCGACGACCTTGATGCCCGTCTCGAAGACCGTCTTTTGGGGTTCGACGTCCTCGAACGCCGGTGGCGTCCGGTGGATCGGCCACCGGTCGCCGGAGAACTCGAGGCTGGGGTCGTCGAGGGCGACACCCCACATGTTGAAGATGTGACCAAGGGTCTGGTCCCCCACCGGGACCGAGATCGGGGCACCCGAGTTGCGCACCTCGGCCCCACGGGTGATGCCGTCGGTCGGTGCCATGGCGATCGCCCGCACCCGGTTGGCTCCGATGTGCTGGGCCGTCTCGAGGAGGACGTTCTTGTCCTCACCGGCCACGGTGAAGGACACGTCGAGTGCGTAGAGGATCTCCGGGAGGGCCTCATGAGGGAATTCGACGTCGACAACCGGGCCGGCGACACGCACCACCCGACCGACGCTCACTGCTTCTGCCACGCTTGCTCCTTCTTCCTAACCTTGACTGAGTGCTTCGGCGCCGCCGACGATCTCGGAGATCTCGGTCGTGATCTCGGCCTGGCGGGCCTGGTTGGCGATCCGGGCGAGGATCCGGACCAGCTCATCTGCGTTGTCGGTGGCCGCCTTCATCGCTCGTCTTCGGGCCGAGTGCTCGGAGGCAGATGCCTCGAGCAACATACTGAAGATCGTCGCCTCGACGTACCGCGGCAGCAGCCGATCGAGGATGTCCGCGGGGGACGGTTCGTACTCGTAGCTCACCGACCCCACGGAGCCGGCGGCGGCCTCGGGGGTGTGGGCCGGCAGCAACTGGTACCGGGTCGGCACCTGGGTCATGGCCGACTGATAGCGCGTGTAGAACGCGTCGACGACGTCGATCCGCCCGGCCGAGTAGGCGTCCATGAGTGTGTTGGCGATGGCCCGGGCGTCGCCGTACCCCGGGCGGTCGGTGACCGCGAGGAACGACCGCTCGATCGTGTACTTTCGGTACTGGAAGTACTGCTGGGCCTTCTTGCCGACGGCGAAGACCCTGACGTTCTTGCCGGCTTCCTGGTGTTCGATGACCTCGCGCTCGGCGTGGCGGATGATCTGGGTGGCGTAGGCACCGCACAGACCGCGGTCCGAGGAGATGACGAGGACGCCAACGGTCTTGACGGGCCGGCGTTCGAGCAACGGGTGGGACGCCTCGCCGGCAGCCGACGAGACGTTTTGGATGACCTCCACCAGCTTGGTCGAGTACGGCTTCGACGCCTGGACCCGCGCCTGGGCCCGGGGGATCCGGGAGGCCGCGATGAGCTCCATGGCGCGGGTGATCTTCATCGTCGCCTCGACGGACTTGATCCGCCGGCGCGTGTCCCGGACCTGGGCCGATGCCACCGCGCTACTCCTCTACCACGTACAGGTCGAGGAAGGCGTCGATCGCCTCGGGCATCGCTTTGCCCTCGGGCAGCTTGCCCGTCTCCCGGATCGAGTTGAGGACGTCCGGACGGTGGGTCTTCACCCACTCGGCGAGCTTCTCCTCGGCGTCGGCGAGGCCTTCCACGGGCACCTTGTCGAAGTGACCTTCGGTGACCGCGTAGATGACGAGGACCTGTTCCTCGACCGCCATCGGCTCGAACTGACCCTGCTTGAGAACCTCGACCACCCGCCGTCCCCGCTCGAGTTGGGCGAGTGAGGCGGCGTCGAGTTCGGAACCGAACTCAGCGAACGCCTCGAGTTCGCGGAACTGGGCGAGGTTGAGCCGCAGAGGGCCCGCCACCTTCTTCATCGCCGACACCTGGGCGTTACCGCCGACCCGCGAGACCGAGATGCCGGCGTTGATGGCCGGGCGAATGCCTGAGAAGAACAGGTCGGTCTCGAGGAAGATCTGGCCGTCGGTGATCGAGATGACGTTCGTCGGGATGTACGCCGAGACGTCACCCGACTTCGTCTCGATGATGGGAAGCCCCGTGAGCGATCCCCCTCCCAACTCGTCCGAGAGCTTGGCGCACCGCTCAAGCAGGCGACTGTGGAGGTAGAACACATCGCCCGGATAGGCCTCACGTCCCGGAGGGCGGCGCAGCAACAGCGAGATCTCCCGGTAGGCGACGGCCTGCTTGGAGAGATCGTCGAAGATGACGAGGGCGTGTTGACCGTTGTACATCCAGTACTGGCCGAAGGCCGAACCGGCGTAGGGCGCGTACATCTGGAGGGCGGCGGAGTCCGAGGCAGGCGCGTTCACCACGACCGTGTACTTCATGGCGCCGGACCGTTCGAGGGCGTCGACCACCTCGGCCACCGTCGACGACTTCTGTCCGATGGCCACGTAGACGCATTTCACGCCTTGGCCCTTCTGGTTGATGATCGTGTCGAGGACCACGGCCGTTTTGCCGGTCTGGCGGTCGCCGATGATGAGCTGACGCTGGCCCCGGCCGACCGGGGTCATGGCGTCGATGGCCTTGATGCCGGTCTGGAGTGGTTCATGAACCGGCTGGCGCTCGACGACGGACGGCGCCTGGGTCTCGAGGAGCCGGCGTTCGGTGGCGTTGATGGGGCCCTTGCCGTCGATCGGGTTGCCGAGGGCGTCGACGACCCGCCCGAGCAGGGCGTCACCGACGGGGACCGAAAGGACGGTCCCTGTCTGCTTGACGGGGGCGCCTTCCTGGATGTGCTCATACTCACCCATGAGGACGACGCCGAGGTCACCCTCGTCGAGGTTGAGGGCGACCCCCATGAGGCCCCCCGGGAACTCGAGAAGCTCCGAAGCCATCGTGTTGGGGAGGCCCTTGACACGTGCCACACCGTCGGCGATGGCCGTCACGTAGCCGACCGTCTCCTTGTCGACGGTGGGCTGCCAGTCGGCGAGTTGAGCCTTGAGGGCCGTTGTGATGTCTTCAGCGCTGATCGTGAGATCTGCCATGTGCTCCTTCTCCCGTCAGCGGGCCAGCGCGGCCCGAAGCGAATCAAGCTTCGTGCGGACCGAGCCGTCGATCACGGTGTCCCCGACGGTGGCGACGATGCCGCCCACCACCGAGGGGTCGACCACGACCTTGACGTCAACTTCCTTGCCGGTGGCCTTGCCCAGGGCGGAGGCCAACCGTGAAATGGTCTCGTCGTCGAGTGCGATCGCCGAACGAACGATGGCCACTTCCTTGTTGCGGGACGTGGCCGCCTCGGCGGCAAGGGCGTCGGCGATGGCGCCGAGGTCCTGGCCACGTCCGGCCGCGACGACAAACGAGGCGATCGAGACGGTGAGATCGGATGCCCGACCACCGATCATGTCGGCAACGATCGCCTGCTTCTTCTCCGCGGGAACGCGGGGGTCGGCGAGGGCGTCGTAGAGCTGGGCCGAGGATTCGATGGCCCGTCCGACCTGGAACAGCTCGGACTCGACCCGCTCCAACTGGCCCTCGCCGCGGGCGATCTCGAGGATCCCCGCCGCATAACCCTTGATGCGATCATCAACCGACATGCCTACACCCCTCGTTCGAGCTCAGCGAGGTACTGCTCGACGAGGTTCTTCTGCCGGTCGGTGTCGAGGCTTGCCCCGACGACCTTCTCGGCCAGGTTGACCGAGATGTTCGCCACCTCGACTCTGGCCTCCTGCAGCGCCCGACCCTTCTCGGCCTCCGCCTCGGCATGGGCCTTGGCCCGGATGGCAGCAGCTTCGTCCTCGGCCTTGGCCAGCACATCGGCCCGGACGGCCTCGGCGGCCTTGCGGGCGTCCTCGACGATGGTGTTCGCCTCGGACTTGGCGCCCGCCACCTGGGTCTTGTAGTCGGCGAGGAGGCTCTGGGCCTCCTGCTTGGCGTTCTCGGCTTCCTTGATCTGGCCGGCGATGGCGGCCTGGCGCTCAGCCATGAGCTTCTTCATCGCCGGGACCGCGAACTTCCACATCACGAGGAAGACGATCGCGAACGCGACGATGCCGGTGTAGAGCTCGGCCGGGGCGGGAAGGAGGAACTCGATTCCCCCGCCACCCTCGACGTGCTCGGCTTCCTCGGCGGCCAGCAACAGCAGTTCCGTCATTCGACGTCCCCGCTATGCCAGGAAGAACAGGACGAAGCCGATGAGGGCGAGTGCCTCGGTGAAGGCGATGCCCAAGAACATGGTGGTGCGCACCATGCCCGCGGCTTCGGGCTGACGGGCCATGGCCTGCACGGCGTTGCCGGCGAGAACGCCGATGCCGAGGCCGGGGCCGATTGCGGCGAGGCCGTAGCCGATGACGGCCAGGGCGCCTTTGAGAACCTCAGCTGCTGCTGCGTCCATGAGTCTCTCTCTCCTTGTTGGTTATTGGGTGGTCAGGCCTCAGTGCTCGGGGTGCACGGAGGTCTGGATGTACACGGCTGACAGAAGGGTGAAGATGTACGCCTGGAGGAAGGCCACCAGCATCTCGAACAGGAAGATGGCGAGGCCGAGCACGAACCAGGCGATGCCAACGGCCCCCTTGCCCCACAGTCCCTCGGTGATCGCCGCCCACACGAAGAAGCCGGCGGTCCCCAGGAGAAGTGAGAGCATGACATGCCCGGCGACGAGGTTGGCGAACAACCGCACCGCGAGCGAGAACGGCCGAACAAGGAGCACCGAGACGAGCTCGATGACGCCGACAAGCGGCTTGAGGGCAGTGGGAACGCCGGGGGGCCAGATGAGGTGGGTGAAGTAGCCGATCCCCTGCTTGCGAATCCCGGCGATGACGAAGATGAGATACGTGAGGATCGCCAGGAACGCCGGTATGGCCATCCGGGAGGTGATCGGGAAGTTCACGAACGGCGTGATCTCGAACATGTTGCCGAAGAGGATGAACATGAAGATCGAGAGCAGGTAGGGCGTGTACCTGGAACCGTCGGATCCGATGACGTCCTTGGCGATGCTCTGGTCGACGAAGTTGTAGGCCGACTCGGCAACGAGCTGGAACTTGCCGGGGACGAGCTTGGGCTTGCGCAGGGCAATGACGAACAGACCAATGGCGAGGAGGGCGGCGAGGGCGATGAGCAGGTGGGTGCGCGTCAACCACTCCACAGAGCTGAACGGGGCGAATTCGAACAGTTCGGAAACCTGCGCGGGCGCGCACATCGTCACGTTGGCGACGTCACAGGTCTCCGATGCCAAGATCAGCTGATCCACTCCAAATCCCTTTCCGATCCTCTGGACACCGCCACCGTCTCCCAGGTGAGGAGGACGAGGTAGGTGACCACCGTTGCTATTGCGAAGGCGATTCGATCCAGGTCGGGCACCAGCGCGAGCGT
>JBFKVA010000005.1:0-57710 GCA_041635475.1 Acidimicrobiia bacterium | reverse complement strand
GTACCTGCTCCCAACGTCGGCTCGGCGGTGGTCGTTCTCGAACCGGCCCCCCGACCCGGTCCGGTGGACGAGGCCATTCGACTGGCCGGGGCGGCCTTCGGGCAGCGGCGCAAGATGCTCCGGGCGTCCCTGCGCCGGGTGCTCGGGGATCCGATCGCGGCATGTGAGCGGGCCGGACTCGAGCCGACCGCCCGGGCCGAGGAGCTGTCCCCGGGTGACTACCTGAGGCTGGCCGAGGCGGTGGTGACATGAAGGCGCACGCCCCGGCCAAGGTCAACCTGTCGCTCCGGGTCTTCCCGCCCCGCGCGGACCGCTACCACCCACTCGACTCGATCGTGCAGGCGGTACCGGGTGAGGTGCTGTGGGCCGACCCGTCGGATGCCGACACGGACACCCTCTCGCTCGTGGACCAGCCGTCACATCTCCGTGACCCCGTGGACACCGGGCCCATGAACCTCGTCCTTCGGGCGGTCCGGGCCCTCCGGGACGCCGGCGCCGACGTCCCGACGCTGCACTTCCGGCTCCGCAAGACCGTCCCGGTCGCCGCCGGCCTGGGGGGTGGCTCGGGGGACGCCGCCGCCGCCCTCGTCCTCGCCGCCGCCCACGCCCGCGGGGCGACATTTCCCGACCTGGGGGTGGTCGCCGCGTCGATCGGGTCGGACATCCCCGCGCTCATCCAGGGCGGGACGATCAGGATGGAGGGACGGGGAGAGACCGTGACCCCGCTTCCCTTCGCCGGTGGGTACGCGATGCTGGTCTGGGTCCCCGGGTTCGGGCTGTCGACCCCGGCGGTGTACCGACGCTTCGACGAGATGGGGTTTCCGAGGGGCCCGATGGTCGAGGACGTGCCCGAGTCGCTGGCGCCCTACGCCCCCTTGTGCAACGACCTCACCCCGGCTGCCGAGAGCCTCGAGCCGAGGCTGGCCGAGCACCGCCGAGTGCTCGGGCGGCTCCTGGAGCGGCCGGTTCTCATGTCGGGAAGCGGGACGTCGCTCTTCAGCTTCTTCGACTCCACGGAGGAGGCCAAGTCCGCCGCCCGCGCAGTGGCTGGGGACCTCAGCCGCCTCGATCCCGGCCTGCGCATGCTCGGGTTCCTCGTCCCGAGTCCCCATGGTGTCACGATCGCCGGGGACTGAGGCCGTGAGTCGCGAGAACCGATCGCTCGGTACACTCCCGGGGGTCCCCGGACCTCATGGTTCGATGGGGGATGGTGTAACTGGCAGCACAACGGGTTTTGGTCCCGTTAGTACGGGTTCGAGTCCTGTTCCCCCAGCCACGGATCGGGGCCGCGGCGACGATAGGTGACGATGGCACGACGAGTAATCGTCCTGGCTGCGGGCCAGGGCACACGGATGCGCTCGAGCAAGCCCAAGGTGCTCCACGAAGTCGCCGGGGTCCCCCTGCTGGCCTGGGTCCTGCGCGCGGTTGACGACCTGGCCCCCGAGCAGGTCGTTGTCGTCGTCGGGTTCGAGGCAGACGCCGTTGTCGCCTCGCTCCCTCCGGGAACCGAGACCTGCGTCCAGTCCGAACAGCTCGGTACCGGACATGCGACCGGCTTGGCCCTTGCCCAGCTCGAGTGGCAGGACGATGACACGATCGTCGTCTTGCCCGGCGACACGCCCCTCATCGACGGGACCACCCTGGACGCCCTGGCGCTCGCCCGGGAGACGACCGGGGCCTCGGTGGCCCTGCTCACCGCAGTCGTCGACGAGCCGGCCGGCTACGGCCGCGTCATCCGGGACGGCTCCCGGGTCGTGCGCATCGTGGAAGAAGCCGATGCCGACGACTCCGAGCGGGCCGTGGCCGAGGTCAACGCCGGCATGTACGCGTTCAGGGCCGCGGACCTCGCGGCCGAACTCCCGCACCTCACGGATGACACAGCCCAAGGGGAGTACTACCTTCCCCTTGTGGTCGACAACCTCGCCGCCCGCGACGCCGCCATCGAAGCCACCCTCGCCGCGCCGGGCGAGATAGCCGGTGTGAACTCGATGGCCCAACTGGCAGCCGCCGAGGCCGAGCGCAGGGATCGCATCAACCGGGATCTCATGGAGCAAGGCGTGTGGATGGAGGATCCCGCACGGACCTACATCGCGGCCGGTGTCCGAATCGGGCCGGGCGTTCGGATTCACGCCGGCGTCCACCTGGAGGGCGACACAGAGGTCGGACCCGACGCCGAACTGGGACCCGATGTCTTCGTTCGCGACTCCACCATCGGCGCCGGGACGAAGGTGTGGTACTCCGTCCTGCGGGGCTGTCGGGTCGGGGACGGGGTCGAAGTGGGCCCGTACGCGTCCCTGCGTCCGGGGACAGCCCTCGAGGCGGGTGCCCGGGTCGGGACGTTCGTCGAAACGAAGATGGCCACGGTGGGGCGGGGATCCAAGATCCCTCACCTCTCGTACGTGGGCGACGCCGAGATCGGAGAAGGGGTCAACGTGGGCGCCGGGACGGTCACCGTCAACTACGACGGTGTCGACAAGCACACGACCACGATCGACGACGGCGCGTTCATCGGTTCGGACTCGATGCTGGTGGCGCCCGTCCGGATTGGGAAGAACGCCGTGACCGGAGCCGGTAGTGTGATCACCAGCGACGTCGAAGATGGTGCCTTGGCGGTTGAACGAACGAAGCAGCGGGAAATCCCCGGCTACGGCGATCGGCTGGCTCGGAAGAGGGCCGACAAGAAGCAGCGGAGGGATGGCTGATGGAGGTCGTCGGGCGGAAGCGGCTCATGCTGTTCTCCGGGAGCGCCCACGAACCGCTCGCCGACGAGGTGGCCCGGCTGCTGGGGGTGAAGTTGGGCGGCATGCACCGTTCGGTGTTCGCCAACGGGGAGATCTACGTGCGGCCCACCGAGAGCGTCCGCGGGGCCGACTGCTTCATGATGCAGTCACATACCGACCCGCTCAACTTCCACATCATGGAGCAGCTCGTCGCCATCGACGCCCTCAAGAGGGCGAGTGCCCGGACGGTCACGGCGGTCATCCCGTTCTTCGGCTACGCCCGCCAGGACAAGAAGGCCCTGCCCCGGGAGCCGATCACCGCCAGGCTCATGGCGGATCTCCTCCAGACCGCCGGGGCCGATCGCATGGTCTCGGTCGATCTCCACACCGGCCAGGTGCAGGGCTTCAGTGACAAGCCGTTCGACCACCTCACCGCCCTGCCGATCTTCACCGATCACCTCGTCCAGAAGCTGAGTGGCGACATCACGGTCGTGTCCCCCGATGCCGGGGGCGTCAAACGGGCGGAGAAGTTCGCCCGGCACCTCGGCGCCGAGGTCGCCTTCGTCTACAAGCGGCGAAGCGCCGACGCCCACAACCAGTCGGCGGCGCTGGCCGTCGTGGGACAGGTCGATGGCCGCCACGCCGTCATCGTGGACGACATCATCGACACCGCCGGCACGGTCTGCAACGCGGCGTCCATCCTCAAGGAGAAGGGCGCACTCAGCGTCAGGGTCGTGGCCACCCACGGGCTGTTCTCGCCGCCGGCTGCCGAGCGCCTCGCCGAGTCCGAGATCGAGGAGGTGCTCGTCACCGACACCCTCCCCATCCGGGACGACGCTCGCAAGCTCAAGTGCCTCACGGTGATTTCCATCGCCCCGATCGTGGCCGAGGCGCTGGAGGCGATCTTCGCCGACACCTCGGTGAGCCAGATCTTCCTCGGGGAGAACGTGTAGGGGGCCGTCGGGCCGGGGTCGTCGGCTGGTGGCTTGGGTCCTCTTCACCCTTGTTGGTCGAACCTCTCCCGGTCAACGAGGGCCCTGGTGACGACACCCCGGCCGACGGTGTGGTCGCCGTGGTGAACGTCGACGGCGAAGGTGATCCTCCGGCCCTCCACCGCGGTCACCGTCGCCCGGGCCTCGACGAGGTCACCCACGCGGTTGGGACGGAGGTGGTCCAACTCCACCCGGGTTCCCACCGTCGTCGTGCCCGGCGGGATGAGGTCGTGTACTGCGGCCACGGTGGCCTGCTCGCACAGGGCGACGAGCCGGGGCGTCCCCAGGACCGCCACGTCGCCCGAACCGAGTGCCCGGGCGAGATCGGCCTCGCCGACGGTGAGGGCCACGACGGCCACCGCACCAACGAGGTCACTGTCGATCATGGGCCGATGCTATCGGCTCCCCCCGACTCGTCATCGGTGACTGATACCCTTGCGCCACCATCGCAGAAGGAGTGCCGCGTGCGTGTTCGAATCGGAGTGAGCGAGTCCACCCGGGAGATCGAAGTGGACGTCGAGGACGTCGACGCGTTCGTCTCCGATGCCGAGGCGGCCATCGCGGGGGAGGGCCAGATACTCTGGGTCACGGACACCGACGACCATCGGGTCGGGATCCCGGCCCGCGGCATCGCCTTCATCGACATCTCGCCCGACGCTCGCCGCTCGGCCGGGTTCTGACGCGAAGGAGCCCCCGAACGGGGGCTCCTCGAAGGTGTTCTACGCCCGCTGGCGGCGCCGCTCGGCCAACCACCGCTTGCGCAACCGACGACGCTCGTCCTCGGCGTACCCGCCCCAGATCCCGGCCTCCTGGTTGGTTTGGAGGGCGTACTGGAGACAGCTCTCCTGCACCGGGCACTGGCCGCACACTTGTTTCGCCTCGGCGATGAGGTCCAAGGCGTGACCCGTCGTCCCCACGGGGAAGAAGAGGGTCGGTTCCGAGTCGCGGCAGAGAGCGAGCTCTCTCCAATCTGCACTGATCGCCGTGTCGGGCGAGGGGATGGTTAGCACTGTCGTTCTCCAAGAGTGAGCTTGTGAAGTCACGCACAAGCCTAGATGCGTTCAAGTAACGACTGCAGGCTAAACACGCGTCAGCTTACCCGCAAGCAATAACGAGGTATTTGTTGACGACAGTGCGGGCTCGGTGAGCATAGGTTGGTGACCGCCACTTACGCGAATCGGAGATGAGTCATGCGCATCGGAGGACATCGAGGCTGGAGGGCGGCCCACGCCGAGAACACCCTGGCCGGGATCCAGGCGGCGATCCCACACGTCGATTTCGTGGAGATCGACGTCCGATGGACCGTCGACGGGGTCCCCGTCCTGAGCCACGACCCTGTTGTGAACGGCGTCTCGATCCCCGACACGACGGCCGCGGCCCTGGCGGCCGGGGCCGAGACGGCGCATGTCCCGACGCTGGCCTCGCTGCTGGCGGCGTGCCCCGACCTGCCCCTCGACATCGAGCTCAAACACGTACCCGGCGACGGTGACTTCGACCCCAGCTTCGACCGGCCGGTGGCCGCCGCCTCGCTGGCCCGTCGGGGCGACGTCGTGACCTCGTTCCACTGGCCGACGCTGGCCGAGATCAAACAGCGTGTCCCTCGGGTACTCACCGGCGTTCTCGTGGCGCCTCCCGACTCGCTGGAAGACGCTGTCGCCGAGGCGCTCTCCCAGGGGCATCGCTTCGTCGTGCCCCACCATCGGATGATCGAGACAGCCGCCCAGGTGTCCGCCATCCACCGACAGGGGCTGCTCGTCGGGGTGTGGACCGTCAACGACCCGGAGGAGGCCCGGGTTCTCGTGGACTACGGTGTCGACGCGATCGTCACCGACGATCCCCCACGCATCAACGCGGAGGTACGACCGTGATCGAGCAGCAACTCAGGGCGGAACTCACCGACGCCCTCAAGAAGCGGGACACGGCCCGTAGCAACGTGATCCGGGCGATCACCACCGAGGCCTCCAGACGCCGAGCCGAGCCGGGCTTCTCCGGCGAGGTCGACGACGCGTTCTACGTCGAGGTCATCGGCGCATTCGCCAAGAAGATGGACAAGGCCCGACGCGAGTACGAGGGCTACGGCGAACGAGGCGCCGAGCAGGCGGCGAAGCTCGCCTTCGAGGTCGAGTACGTCTCGCGTTGGCTCCCGACCAAGCTGGATGAGGCCGCCACCCGAGCCCTCGTCGAGGCCCGCGTCGACGAGTTGGGCGTGGCCGGCGACCCATCCGCGACGGGGCGGGTGATGGGTGCGCTCATGTCCGACCACAAGGACGAACTCGACGGCGCCCTCGTGAACCGGATCGTCCGCGAGGTCCTTGCCGGGTAGGCGACCGTGGCTCCGACCGGACACGCCTCCCCAGCCCGCCTCGCGAGCCTTTGACGTGGGTTACGCCCCGATGCTGGCCGTCCCCTGGGAAACACCGTTCTCGGATCCCGAGTGGTACTTCGAGCCGAAGTGGGACGGGGTTCGCTGTGTGGCGTCGTGGGACGGGACTCGGCTCTCGCTCCGGTCGCGAACGGGGCGGGAGATGGCCCCCACCTACCCGGAGCTGGGTCCCCCCACGCCCTTCGGCGTCGTCCTGGACGGCGAGATCGTCGCCCTCGACGCCAGCGGCCATCCCTCGTTCCAGCTCCTCCAGTCCCGGCTCAACCTCGGGGGAGTGACCACGACCGAGGCCGCCGCGGCTGCCCCCATAGCGGTCTTCGTGTTCGACGTCCTCGAGGTCGATGGGTGCGACTGCTCCAGGCTTCCGTTCGCCGAACGGCGGGCCCGACTCGACGACCTCGACCTGGCTCCGCCCTGGCATCGCTCGGACGGCGTGGTCGGCGAAGGTGAGGTGTTCTGGGAGGCGATCGGCGAACTCGGTCTCGAAGGGATGGTCGCCAAACGAGTCGACTCGCCGTACCGGCCGGGCACGAGATCGCCGGACTGGCGCAAGATCGTCCGGTACCGAACGGTCCGAGCCCTCGTCGGCGGGTTCACGCGAGGCGAGGGCGGTCGGGCGGACACGTTCGGCTCCCTCCTGTTGGGCCTCCCCGACGGTGGCCGCCTGCGATGGATCGGGTCCGTCGGGACCGGGTTCGACGATCGATCGCTCCGGCTCATCCGCGAGGCCCTCGACGCCATGACGGTGGACGCCTCCCCCTTCGGCGACGAACCGGAGTTGCCGGGTGCGACGTTCGTCGTTCCCAGCCTGGTGGCCCACGTCCGTTTCAAGGAGTGGACGCATGAGGGTCGGCTCCGGCACCCCTCGTTCAGCGGGTTCGGACCCGAAGAGCCCGGGTCGGTGACCTGGGAGGGCGAGGGACCCTAGGGACGAGCCCCTAGGCCCGAGGTTCCCTATCCTCATCCGTCAATGCGCACACTCGTCGTCATCGTCGTCGTGCTCGCCCTCGGCCTCGGGGCCGCCGGGTGGGTGATCTCCGACGAAGTCCGGACCGAGATCCTCGACCTCTCCGACTTCGAGCCCACCCGCCCGGTCGAGGTCATCGAGGTCTCGGCCCGCGAGATAGAACTCGGCTGGCTCGACGTCGGGGAGACGAAACTCGCCCGTGACGAGGTCGCCGGGGTCGTGTGGGAGGACGGCTACGGGCAGGTCACCGGGTACCTGGGTCGCGACGGCGGCACCGTCCGCAGGGTGTTCCGGGCACTCCGGGGGGGTCTGCCCGACGACGGCGAGCGGGTCGGGATCGACGAGTACGTCTGGCCCGATGACCCGGGAGTCCTCGGCCTGGAGTTCACCGAGGAGGTCATCGAAGGCCCCCTGGGACCCATGCCGGCGTGGTCGATCCCCGCCACCGACGACGGGCCCTGGGTGGTCCTCGTGCACGGGCGAAACGACCGGGGACGACTGGAGATGCTGCGTCTCGTGCCGTTCCTCCACGCGGCCGGGTACAACGTCGTCGTCCCCACCTATCGCAACGACGAAGGTGCTCCCCAGGTCGAGAACCGCCGAGTGGCCTTCGGGGCGACCGAGTGGACCGACCTGGCGGCAGTCATGGATTGGGTGGATTCCCGGGCCACCTCCGACGTGTCGATCATCGGCTACTCCATGGGGGCGGCGATCACCCTCTCGTGGATGGTGCACGAGCCCGAGCGGGCCGGGGACCTCCTGGCGGTGGTCCTCGACTCCCCGACAACCGACATCGAACGCACGATCAAGCTCCACATCGGAGCCCGAGAGCTCCCCATTCCTTTGCTGAACGTGACGGTCCCGGGGATCGTGGCCGACGCCGCCATCCTCATCGCGGAGCTGCGCTTCGACGTCGACTTCTCGGAGTACGACTACATCGCCCGGGCCGGGGACCTGCCGAGCGTGCCGATCCTGGTCCTCCATGGCACCGAGGACGTGACGATCCCGATCGAGACCTCGAGGTCGTTCGCCGACGCCGCGGTTCGGGCGAGGGTCGTCGAGCTGTTCGGTGGCCACACCAGGATGTGGAACGTGGACCCCGTGATCTACGAGGCCCAGGTGCTCCAGTTCCTCGATCGATATCGGTAGTCCTCCGGGCCGTCCTGGGAACGTCGTCGCCCGGTCGACCCTTCCCACTGGGAGGGTCGTGGAACTACATTGGTCGTATGCGATCCATCTGGAAGGGAGCCATCAGCTTCGGCCTCGTCACGATCCCCGTCGGCCTCTTCTCGGCCACGGAGAACCGGACGCCCAAGTTCAAACAGCTCCGGGAGTCGGACGGCAGTCCGATCCGCTACAAGCGCGTGGCCGAGGTCGACGGAACCGAGGTCGGCTGGGACGACATCGTCAAGGGGTACGAGGTGGAGAAGGGCCGCTACGTGGTGTTCTCCGACGAGGAGCTGGAAGCGGCCGCCTCCGCCACGGGATCGAAGCTCGTCGACGTCGTCCAGTTCGTCAGCGAGGCGGAGATCGACCCGATCCTCTACAAGTCGTCGTACTACCTCGCCCCCGAGAAAACGGGGATCAAGGCGTACAAGATCCTGCTGTCGGCGCTCGAGGACCGCGGCCTGGTGGGGCTGTGCAAGGTCTCGATCCGGGCCAAGGAGCAGATGGCCACGCTGCGCAACAAGGACGGTGTCCTCGTCATGGAGACGATGTACTGGCCGGACGAGGTGCGGGAGGCCACCTTCGAGACGCTCGAGGAGGAGGTCGAGGTGCGCGACGACGAGGTGGCCATGGCCTCCATGCTCGTCGAGAACATGACCCGGTCGTTCGAGGCGGCCGAATGGAGTGACCGCACCCGGGAGCGGATCGAGGAGTTGGCCCAGCGCAAGATCGAAGGCGAGGAGATCATCGCCCCCGCCGCCCCCGAGCCGACGAAGGTCATCGACCTCCTCGAGGCGCTCAAGGCCTCCGTGGAGGCGACCAAGGCCGCTCGCCAGGCGTCGTAGCCCCGGCATCCGCCCTGCCCGGGCGCAACCGGGCCCGTGGTCCGTCCCGCCCGGTGATCTCGTGACGCCGAGGCGG
Source organism: Acidimicrobiia bacterium (assembly GCA_041635475.1). GTDB lineage: Bacteria > Actinomycetota > Acidimicrobiia > Spongiisociales > JAENVV01. The sequence goes on along the minus strand of JBFKVA010000005.1, from coordinate 48,560 downwards.
GAGCCGAAACAGCTCGACGCCGTCGGTACACTCGCGCTCCCGCCCTCGTAGCTCAGGGGATAGAGCACCGGCCTCCGGAGCCGGGAGCGCAGGTTCGAATCCTGCCGAGGGCGCAGGTCACCAATCGAGTCGGGTGAGGTCCTCGTAGGTTTCCCGGCGCACGACGAGCCGTGCGTCCCCGTCGCGGACGAAGACGACCGGGGGCCGGAGCACCTTGTTGTAGTTCGAACCCATCGAGTGGCCGTAGGCGCCCGTCACCGGGGTCGCCACCACGTCCCCGACCGTCACGTCACCCGGGACCCATCCCTCGCGCACGAGCAGGTCACCGGACTCGCAGTGCTTGCCGACGAGGCGGATCTCGCGGGCCCGGGGCGCATCGAGCGCCCGGGGCAGGAACGTCTCGTACCCGGAGCCGTACAGCACCGGGCGCGGGTTGTCGCTCATCCCACCGTCCACCGCCACGTAGGTGCGGATCCCGTCGAGGTGCTTGATGGTCCCGACGGTATAGAGCGTGATGGCGGCCGCCGCCACGATCGACCGGCCCGGCTCGGCTGTCACCGACGCAGTCACCCCCTCCTGGCGGCAGGCGCTCGTCACGGCCGCGGCCCAATCCTCGATGTCGGCCGCCTCCTCGCCCTCGACGTACGCCACGCCGAGGCCCCCTCCCACCGACAGCTCCGGGAGCCCGAATGGGGCAACGATCCGGGAGATGATGCGGGCCGCCTCTGCGAACGAGTCGACCGTGAACACCTGGCTCCCGATGTGGGCGTGCACCCCCACGAGGTCCATGGCGTGGGAGGACCGGGCTCGGTCCACGGCGGCCGCCGCCACCCCGGTCGAGGCCGTGAACCCGAACTTCGTGTCGTCGTGTCCCGTCTGGACGAACTCGTGGGTGTGGGCCTCGATGCCGGGGGTGAGGCGCAAGAGGACCTCCGGTGGAGGCAGACCGGCGGCGACGAGCGACTCGATCCGATCCATCTCGTCGAACGAGTCGACCACGAGGCGACGCACGCCGCGTTCGAGCGCCATGCGGATCTCGGCGGTGCTCTTGTTGTTGCCGTGGAGGACGAGCCGATCGGCCGGAACCCCGGCCTCGAGGGCCACGAAGAGCTCGCCGCCGGTCGCCACGTCGATGTGCATTCCCTCGGCATGGACGAGCCTGGCCATCTCCTTGCACAGGAAGGCCTTGGCCGCGTACGCCACCCCGTCACCCCAGGCCGCCACCGCCCGCCGGCAACGGTCCCGGAGCTGCTCCTCGTCGTAGACGAACAGTGGAGTCCCGAACTCGGCCGCCAGGGCAAGGGTGTTGCATCCGCCGACGAGGAGCTCTCCCTTCGGGCCGACCGTCGCCGAGTCGGGGAGCAGGTAGCGAGGGATGGGTCCGGCCATGGGGTGGGAGGGTAGACCCCGTGGCGGCGACCTCAGTCAGGTGGTGGTCCGGCCTGGATCCGCGGCAGCATGCCCGTTGTCTCGGACGTGTCCAGGAGCCGCGACGCGCCCTCGGTCGGGTCCAGCGCCTCGAGCCACCGCACGATGATCTCTTGTTCGATCCTGCCTTTGGCGTGGACGGGGGTCGGGACCCGGACGATGAGATCGAGGCTGGTGGGGCCGGTGACGTCGAGGACGACCTGGGGCCGAACCGACGGCAGTACGAGCGAGTGTCGGCGTGCCCGTTCGGCAAAGCTCTCGCCGGCCTCGGCAACGTACGTCGAAGTCGTGTCCTCGGCCGCCTTGAGCAGAAGATCGGCCGTGGCTCGCCACCCCTCGAGTGGAACCGGCACCGTGAAGGCGTGGAGTACGAAGTCGCGGCCGCCGGTCTCGTTGACCACCGACTGGGTGACGAGCAGCGAGTTGGGAAACACGATCGTCCGTCCGGTACGCGCTTCGCCGGGCCCCACTTCGAAGATGGTGGTGGTGAGGAGCGAGTGGTCCACCACGTCGCCGCGCAGGCCGGCGACCTCGATGCGGTCCCCGATGGTGAAGCTCTTGCCGGAGGTGCGTACCACCGCGCCACTCACGCACATGATGAGCTCCTTGGTGGCGAGCACGAACGCCGCCCCCAGGGCAACGAGCGAGATCGCGGCCGAACGCAACTGCTCGGCCCAGATCACCGTGAGGCCGAAGAACAGAAGCAGGAGGGCGAGGTTGCGGATCTGTACGAGCCATCGACGGCTCATTTGGACGTTGGCCCACTCCTGGTTGCGCACGTACCGGACCGCGACGCTTCGGCCGATCACGACGAGGGCAATGAGGATCCCCGAGCTGATGACGTCGGCGGAACGTGAATCGAAGATGGAATCCACCCGGCAAGGGTAGTGCACCGACCCATTCCGGCGGGTGGTTGGCCGGCGCCGTCGGCGGCCGACCGTCCGAGGGTTCGGTGCGCGATCGCGTACGCTGGCCCGATGCAGGACGTCTTCGCCGGCTTCGGGATCTCAGCCGCCACCCAGGCCAAGACCCTGGCTTCGATCATCGCCATCGGCGTCATCCTGTTTTTCCGTTGGGCCACCCTGCGAGCGATCCATCGCCGCCTCGAGGACCCGGAGCTCAACTACCGGACGCGGAAGGTGGCGACGTACATCTCCTCGGTCGTCGGGGTCCTCACGCTCAGCTGGATCTGGATCGACGCTCTCGACTCGTTCCCCACGTATCTCGGTCTCGTCTCGGCCGGTATCGCCATCGCCCTCACCGACGTGCTCAAGAACCTGGCGGGGTGGGCCTACATCCTGCTTCGACGACCGTTCCGGGTGGGGGACCGCATCGAAATCGGCGCGACGAAGGGTGATGTCGTCGACATCCGCCTCTTTCGATTCTCCTTGCTCGAAGTGGGGAACTGGGTGGACGCAGAGCAGTCGACCGGCCGCCTCGTCCACGTGCCCAACGGGCTGCTGTTCACGGAGCGCCTCGCCAACTACACGGAGGGATTCGAGTTCATCTGGCATGAGGTGCCCGTGCTCATCACCTTCGAGTCGGACTGGAAGAAGGCACGGGCCATCATGGAGCATGTGCTGGCGGAGCGGGTTCCCGCCGTCGAGTCGAACGCCGCCCAGCGCATCCGCACGGCCGCGAGGACGTACCACATCCGGTTCGGGGCGCTGACGCCGCGCGTCTACCTCACGGTCAAGGACTCCGGGGTGCTCCTCACGGCGCGGCTGCTCGTCAACGTGCGCGCCCGTCGGGCCATGGACGAGGCGTTCTGGGAGGGTGTCCTGGAGGCGTTCGCGTCGGAGCCGTCCGTGGAGCTGGCCTACCCCACCATCAGGATGTACCGGCCGGGCTAGGCCCGGGGAAACACCGAGGCGGTGGCGTCGCCCGAAGCGGTACCCTGCTCGTTCCATGAAGGTAGGAATAGGAATCGTCGGTGCCGGCACCGTGGGTGGAGCGTTGGCCGCCAAGCTCATCAACGAGAGTGCTGCAATCGCCGCCAAGTCCGGGCTCGAGCTCGAGCTGGTACGGATCGCCGTGCGCGATCCCGGCAAGTCGCGCCCATTCGACCTTCCCCGTGACCGGGTGACGACCGACCCCAACCTGGTGGTGGACGACCCCGACGTACAGCTCGTCGTCGAACTCATGGGTGGCCTCGAGCCGGCCGGCACGATCGTCGAGCGGGCGCTGCGAGCAGGCAAGGCCGTGGTCACCGCCAACAAGGAACTGGTCGCCACCCGCGGCCTCGACCTGATCTCGCTGGCCGAGGAGACCGGTGTGGCGCTGCTCTACGAAGCGGCCGTAGGTGGTGGGATCCCGATCATCCGGCCACTGTCACAGTCCCTCGCTGGTGAACGACTCACCCGGGTCCTGGGCATCGTGAACGGCACCACGAACTTCATCCTCACGAAGATGGCCGAAGATGCGATGCCGTACGCCCAGGTCCTGGCCGAGGCGCAGGAACTGGGGCTGGCGGAGGCCGACCCGACTGCCGACGTCAGCGGCGGCGATGCCGCGTCGAAGGCGGCCATCCTGGCCTCTCTCGCCTTCGGAACGTGGATCGATGGGCCGTCGGTGCCGCGCGAAGGCATCGAGAACCTCCGCTCGGAGGACATCGAGAACGCGGCCACCCTGGGTTACGTCATCAAGCTGCTCGCCGTCGCCGAGGAGACCTCCGACGGGGTTGCGGTGCGGGTCCACCCCACCCTTGTTCCGATGGACCATCCACTGGCATCGATCCGGGGCGCCCAGAACGCCATCTACGTCGAGGGTCCCCAGATCGGCGAGCTGCTCTTCAGCGGACCCGGTGCCGGGGGTGACCCCACCGCCACTGCCGTTCTCGGCGACGTCATCGACGCGGCCAGGGAGCTGCTGGCCGGTGCCCAGGTCACGCCGCCGGTGCGGTTCCAGCCGGCCCGCATGGTGGACCTCGCCCATACGTCGACCCGGCGCTACTACCGCTTGGAGGTCCTGGACTCGCCCGGCGTACTCGCTTCGATCGCGGCCGCGTTCGGTGCGGAGGACGTCTCGATCGCCTCGGTATGGCAGGAAGGGCGAGGAGAGGGAGCGACCCTCCTGATCGTCACCCACGACGCGCCCGAGTCACAGCACGTCCGAGCGTGCGATGCGCTCGGTGCGCTGTCGTCCGTGCGTGAAGTGGGCGCCATGCTTCGCGTTCTCTCCTGATGCGGTATCTCTCGACCCGCGGTGGCGCCCCCGCCACCGACTTCGAAACAGCCGTCCTGACGGGACTGGCTCCCGACGGAGGGTTGTACTGGCCCGAGCAGTGGCCGGCCCTGGATCTCGACCCTTCGTGGGGGGAACTCACCTACGTCGAGGTGGCCGCCCGGGTGATAGCCCCGTTCGCCGAAGGATCGCTCGACGGCGACACCGTTCGGGGCATCGTCGCCAACGCCTACTCGGGGTTCCGGCACGCGGAGGTGGCGCCGCTCACCCGCCTCGACGACCACACGTGGCTCCTCGAACTGTTCTGGGGACCGACCCTGTCGTTCAAGGACTACGCCCTCCAGGTCGTGGGTCGAACACTCGACCGTTTCCTCGAGCGCCGGGGCGAACGCCTGACGATCATCGGTGCCACGTCGGGCGACACAGGCTCGGCCGCCATCGAGGCGTTGAGGGGACGGGACCGGCTCGACGTGGTCATCTTGCACCCGTGGGGAAGGGTGAGTGAGGTCCAGCGGCGCCAGATGACGACGGTGCTCGACGGCAACGTGCACAACGTTGCCATCGACGGCACATTCGACGACTGCCAGGACATCGTGAAGCGGCTCTTCGCGGACGACGAGGTGCGCGCCCGCATGTCGATCTCGGCAGTGAACTCGATCAACTGGGCGAGGATCGCCGTCCAAGCCGCCTACTACGTGTGGGCGGCGGTTCGGGTGGGGGATCGAGGGACCGGGATCGGGGTCTCGGTCCCGTCGGGCAACTTCGGCAACGCCCTGGCCGCCTACGTCGCCCGTTCGATGGGCGCCCCCATCACGCACATCGTCATCGGTACGAACGTCAACGCCGGCCTGGCGACGTTCCTCCAAGAGGGTCGCCTCGTGCGGGCCGACGTGGTGCCCACGATCGCTCCCGCCATGGACATCCAGGTGCCCTCCAACCTCGAGCGGCTCGTGTTCGACATGGTCGAGCGGGATCCGGTCGCCCTCTCCGACCTCATGGCGGCGTACGCGGCGAACGGCGTCCTGCAGGTACCGGCCACCACCATCGGCAAGTACCGCGGGCTGTTCTCGTCCGCGTGGTTGTCGGACCACGCCACGACGGCCGCAATCGCCGACCTGCGGGCCCGCGGCGGGCCGATCGTTGACCCCCACACGGCGATCGGCTGGGCGGCCGGAGTGATCCGACATCGTCAGCCCGGGATCCCGCTCGTGTCCGTGGCGACCGCGCACCCCGCCAAGTTCCCCGAGGCCGTCTTGGCCGCAGTGGGGGAGGCCCCACCGCTCCCCGATGACCTCGCCGACCTGCTCGACCGAGACGAGCACTACGACCGGCTCCCGGCCGACCAGGCCGCCGTGGCCGAGTACGTCCTCGGACTTGCACCCGGAGAGGACGCCGAAGTCGTGCCTTGAACTTGTCCGCGGGGACGCGCTACACTGCCGTCATCGCCCACCCGGCGATATCCCTCTCCCCCTGGATCGGCGTGCGCGCCAGATCGTGCGGGGCGAGACGTTCCACACGGACAGGCCCGTCCCGTGCATGGCAGCCACAACCGTGCACGACTCGAAAGGACCAACGTGACCAGCCGAGCCGACCTCACGAAGAAACCGATCGCAGACCTGCGCGCCATCGCCGCCGCCGTCGGCGTCGAATCCGACGGGTTGCAGAAGTCAAAGCTCATCTCGGCCATCCTCGAGTCCGGGAACATCGAGGTCTCCGAGGCTCCTCCCGAGGTCGAGTTGCCCGAGGTGCGCAAGAGCGCCAACGGCTCCGGCGACGAGACCTCGAGTGGCGAACCACCCGACGAGCGCTCGGGCGGGGGCCAGCGGGACGACCGGGACGACCGAAATCGTCAGCAGGGCAACCAGCAGCGGTCGAACCAGAACCAGCCCAGGGACGGCGACCAAAGCGGACGCCGCCGCCGCAAGCGAGGCGGCGGTGGCGGAGGCGGAGGCGGAGGCGGCAGCCAGGGCGGTGGCGGCAACGAGCGGTCACGCTGGGACGACATGCCCGACGACGAGCTCGAGTTCCGTGAGGGGCTCCTCGACGTGCTCCCCGAGGGGTACGGGTTCCTGAGGGCGTCCGGGTACAAGCCCGGCGACAAGGACGCCTACGTATCGGTCAACGTCGTGCGGCGCAACGGGCTCCGGCGCGGAGACCTCGTCGTGGGGCCGATCCGTCCGGCCCGCAACCAGGAGAAGTTCCCGGCACTCATTCGCGTGAAGTCGATCAACGGACTGTCGGTGGAGGACGCCAGAAACCGTCCCAAGTTCGAGAAACTCACGCCCCTCTTCCCCGACCAGCGACTCCGACTCGAGGTGGTGGATGCCCGCAAGCGGGTGCTGCCTCGCATCGTCGACCTCATCGCTCCCATCGGCAAAGGCCAGCGCGGCCTCATCGTGTCACCACCCAAGGCCGGCAAGACCACCGTCCTCAAGGAGATCGCGACCTCGATCGCGGTGAACAACCCGGAGTGTCACCTCATGGTCGTGCTCGTCGACGAGCGGCCGGAGGAAGTCACCGACATGCAGCGCACGGTCAAGGGCGACGTCGTCTACTCGACCTTCGACCGACCGGCCGAGGAACACACGCAGGTGGCAGAGCTGGCGATCGAGCGGGCGAAACGCCTCGTCGAGATGGGGACCGACGTGATCATCCTCCTCGACTCGATCACGCGCCTTGCCCGTGCCCACAACCTGGCTACCCCCGCCTCCGGTCGAATCCTCTCCGGTGGTGTCGACTCCCAGGCCCTCTATCCCCCCAAACGGTTCTTCGGTGCTGCCCGCAACATCGAGGAGGGAGGCTCCCTCACCATCTTGGGCACTGCCCTCGTCGAGACCGGCTCCAAGATGGATGAGGTCATCTTCGAGGAGTTCAAGGGCACGGGGAACATGGAGTTGAAGCTCGATCGGCGCTTGGCCGACAAGCGGATCTACCCTGCGATCGACGTCGAGGCCTCGGGCACCCGTCGTGAGGAGCTGCTCTTCACACCGGATGAGCTCACGCAGGTCTGGAAGCTGCGCCGGGTGCTGCTCGCGCTCGAGCCGGGTCCGGCCCTGGAGTTGCTCATCGACAGGCTCAAGTCGACGCCGTCCAACGCCCAGTTCCTCGCTGAAATCGCCAAGTCAACCTGACCAGAAAGCCGAGACGATGAAGGCCGAAATCCACCCCGCCTACCAGGAAGCCAACGTCGAGTGCTCCTGTGGCAACAAGTTCACGACGCGTTCCACCAAGGGCGACATGCACGTCGAGCTGTGCAACGAGTGCCATCCCTTCTTCACGGGCCGCCAGAAGCTCGTCGACACCGGTGGTCGAGTCGAGCGTTTCCGGCGTCGCTACGAAGGCACCGAACTCAAGTCCAAGGCCCGCCAGAAGAGCGACGCCGCGGCGACGCCTGACAGCGCATAGGCGTTCACCGGCTTCGTCCGGTGGTGGTGTGGGGGCTGTGCCCGCACACCTGAATCACCTCCAATGAGCGCAGATCCGAACAAGACAGTAGGTGGACAGGCCGTCATCGAAGGCGTGATGATGCGTGCCCCGTCGGGATGGGCGGTGGCCGCCCGCAACCCGGAAGGCCGGATCGTGGTCCGGTCCGATGCGCTGCCCCGTCTCTCGACCCGGTCGCTGGCCGCTCGCGTTCCGCTCGTACGGGGGGTCATGGTGCTGGGCGAGTCCCTCTCGTTGGGAATGAAGTCGCTCACCTGGTCGGCCAGGGTGGCCGGAGTCGACGAGGGCGAGGAGGAGCTCTCCTCCTGGGCGATGTTCTTCTCGGTGCTCGCCTCCCTCGCGATCGCCCTCGGTTTGTTCATGGTGCTCCCGACCGTGGTCGCCAAATGGGTCGCCAAGGGGGACGACGTCATCCTGGCGGTGGTCGAGACGATCGTCCGCCTCGGCCTGTTCGTCGGCTACATCTGGGCGATCGGCCGCTGGGACGAGATCGCCCGGGTCTTCCAGTACCACGGGGCCGAACACAAGACGATCCATGCGTACGAAGCCGGTGATCCGCTCACCATCGAGGAGATCCAGAAGTACTCGCCCGCCCATCCTCGCTGTGGCACGAGCTTCCTGTTGCTCGTGATCATCCTGTCGTCGATCGCGTTCGGGCTGTTGGGCGACCTGCCGTGGCTGTGGATCGTGCTCAGCCGGATCGTCCTCATCCCGGTCATCGCCGGTGTCTCCTACGAGATCCTGCGATTCTCCGGGCTGCGGGAGGGTACTGCCCTGGCGGGGGCGCTGGCTGCCCCCGGGCTGTGGCTCCAGAAGCTGACCACCGGCGAACCCGATGACAGCCAGGTGGAGGTCGCGGTCGCATCGCTCCTCCAGGCGGTCGACGAACCCACCCGCCTCGAGGTGCTGGGTCGTGGCCCCGTCCCCGAGGCGGCCCTCGACGTGGAGTTCGACTGATGGACGACAAGGTCCGGGAGAAGCTCGAGGCCCTCGTCGAGTCGTTCTCGGACGTGGAGCGCCAACTCGTCGACCCCGATGTGCTCGGGAACAGCGACCGGTACGCAGAGGTCGCCCAGCGCCACTCCGAGCTCAAGCAGGTCGTGGATGGGTACCGAGCGTTCCAGGCAGCGGAGTCCGACGTCACCGAGGCCTCCGAGCTGGCAGATGTCGAGGACGACGAGGCCACCGCCACCGGTCTGCGAAGAATGGCCGACGAGCGCCGAGCCGACGCCGAGCGCCTGGAGAAGCAACTGTGGCTGGCGCTGGCACCCAAGGACCCCAACGACGACAAGGACGTCATCGTCGAGATCCGGTCCGGGGTGGGAGGCGATGAAGCCTCGATCTGGGCGGGGGACCTGTTGCGGATGTTCGAGAAGTTCGCCGAGCGTCGGGGGTACCGCACCGAGGTGCTGGAGGCGTCGTCATCCGAGTCCGGAGGGTATGCCAAGGTCTCGATCGGCGTGAAGGGGCGAGGGGCCTACAGCGCCTTCAAGTTCGAGTCAGGCGTGCATCGCGTGCAGCGGGTGCCCAAGACCGAGTCGCAGGGGCGGATCCACACATCGACCGCCACCGTGGCCGTCCTTCCCGAAGTGGAGGCCGTCGAGATCGACCTGGATCTCAACGACGTCCGGGTGGACGTCTACCGCTCGTCCGGGCCGGGTGGCCAGTCCGTGAACACGACCGACTCGGCGGTGCGCCTCACCCACGAGCCGACCGGGATCACGGTCGCCTGCCAGGACGAGAAGTCGCAGCTCCAGAACAAGGAGAAGGCGTTCCGGATCCTGCGGGCCCGTCTCTACGCGGCCGAACTCGAGAAGCAGCAGTCGGAGCTGGCGGCGGCCCGCTCGTCGCAGATCGGCACCGGCGATCGGTCGGAGAAGATCCGGACCTACAACTTCAAGGAGAACCGTGTCACCGATCACCGCATCGGGCTCACGATCAAACAGCTCCCGTCGATCCTGGAAGGGGATCTCGACGAGTTCGTCGTTCGCCTCACGGCCGAGGACCAGGCTGCGAAGCTGGCGGGTCCCGGATAGCGTGGGTCCGCTCCGACACCTCGTGGCCTCCGGGGTTCGATCAATCGTCCTCCTCGCACTCGTGCTCGTCGTCGGGTGCGCCCCGGCGGAGTCGACCTCCATCGACCCGGCCCAGGCGGCACCCGGGCCGCACAGCGAGGGAAGCGACGTGTTCATCGTCTACCCGGACCCGCCCCCGATCCTCATGGAGTCGGCGGTCGGATTCACGAAGCGCTGGTTCGCCGAGACCAGCGACCTCGGTTTCCCCGCATTCGGTGGTGGGGCAACTGATGGCGTGCTGTCGTCTTCCCGGGTTGACGACGAGCTCAGGGTGTGGGTCGAACTGGCCGCCGCCGGCCTCATGCAGCCGATCGGCGTCGCCCAGATGACCATCGAGAACCGGGCCACCGATGCCGAGGACGCCCTCTACGTGGAGAAGCTCATACCGGCGTTCCTGGCCGCGGCAGGCGTGGAGCCCGTCCCGGCCGAGCTCGGGCTCGACACGGTCGAGGGCCTCTTCGATGAGGCGCGCACCGCCACCCTCGTGGCGGACGGGGTGACGATCTACCTGGCCATGAACAAGTGGTCCCTCGTGCTGGGTGTGACCGGTGGATGATCCCGATCACGTCCTGCCCACCCACGAGCGGCGTCGGCTTCTGGCGGTGGTGACCGGCGAACCGGTCCACAAGGTGTACGACGGCATGGAGCTCACCACCCGTCAGGCGGCTCGGTACCGTCAGCTCGGCCTTCGACGGATGGCCGGCGAGCCGCTCCAGTACCTCGAGGGCGTCGTGCAGTTCGGCCCGATCGAGATCGCGATCGACCGCCGAGCGCTCATCCCGCGTCCCGAGACCGAACGCCTCTGGGAACGGGCGACCGAGCTGCTCGCCGACCGGCAGGCGTCGCCCGGGTTCATCCTCGACCTGTGCACGGGGTCGGGTTGCATCGCCCTTGCCTGCAAGCACACCTTCCCCGGTGCACATGTCGTGGCCACCGACATCTCGAGGGAGGCCCTCGGTCTCGCCCGGGAGAACGCCCGCAGGATCGGTGCGGTGATCGAGGTCCGCGAGGGCGACCTCTTCGCAGCCCTCCCGGCCGACCTCGAGCGGTCCTTCGACCTCATCATCGCCAATCCACCCTATGTGGCGCTCGACGAGCGGCTGCCGATGGAGGTCCGGGACCACGAACCGTTGGGCGCGCTCCTGGCGGGGCCCGACGGGCTCGATGTGATCCGACGGATCGCGGGTGGGATCGAGCCGTGGCTGAGTCCCACGGGCCTGGCGGCGCTTGAGATCGGGGAGACGCAGGGGTCGGCCGTCGTCGATCTCTTCACGGTCGCCGGGCTCGACGCCCGAGTGGAGTCCGACCTGGCCGGCCGGGACCGTTTCGTGTTCGTCACGCGGTAGGACCGCCCGTCGAACCTCTCCCCGAACCGTGGGCCAGATCGCGCGGAATACGCGCGCCTGAACCCTGGGTTCCAGCGCGCGGGCGAACCGTGGGCCAGATCGCGCGGAATACGCGCGCCTCAACCCTGGGTTCCGGCGCGCGGTGGCGGTGCGCGCGAAATGCCCACAGATAGTGGCAAGTGGTCCCTACCCTGAAGCGCATGGCTGCCGTCTCCGACGCCGTTCTCGCGCTCAGCACGGGCGGGGTTGTCGGCGTCCCGACCGACACCGTGTACGGCCTGGCCGCCTCGCCCTACGACGCCCAGGCCGTGGGGCGGCTCTTCGAGATGAAGGGGCGGGACGACTCGAAGCCGATCGCCGTGCTCGTGTCCTCGCTGGCCCAGGCCCAGGACGTGGCCGTGTTCAACCCGGTCGCGCTGTCGCTGGCGGCCGACCACTGGCCCGGTGCCCTCACGATCATCGTGCGGGCCTCGGCTCTCCTCGCCGACGGGGTCGGCCGCGCCGGCACCGTGGGGGTCCGAATGCCCGACCACCCCGTGGCCCTCGAGCTGCTGTCGACCTTCGGGCCGCTGGCGGTCACGAGCGCCAACCGGTCCGGCAAGCCCGAGTGCCTCGACGACGAGTGCGCCATCCGGGCGTTCGGGGACGAGGTGCAGGTCTACCTTCCGGGTCGTGGGTCACGCGGGCTGTCGTCGACGGTCGTGGACGCCACCGGCGACGCCATGGCCGTCCTCCGGCGGGGTCCGATCGAGGTCAGCCAGTCGGCCTGACCCGGTAGTGGTACCCGTAGGATCGGGCGAAGCCGAGTCCGCGGTAGAGGTTGCCCGCCGCGCCGTTGGATTCCTCCACCTGGAGGTAGGCATGGGTGGCGCCGCGCTCGAATCCCCACCCGACAAGCGCCTCCGTCACCCGCGAGCCGAGGCCACGGCGGTGGGCCCCCGAGGCGGTGGCGATGTCGAACAGCCCGATCCACGGGTGGTCGAGGACGCCCAGACCCACTGCGGCCGGGCTCGACCGTTCGAACGCAACGGCCAGGGCGAGTTGGGGGAGGTTTCGATACGCCGCCTCGAGACCGACAGCTCGTTCCGGCTCCAGGTCGCGAACCGACACGAACGCCCTGCACCACGTCACCAGGTCCTCCCGGGGGAGGAAGGTGACCCCGGTGTGGTCGCCCGGTTCGACTGGGCGGGTGAGGACGTCGGTGGCGGCCTCCGCCGGCCAGTGGGCGCACAGGGTGTCGGTCGGGGACCCCGGCGTGGTCTTGATCATCGGACGCCGACCGCGATCGAGGTACCAGGCCTGCACGAAGCTGACCGCGTCGGCTTCGGCCATCCCGGGGTCGCCGAGGTCCCAGGCCGAGTTGACGCGGCGGTTGGGGAGGGTCCCGTCCCAGCGCAGCACCCAGTCGCCGAGGCGATGTTCGACCGATGCCGGGAACGCGGCCCGCGCGACCGGTTCGAGGGAGGCGGCGTCGATCATCGGGCGAGAGGGTATCGGGCCCGGGTCGAGGCGGGTCTGGGTATCGTCACCCCGTCGACCCCGGAAGGACCCCATGGCTGACTGGAACCACATTCGGTACGAGGAGCCGGCGCCCCATGTCGCCCGGATCGTGCTCGCCCGCAGCGAGATGGCCAACGCGCAGGACTACCGGATGCTTTCGGAGTTGAACGAGGCGTTCGACCGCGCGGCTTCCGACGAGGAGGTCAGGGTCATCATCCTGGCAGCCGACGGCAACCACTTCTCGGCCGGCCACGACCTTGTCTCCACCGACTGGAAGGACGACATGGGTCGGTTCACGACCGTGGGCACGTGGTGCCACTTCGATGCCGAGGGAGCCGAGGGGTACTTCGCCCGGGAGATGGAGATGTACGTGGGGTTGTGCTGGCGGTGGCGCAACATCCCCAAGCCGACGATCGCCCAGGTCCAGGGCAAGGTCATTGCCGGCGGTCTCATGCTCGTGTGGCCCATGGACCTCGTCGTGTGCTCGGAGGATGCGACGTTCTCCGACCCGGTGACGGCCCTGGGCATGAACGGCCACGAGTACTTCGTCCATCCGTACGAAGCCGGCCAGCGCCTCGCCAAGGAGATGCTGTTCACGGGTCGGGCGATCACCGCCTCCGAGGCCCTCCGCCACGGCATGGTGAACGCAGTCGTGCCCCGCTCCGACCTGGAGCCTGCCACCCTCGCCATGGCCGAACGCATCGCCCGCCGCCCACTGTTCGGCCTGGCGATGGCCAAGCAGTCGGTGAACCAGTCGATGGAGCACATGGGGATGTGGAACGCCCTCCAGGCGGCGTTCGGGCTCCACCACGTCGGTCACAACCACAACCTCCGCGTCCATGGCCATCTCGTGGACCCGGCCGGGCCCGCGACGATCCGCCGGGAAGCGGCCGAAGACGGGTGATCGGGCCTCAGGCGAGGGTTGCCCGGATGATGGCCGAGTGCATCCCGTCGGTGACGGTGTGGGTCGGCGTCACCGCCACGTCGCGGAAGCCGGCGTCGCGCAACCCCGTCGCGAACTCGTCGAACGACAGCGCACCGGCGATGCACCCGGTGTAGGAGCCCCGTGCCAGCCGGTCTTCCATCGAGAGTTCATTGTCCGCGACGATGTCGGTGATCCCGATCCGACCGCCTGGGCGCAGGACGCGGGCCATCTCGGCGAAGACGCCCGCCTTGTCGACGGAGAGGTTCACGACGCAGTTCGAGATGATCACGTCGACCGAGTCGTCCGGCAGCGGCACCTCCTCGATGTACCCCTTGAGGAACTCGACGTTGGTGGCGCCGGCATCGATCGCGTTGCGCCGGGCAAGGTCGAGCATCTCGTCAGTCATGTCCAAGCCGATCGCCCGACCCTCCGGTCCGACGCGACGCGCCGAGAGGAGGACGTCGATCCCACCGCCAGAACCGAGGTCGAGCACGGTCTCGCCGGGGTTGAGTTCGGCGACGGCAACCGGGTTGCCGCATCCGAGGCTGGCCAGGCGGGCCGCATCGGGAAGCTCGTCCCGGGCCATCTCGCCGTAGAGTTCGGCCCCGAACTGCCCGTCGTCGGGGGCACAGCAGGCTTCGTTGGATTCCACCACCGCCAGTGCGCTGGCGGCGTAGCGGGAGCGGACCGTCTCGCGGAGTCCTTCGTCGATGGGCATGGTCGCCTTCCTCGTGGTATCGAGGCAATCATAACATCGATAAACATCGATGCAAGCCCTCGGGCCGAGATGTGATCGCTACTCGTAGTACTCGCTGCCGAGGTGGGTGATGAGGTCCTCGCCCATCCAATCCCGCAGCGTGTTCTTCAGCTTCTTGAGCTGGATGAAGAGGTCGTTCTCCGCGTACAGACCCGGGGCGGTCTGGGGGCTCTTGAAGTAGAACGAGAGCCACTCCTGGATGCCCGATTTGCCGGCCCGATGGGCAAGATCGAGGAACAGCGCCAAGTCCAGCGCGAGCGGAGCAGCCAGGATCGAGTCCTTGCACAGGAAGTCGATCTTGATCTGCATCGGGTACCCCATCCACCCGAAGAGGTCGATGTTGTCCCATCCCTCCTTGTCGTCGCCGCGGGGTGGGTAGTAGTTGATGCGCACCTTGTGGTAGAGGTCGCCGTACAACTCGGGATAGGCGTCGGGCTGGAGGACCTGCTCGAGCACACCGAGCTTCGAAACCTCCTTGGATCGGAAGTTCTCGGGTGCGTCCAGGACCTCCCCGTCGCGGTTGCCGAGGATGTTCGTCGAGAACCACCCCTTGATGCCGAGCATCCGGGCCTTGAGGCCGGGGGCGACGATCGTCTTCATGAGGGTCTGGCCGGTCTTGTAGTCCTTGCCGGCAATCGGCACCCCCCGCAGCGCCGCCAACTCGACCATCGCCGGTATGTCGACGGTGAGGTTGGGTGCGCCGTTGGCGAACGGCACGTCCGACTCCAGGGCTGCGTAGGCGTAGATCTGGCTGGGGGTGATGGCGGGATCGTCCGCCTTGAGCCCCTCGACGAAGGCTTCCAATGTCTCGTGGACGGCCGAGGGCTCCTCGTAGGCCTCGGTGGATCCGCACCACACCATGACCACGCGCTCGAGGCCGTTCTCCGACCGGAATCGGTCGATGTCGTCGATGAGGGCCAGAGCGAGGTCCATCTTGGTCGCTCCCTCCTTGACGTGGTCGGTCCCCTCCAGCCGGCTCACCCAGTCGGAGGAGAACACGGCGGTCATCGGGGTGATCATGCGCAGCTCGTCCCCGACCGCCTCAAGGTGGTGGGCCTGGAGCACGCCGGCCTTCATGGCCGCCGTGTAGGCGTCGTCCGAGTACGGATCCCACCCGCCGAAGACGATGTCATCCAGCGTGGCGAGCGGGACGAAGTCCTTGATGGCGGGGTTGCGGTTGTCGGTTCGCTTGCCCAGCCGGATGTGCCCCATCTGGGTCAGTGATCCGATCGGGGACTGCTCGCCGCGGCGGGCCGCGATGACCCCGGCGTAGAGGGTGGTCGCCACCGCGCCCATGCCCGGGGTGAGGAGGCCGAGCTTGCCGTCGGCGGGCCGGATGTCGATCATCGGCCAAGCCTATCGGCGGCCTGCGGCTGTCGGCGCCGGGCCTAGGTGACGACCGGCACCCGCTCCATGGCAGCGGCCACCTTCTCGGCCGGGTAGTCGTAGTCGACGAGGTCGCCATTGAAGTAGGCCTGGTACGACGCCATGTCGAAGTGGCCGTGCCCGGAGAGGCCGAAGAGGATGACCGTCTCCTCGCCGTTCTCCTTGGCCCGCTTGGCCTCGCGCACCGCGGCGGCGATGGCGTGGGTCGGCTCCGGGCCGGGGATGATTCCCTCGGTTCGGGCAAACAGCACGGCCTGTTCGAAGCACTCGACCTGGTGGATCGCCTCGGCCTCGATGAGACCCTCCTCGAGGAGGTGCGAAACGAGCGGAGCCATGCCGTGGTATCGCAGGCCGCCGGCGTGGATGGGGTCCGGAACGAAGTCGTGGCCGAGGGTGTGCATCTTCACGAGGGGAGTCATGCCCACCGTGTCCCCGAAGTCGTACGTGTACGTGCCCTTGGTGAGCGAGGGGCACGCAGCCGGTTCGACGGCCCGGATGACGGGGTCGATCGACCCAGCGATCTTCTCGCGGACGAAGGGGAAGGCCAGGCCCGCGAAGTTCGATCCGCCGCCGGCGCACGCGATGATCACGTCGGGTTGGTCCCCCGCCAGTCGCATCTGCTTGATGGCCTCTTCACCGATCACGGTCTGGTGCATGAGGACGTGATTGAGCACCGAACCCAGTGCGTAGGCGGTGTCCTCGTTGGTGGCTGCGACCTCGACCGCCTCCGAGATGGCGATTCCCAGGCTGCCGGGAGTGTCAGGCATGGCGGCCAGGATCCCTCGTCCCGCCTCGGTGAGTGTCGACGGCGAGGGATGGATGATGCCTCCCCAGGCCTCGATCGCGGCCCTGCGATAGGGCTTCTGGTCGTATGACGCCCGCACCTGCCACACCTCGCACGCGAGCCCGAACATCGCAGCTGCGAAGGAGAGGGCCGAGCCCCACTGGCCGGCCCCGGTCTCGGTGGTGACCCGCCGCTTCCCCGCCCCGGCGTTGTAGAAGGCCTGGGGGATCGCGGTGTTGGGCTTGTGCGAACCGACCGGGCTCGTTCCCTCGTACTTGTAGTAGATCCGGGCCGGGGTGTCGAGGGCCTCCTCGAGCTGGTAGGCACGGTGGATGGGCGTCGGGCGCCACATCTGGTAGGCCGAGCGAACCGGTTCCGGGATCTCGATGAAGCGGTCCTGGCTCACCTCCTGGAGGATGAGGTCCATCGGGAAGAGCGGGGCGAGGTCGTCCGGTCCGACTGGTTGGTGGGTCCCCGGGTGGAGCACCGCCGGTGGTGGGTTGGGGAGGTCGGCCGCGATGTTGTACCAATGGGTCGGGATCTCGGACTCGGGCAGCGTGATCTTCGTGGCTCCCATGGTGGTTCCTCCGATAGGCGTGACAGGAGAAGCTAGCCGCGGGGCCCGGGGGCCCAAAACGAGCGCAGTTGGTGTTGGGGGCGGAACCGGACCACGATGGGGGCATGCGCTGGATGGCCGAGTGGTTCATGAGGATTCTGGGGTGGCGGATCGTCGGCGACGAGCCGCTCCCGGCCAAGTTCGTGGCGATCGGGGCCCCCCACACCTCCAATTGGGATTTCATGCTCTTCCTGGCCGCCGTATCCCACTTCCGGATCAACGCCAAGGTCATCGGCAAGCACACGCTGGCGCAGGGCCCGTTCCGTGGGTTCTTCCGCCGGATGGGGGTCATCCCCGCCGATCGGGGGAGCAGCTCCGGTCTCGTCGAGCAGATGCGGGACGAGTTCGACGCCACCGACACGATGGCCTTGGTCGTCGCCCCGGAGGGCACGCGCTCGCGGGCGGATCACTGGAAGTCCGGCTTCTACCACATCGCCCTGGCGGCCGAGGTGCCGGTGATCTGCGGGTTCGTGGATTTCGAGCACAAACGCGTCGGATTCGGTGATCGCGTCGACCTCACCGGCGATGTGGCCGCCGACATGGACAGGATCAGGGCCTTCTATGCGACGTTCGGTCACGGGCGTCATCCCGAACTCCAGGGGCCGATCGTCCTCCGTGAGGAGGGATGAGGCTCAGGCGGTGACGACGCCGCTCCAACGGGCCACCTCGGCGGCCAGGTCGAGGCGCTCCACGACCGCTTCCGTCTCGTAGGGACCCCAGGCGTCCCTCGGCAGCATCCACATCACCTCGAACTCGTTGCCGTCGGGGTCTGCTCCGTACACCGAGAGCGTCGCCCCGTGGGACGACTCCCCGGTGGCAGCCCCCGCTTCGATGAGCCCAGCCCGAACGGCGACGAGGTCATCGATGGTCGGGACCTGCCAGGCGAGGTGGTAGAGGCCGATTTGGCGCTGCCGCCTGGGTGCGGCGCCGGACCCGAGTCCGAACAGGCCGAGGTCGTGGTGGTTGGTCGACCCGTCCGCCCTCAGGAACGCCGCTCCCGGGATCTCCGAGGTGACCTCGAAGCCGAGGACCGTCGTGTAGAACCCGACGGACCGCTCGAGGTCGGACACGAAGAGCACTGCGTGGTTGAGGCGGGAGATGGGCATCGGAGAGCTTTCGCGCTGCTTGGCGGAGACGGTCAAACGGTAGGCGCAGGGTTGGCGTAGCAGGGAGGCTGGCGAACCCCACCTCGCACTCTCTTTCCTCGTACTTCGTACTTCGTACCTCGTACCCTTTCCCTCGTACTCCGTACCCCGTACGTCGTACTCTCGTACCTCGCCCCTTGTCTCTACCCTTGCCCGTATGACCGATGATCGTCCCCTCCCAGTCGTCGACCCCGAAGTCGCCGCCCTCATCACCAAGGACCTGGCCCGCCAGAACAGCCACATCCACCTCATCGCCTCAGAGAACTTCGCGTCGCGCGCCGTCCTCCAGGCCACCGGGTCGGTCTTCACGAACAAGTACGCCGAGGGCTTCCCCGGGCGCAGGTACTACGAAGGATGCGAGACGGTGGACGAGATGGAGCGCCTGGCCCAGCGACGGCTCCTCGATCTCCTGGGAGGGGTGCACGCCAACGTCCAACCTCATTCCGGGGCACAAGCCAACATGGCCGTCTACTTCGGCCTCCTCGAGCCCGGCGACAGGATCCTCGGGATGCGCCTCGACCAAGGGGGCCATCTCACCCACGGTTCCCCGGTCAACTTCTCGGGCAAGCTCTACGACTTCTCCTCCTACGGGCTCGATCCCGAGTCGGAACGCATCGACATGGACGCCCTGCGCGCCCAGGCTCTCGCGGTGCGCCCGAAGATGGTCCTGGCGGGGTACTCGGCGTACCCGCGGCACCTGGACTACGCCGCCTTTCGGTCGATCGCCGACGAGGTGGGTGCCCTTCTCCTCGTCGATGCCGCGCACTTCATCGGGATGGTGGCGGGCAAGGCGATGCCCAACCCGGTTGAGTTCGCCGACATCGTCACCTTCACCACGCACAAGGCCTTCCGCGGGGCGCGGGGGGGAGCTGTCATCACCAACGACGAAGACCTCGGTCTGGCCATCCAGAAGGGCCTCTTCCCCAACGCCCAGGGCGGCTCCCATTACAACCAGATTGTGGGCAAGGCCGTGTGCTTCCACGAGGCGGCCCAACCCGCCTACCAGGAGTACGCGCGCCGGGTCATCGCCAACGCAGCCGCGATGGCCGAGGCGTTCGTGGAGCGGGGCGTCCGGCTGGTCACCGGAGGAACGGACAACCACCTCATGCTGGCCGATCTCCGGTCGGTCAACGAGGAGTTGACCGGCAAGGACGCCGCCAGGATGCTCGACAGCCTCGGCGTGACGCTCAACTTCAACTCCATTCCCAACGACCCCCGCCCGCCCTTCAGGACGTCGGGGCTCCGCCTGGGGACCCCGGCCATGACGACCCAGGGCATGGGCGTCGATGAGGCACGGTTGATCGCCGGTCTCATCACCGATGCGTTGGAGGCGTTTGGTGACGGGGACCGGCTGGAGACCATAGGTGCTCAGATCCGGGCCCTCGCCCGGCGATTTCCCCCATACCCGGAGGGCTTCGTCGGGTACTAGCAGCCCCCCTACCCCCGCCTTCGGCGGCGGTACCTTCGTGCTCGCCCCGCCCGCGCCTTCGGCACGGCCAGCCCGACGGGGCCGGGCACCTGAGGCGCCCGGCCCCGTCTCTTGTCTCTTGTCCCGCTACTCCCCGCCTTCGAGGAGCTCCACGGTGATCGGGGACCACGAAGAACCGACGACGTCGACTCCCATGTCCTCGAGCAACGCCACGGCCGCTGTTGCGTACTCGGTGGTGTAGGCACCGGCGTCGGGTGCGCCCGCCAGCACGCCCTCACTGGTGGCCACGTCGATGGTCTGGTCCCACAGACCCGTGTCCATGACGCCGGCCTTCCCGGGGGAGGGCCAGATGAGGTTGTTGATCTCATTGAGCATCCACGTCATGTGGGATCGGCCCAGGATCGGGCTGTTGTCGAGGACAACGTCGACGCAGGCGTCGATGTTGTCCCGACACCAGGCCCAGCCCTGGAGGGAGGCTGCGATGAATCGGGTTGTGATGTCTTCATAGGCGGGGTCCGAGGCCAGGCGCTCGCCGGATGCCCAGATCGCATCCTGCAACATTGCGGTTCCGACGTCGTTCCAGTCGATGACCGTGAGGTCGTCCGGGCTGTACAGCTCACCGGTGGCCGGGTTGATCGACTCGAGCACCTGGGCGTACTCGTTGTACGTCATCGCCTGGGCCGCGTCGATGTCCCCGGCGAGAAGCGCCAGCATGTCGAAGTTCTGTTGGACGAGCTCGTAGTCCGTCCCCGGCTCGAGACCGGCCCGACGGGTACCGGCGAGGAGCTCGAACTCGTTGCCGAACCCCCAGTTCCCGACCTTCTTGCCGGCCAGGTCGGCCGGCCCCATGATCCCGGAGTCGGCGAACGCCACCTGGAGTGTGCCTGAACGCTGGAACACCTGAGCCACGTTGACGATGTCGACACCCTCTTCGCGCGACACAAGCGCCTTGGGCACCCATGAGATTGCGAAGTCAGCGGCTCCCGATCCGAGTTGTTGCTGTGGAACGATGTCGACGCCTCCCTCGAGGACGGTCACCTCAAGGCAGAAGTCCTCGTAGAAGCCCTGGTCGACGGCGGCGAAGTACCCGGCGAACTGCGATTGGGTCACCCACTGCAGCTGGAGGCTGACCTCGTCGATCGTCTCGCACTCCCCGGTGGGCGCCGCGACCTCGGTGCTCTCGGTGTCGCCGGCACAGGCGGCGGCAACGAGGGCAAGGACCGCCACGAGTGCGAAGAGCCGTATCAGTGTCTTGTTCATATGGTTCCCTCCTCGGGATGTCTGGTTGTCGGTCAGGGGTGGTGGACTGGTTCCTTCCACGGCGTCGCGTACCGCTCCGCGAGGGTCGCCAATGCGAACAGGCCGAGTCCGATGGCCGATGCCACAACAATGGCAGCCCACGCGTTGTCGTAGCGGGCAAAGCTCGCATTTTGTGTGATGACGGGCCCGATCCGGTTCTGGGGGCCGCCGAAGTACTCGGCGACGATGGCCGCGATCACACTCAACGGTGCCGCCAGGCGGAGGGACGTGACGAAGAATGGAATGGCGTTGGGAATACGGACGCGGGTGAGGATCGTCCACTCGGACGCCGCCAACGATCGCATGAGTTCAAGATGGCTTGTCTCGACCTGCGTGAGGCCCCGGGCGGTGTTGATGAACACGGGGAAGAACACGACCGCCACCACCACGGCCTGGTTGGAGCGGGGATCGGTCAGGCCGAACCAAGCGTTGAAGATGGGAGCGAGGGCGATGATCGGTGTGGCGTTGATCGCCACTGCCATCGGTGTGAGCGAGTCCCGGAAGCCGGTGAACCGGGTCGTGACGAGCGCCAGCAGCGCCCCACTTGCGACCCCGACCACGAGGCCGGCGACGGCGATCTGGCCGGTCTCCCACCCGGCGATACGCAGCGACGGCCATTCGCGGAGCAGCGCCTCCCAGATGGAAGACGGCTTGGGAAGGAGGAACTCCCTGATCCGGAAGACGGTGACCGCCCCCTCCCACAGGCCGACGAAGCCGACGCCGAACGCCAACGGGGGCCAGACGGTCTCGACGCGGGACCTCACGTGTGGTCACCTTCGATCTCGCGCAAGGCCTCGCGGACCTCGGTGGTCTTCTCGAAGAAGTCCGCGTGCTCCCGGGTGTCCTCGTCCCGGCTGCCCAGGTCGACGCCGATGATGGAGTGAATCGTGCCGGGGCGGGCGGAGAGCACGACTACCCGCGATGAGAGGAACACCGCCTCGGGGATCGAATGGGTCACGAAGACGACCGTGGTGCCGAGCTCCCCGTAGATCCGCAGGAGCTCGGTTTGCATGTGCTCCCTCGTCATCTCGTCGAGGGCACCGAACGGCTCGTCCATGAGCAGCAGCTTCGGTCGGAAGGCGAGCGCCCGGGCGATGGCCACCCTCTGCTGCATGCCGCCCGACAGTTGCCATGGGTAGTGGTCACCGAAGCCGGTCAGCTTGACGAGTGCCAGCATCTCCCGGGCCCGGGCCTCCCTCTCCTCCTTCGACCACCCGATGAGCTCGAGGGGGAGCTCCACATTGGCGTGCACCCGGCGCCAGTCGAAGAGCGCCGCCCGCTGGAACGCCATGCCATAGTCGCGGTCGAGGCGAGCCTGGTGAGCGGCCTTGCCGAACACGCTCACCGTGCCAGTGGTGGGGATCTGCAGGTCGGCGATGATCCTGAGCAGGGTGGACTTGCCACACCCCGACGGCCCGATGAGGGACACGAACTCGCCCGGCTCGATGTCGAGGTCGATGCTCGTGAGGGCCGTGACCTCCGAGCGCGTGCCGGCGTTGAAGGTCATGTCGAGGGCGCCGATGGAGACTGCGGGGACGGACATGGGGCTCCGGATCACGTGAGGGTGGGCTGGGTGCGGCCGTGGAGGAGGGTGCGCTCTATCACCGAGACGAGGCCGAACACGAAGAGGCCGAGGACGGCGGCCATGACGACCGCGGCGTAGAGCCGAGGTGGGCCCGTGGTGTAGCGGGAGGCGAAGTCGAGGATCACCCGACCCAGGCCGCCGCCCACCCCCGAGGAGATCTCCCCGACGATGGCCCCGACCACGCTCAGCGTGGCAGCCAGCTTGAAGGCCGGGAAGAGGTAGGGGCGAGCGGCCGGGAACCGCAGCTTGAAGAGTGTGGCCCGCCACGGGGCGGCCAGCGACCGCATGAGGTCGACGTCGGCCCGGGTGGGGGACTGGAGGCCGCGAAGCCCGTTCACGGCGACCGGGAAGAACGTCAGGTAGCTGGCGATGAGCGCCACGGCCTGAGGCTTGGAGAGCACGGTGCTCACGCCCCACGTGACGATGATCGGGGCCAGGGCGATGAGCGGAACCGTCTGGGAGATGTTGATCCAGGGCAGGATTCCCCGTTCGGCCACCTTGGAGCGGAGCATGAGGACCGCCAGCAGCAGCCCAACCGTGACCCCGACCGCGAAGCCGGCCGCCGCCTCCAGGAGCGTGAAACCAGCCGACTTGAGAAGGAAGACTGCCAGGATCTCGTCTCGTTCCCGTTGGACCGGCTCCCACAGCGTCCCCCAGATGTCTTGGACGTGCGGCATGATGAGGTCGTTGGGTGCGACGAGGAGTTCGATGGAGGTGCCCGGCCACACCCCCCCGGTGGCGGTTCCCATCGCCTTGTAGCCTTCCCACACTCCCGCGAGCAGAGCGAGTGCCACCACGATCGTCACGCCTTGGCGGGTCGCCGCAGCGATCCGGCTCCTGGAGGGTGGCACCGGCATCGATCAGACGTTCTGTGGGAAGCCGAGGTCGACGGTGCTGGTGGCCGGGTCCGGCCAGCGGCTCGTGATCACCTTGGCCCTGGTGTAGAAGCGCACACCTTCCGGTCCGTACATCGTGGTGTCCCCGAACAGCGAGTCCTTCCAACCACCGAACGAGTGGTATCCGACCGGTACCGGGACGGGCACGTTGATCCCCACCATGCCGGCGTCGGCGTCCTGCTGGAACCGGCGGGCTGCCCCACCGTCCCGCGTGAAGATGGCGGCGCCGTTGCCCCACGGGCTCTTCCTGATCAGGTCGACGGCCTGCTGGTACGTGTCGACGCGCACCACCGAGAGCACCGGACCGAATATCTCGTCCGTGTAGCACGACATGTCCGCCGTCACCCTGTCGAGCAGGGTGGCCCCGAGAAAGAACCCGTCACCATCGAACGACGCCTCGCGCCCGTCGACCACGACGCTGGCGCCGGCCGCTTGGCCGGCATCGACGTACGAGGCGACCCGGTCCCGGTGTTCGCGGGTGATGAGGGGCCCCATCTCGGACGCTGCGTCGTCGCCGGGCCCGATGACGAGGGTCGTCGTGCGCTCCCGGATGGCATCGACGAGCGGATCGGCGCACGCCCCGACGGCCACGACGACCGAGATCGCCATGCACCGCTCCCCGGCGGAGCCGAACCCGGCGGAAACGGCGGCGTCGGCGGCGAGTCCGATGTCGGCGTCGGGGAGCACCACCATGTGGTTCTTGGCACCGGCCAGTGCCTGGACCCGCTTGCCGTGGGCGGTCCCGGTTTCGTACACGTAGCGTGCGATCGGGGTCGACCCGACGAAGCTGATGGCCCGCACGTCCGGGTGGGCGAGGAGGCGGTCGACGGCGACCTTGTCCCCGTTGAGCTGGTTGAGCACTCCGGGCGGGAACCCCGCCTCGTGGAACAGCTCGACGATGAACCGAGGAGCCGACGGATCCTTCTCGGAGGGCTTGAGGATGAAGGTGTTGCCGCTGGCGACCGCATTGGGGATCATCCACAGGGGCACCATGGCCGGGAAGTTGAACGGCGTGATGCCGGCGACGACCCCGAGGGGCTGTCGTACCGAGTAGACGTCGACCCCCGTGGAAGCCTGTTCGGAGTGGCTGCCCTTGAGGAGTTCGGCGATCCCACAGGCGTACTCGATGTTCTCGAGGGCCCGGGCCACCTCACCGAGGGCGTCGCCATGGACCTTGCCGTGCTCGGCCGTGAGGCGGCGGGCAATCTCGTGGGCGTTGTCGTCCACGAGATTGCGGAAGCGGTACATGAGCTTCGTCCGGGCGGCGAGGCTCGTCTCACGCCACTCGCCGAAGGCCTCCTTGGCCACGGCCACCACATCGTCGACCTCGTCGGCCGACGCCAGGTCGATGTACCCGGTGCGCGCCCCCGTGGCCGGGTCGTACACGGGGGAGGTGCGCCCGGAGGTCCCGGGGACGCCGGAGCCGTTGATGAGGTGTTGGATGTGCTTCATGAAGGCTCCTCGTCGAGTGCCCGACCCAGGGCGGGGATGATCCGCTGCCCGTAGGCGGCGAGGGTTTCGTCCTTTTGGTCGTGCATGAGGTAGATCGCGAACTGGTCGACACCGAGTGCCTCGAGTGCCCGTAGGCGTTCGATGTGCGCCTCGTCGTTGCCCAGGATGCAGAACCGGTCGATGATGTCGTCGGGGACGAAGTCGGTGTGGGTGTTCCCCGACTTGCCGTGCTCGCTGTAGTCGTATCCCTTGCGCCCCTTGATGTAGTCGGTGAGTTCGCTCGGTACGGCGCTGCCATCCTCGCCGTACCGGTCGACGAGGTCTGCAACGTGGTTGCCGACCATGCCCCCGAACCAGCGGACCTGCTCGCGCTGATGGGCGATGTCGTCACCGACGTAGGCGGGGGCGGCCACGCAGATGTAGAGCGAGTCGGGGTCGCGACCGGCGTCGGAGGCGGCGGCGCGGACCGCGCCGATCATCCACTCGGCGAGGGTGAGGTCCGCCAATTGGAGGATGAACCCGTCGGCCTCCGCCCCGCACAAGGCCAGGGCCCGCGGGCCGTAGCCGGCCATGAGCACGGGAAGTCGTGACGGTCTGGCCCACGGGAACTGCTGGGTCGTGCCGTTGTACGGGACCGCCCTGCCCTCGACGAGGCCCTTGATGACCTTCATCGACTCGCTCAGCGTCGCCAGGGTGGTCGGCGTGCGACCGAGGACCCGCATCGCCGAGTCGCCGCGACCGATCCCACAGATCGTCCGGTCCCCGAACATGTCGTTGAGGGTGGCGTGCATGGAGGCGATGACCGTCCAATCCCGGGTCCCGGGGTTCGTGACCATCGGGCCGACGATCATCCGGTTGGTGGCACTGAGGATCTGGCTGAACACGACGTAGGGCTCCTGCCACAGGACATGACTGTCGAACGTCCACCCGTAGGCGAACCCGAGCGTCTCCGCCCGCTGGGCCAGGTCGACGACCCGCCACGCCGGAGGGTCGTTCTGGAGGACGACGCCGAAGTCCATGGTCAGACCAGGTAGGACGACAGGCCACGGCGCACATAGCGCCCGTGCCCGGCGTTCCCCGAGTAGGTGTCGTCCTCGACGATGACCCGACCCCGCGACATGACGGTGTCGACCTTGCCCTGGACCGAGATCCCCTCGTACGCCGAGTGGTCGATGGCCATGTGGTGGTTGTCGACACTGATCGTCCAGGACACGGTGGGGTCATAGAGGACGATGTCTGCGTCCGATCCCGGGGCGATGGTGCCCTTCTTCGGGTACATGCCGAACATGCGCGCCGGGGTCGTCGAGCACAGCTCGACCCACCGGGCGAGGGTGATCTCGCCCGTGACCACGCCCTGGTGGATGAGGTCCATCCGATGCTCGACACCGCCGATGCCGTTGGGGATCGCTCGGAAGTCCCCGATACCCAGCTCCTTCTGTTCCTTCATGCAGAACGGGCAATGGTCGGTGGAGACGATGCTCAGGTCGTTTGACCGCAGTCCCTTCCACAGGTCGGCATGGTGGGTCTCGTGTTTCGTGCGGATCGGGGTCGAGCACACGTAGGCGGCTCCCTCGAACCCCGGCTTGGCGAGGTGGTCCTCGAGGTTGAAGTAGAGGTACTGCGGACACGTCTCGGCGAAGACGTTGGCGCCGTTGTCACGGGCGATCGCAACCTGATCGAGGGCTTGGCTGGCGGACAGATGGACGATGTAGAGCGGAGCCGCCCCCACCTTGGCGAGTTGGATGGCCCGGTGGGTGGCTTCCGACTCGAACTCGGCTCGGCGGACGATACCGTGGTACTTGGGGTCGGTCTCCCCGCGGGCCACGGCCTGGGCGGCGAGGACGTCGATGGCCAGGCCGTTCTCGGCGTGCATCATGATCATGGACCCGTTGCCCGCCGCCTGCTGCATGGCCCGCAGGATCTGGCCGTCGTCGCTCAGGAACACCCCCGGGTAGGCCATGAACAGCTTGAAGCTGGAGATCCCCTCGTTGGTCACGAGGAAGTCCATGTCGGCCAGTGACTCGTCGGTGACGTCGCCGATGATCATGTGCATGCCGTAGTCGATGGCGCACGTGCCCTCCGCCTTGGCCAACCAGGTGTCGAGGCTCTCCCGGACGTTCTGACCGAAGGCCTGGACGGCGAAGTCGACGATCGTCGTCGTCCCGCCCCAGGCCGCGGCCCGGGTGCCGCTCTCGAAGTCGTCGGCCGCCACGGTGCCCCCGAACGGCAGCTCCATGTGGGTGTGGGCGTCAATCCCTCCCGGGATCACGTACTTGCCGGTCGCGTCCATGATCCGGGTGGCGCCGCGCGAGGCGGTGGCTGCCAGCTCCGATCCGGGTTGGAGCACGGCGACGATCTGCTCGCCGTCGACAAGGACGTCTGCCTCGCCGGCGCCGGTGGCGCTGACGACGGTTCCGCCGGTGATGAGGATCGTCATGAGGTTCCCTTCAGTTGCTGGCGTGGATGGCTTCGATGAGGATGCCGATGCCCTCATCGAGTTCGGCTTCGGAGACGTTGAGCATGGGCGCGATGCGGATCGTGTTGCCGTACAGGCCACCCTTGCCCAGGAGGAGCCCACGGTCCTTGGCGTTCTCGAGGACCTCACCGGCGCGGGCGGCGTCTGGCTGGAGCGAGTCCGGGTGGACCATCTCGATGGCCTGCATGAGGCCCCGTCCTCTCAGCTCGGCGATCCACGGTGTGGCGTCGACGACGGGGCCGAGGCGTTCGACGATGCGTCGGCCCATCACCCGGGCGTTGCCCTGGAGGTCGTTGCGGATCACGTAGCGGAGGGTGGCGAGGCCGCCGGCCGCCGAGAGGGGGTTGCCCCCGAACGTGGAGAAGGAGAGCGACGTGATCGTGTCCATGATCTCGGCCCTGGCCACGACGCCCGCCAGCGTGATGCCGTTGCCGACCCCTTTGGCGAAGGTGATGATGTCGGGGACGATGTCGTGGGCCTGGTAGCCCCAGAAGTGGTCACCAGTCCTGCCCCAACCGGTCTGTACCTCGTCGGAGATGAACAGGATGCCGTGGTCGCGCAACACCTTGTGGATCGCCCCGAACATGCCGTCGGGGGGCGTGGCGAACCCACCGACTCCCTGGATCGGCTCGGCGATGAGGCAGGCGACATCACCGGCCGTCATCATGTCGATGACCTGGGTGAGGTCGTCGGTGACGGCGTCGATGTACGCGTCGTCGGGCAGCGATCGAAACGGGCTCCGAAGCCGGTATCCGCCGTGGACGAAGTTCACCGAGAGGCCCGAGACGCTCGTCGAGGACCAGGACCGTTGCCCGGTGATGGCCTGGGCGGTGAACGACCGGCCGTGGTAGCTGTTGCGCATGGCCAGGACCTGGTTGGACCTGCGGAACGACGTCGCCAGCAGGATGGCGGTGTCGTTGGCTTCGGTGCCCGAGGTGGTGAAGAACACCCGGGCGTCCGGGATCCCGGAGATCGCGGCGATCTCCTCGGCCAGCTCGATCATTGGTTCCGACAGGTAGAGCGTGGAGGTGTGCATGACCTTGGCGGCCTGCTCCTGGACGGCGGCCACGATCTCCGGGACGCTGTGGCCGACCATGGTCGTGAGGACGCCTCCGAAGAAGTCGAGGTACCGGTTCCCCTCGACGTCCCACACGTACCCGCCCTCGCCCCGCTCGATCGAGACCGGTTCTCGGTACATCGGATGAACGAAGGAAGGAAGGGCCGCCACGTAGCGGCCGTGGAGTTCGGCGTTGGTGGTCATGTCAGGCCTCGGTCAGGGATCCGTACATCTCAGGCCGGCGATCGCGGTAGAAGGCCCACTGGGCCCTGACCTCGGCGATCTGGTCGAGGTCGAGGTCTCGGACCACGAGTTCCTCGTCCCGGTCCGAGGCCGTGTCCCCGACGATCTGGCCGCGGGGATCGGCGAAGTAGGACGTTCCGTAGAAGTCGTTGTCGCCCAAAGGCTCGACGCCGACCCGGTTGATGGCCCCCACGAAGTACATGTTGGCCACGGCCGAGGCGGTCTGTTCGAGCTTCCAAAGGTAGGACGAGAGCCCGCGGCTCGTGGCCGAGGGGTTGAACACGATCTCGGCCCCGGCGAGGCCGAAGGCGCGCCATCCCTCGGGGAAGTGACGGTCGTAGCAGATGTTGACCGCGACCCTGCCCACGGCGGTGTCGAAGACGGGGTACCCGAGGTTGCCGGGGCGGAAGTAGAACTTCTCCCAGAACCCCTTGACCTGGGGGATGTGGAGCTTGCGGTACTTGCCCACGTAGGAGCCGTCGGCATCTATGACGGCGGCGGTGTTGTAGAGGATGCCGGGCTGTTCCTCCTCGTACATGGGGAGCACGAGGACCATGCCGAGTTCCTCGGCCAGGGACTGGAACCGCTTCGTCGTGGGTCCGTCCGGGATGGGCTCGGCGTAGCCGTAGTACTCGGCCTCCTGCACCTGGCAGAAGTAGGGGCCGTAGAAGAGCTCCTGGAAGCACATGACCTGTGCACCCTGGGCGGCTGCATCGCGCGCCCGCTGCTTGTGGAGGTCGATCATGGACTCCTTGTCGCCGGTCCAAGCGGTCTGCAACAACGCTGCGCGCACCATGCGTGCCATTCCTACTCCTCTGGTCCACTACGGCCGGGGGGATGCCTGGCGATTATCGCGGTGCATCCTCTCACGGGGCAACCCATTCTTGCACTGCCACTCGCCGGGGGTGGGGGCCGACCCTGGAGGACTCAACGGGCGAGGGCGGCCTCGACCTCCTCCTCGAACGCCCGCCTGATCTCCTCGCCCCGGATGCCCTCGGCAATCCTGAGCCCGACGTTGCGGGCGGCCGCGGATGCCTCGGCCCGGGCCGGTTCGTCACCCCGCTGGTCGTGCACGTCCCGCTGAAGGACGTGGACGTCGAAGAGGAGACGCAGGAGGCCGGCGTTGCGGGTGATGGCCTCGGTACGGGTGAGGGACCGGAGCGCCGCATCGAAGTCGCCCCTGCGGGCTGCCAGTCGGGCCCCGAGGACCTCGATGTCGATGGTGAAGTCGGCCATCTTCCGTTCCTGCACATACGCCTTCATCTCTTCGAAGAGACGCTCGGCCTCGTCCGTGTCGTCGGCCCGCAGCGCCAACTCGATGAGGCCAGCCAGGGCCGAAGGTCGCATCAGCCACATGGGCGCGGTGTGGACGTCGATGGCCTTGCGGAAGAGCGACTCGGCCTCGTCCAGGTGGCCGGCGTGGAGAGAACAGTGGCCGATCTCGGTCCACATCCAAGCTCCGTACGTCGTTCCGGTCGGCTGTTCCATCATCGCGATCGTCTCGGCATGCAGCCCGAGGGCCTTCTCGAGGTACGGCCCGCCGATGCGCCGATAACAGCTTCCGGTCGTGCACATGCCGACGGCAACCATGTAGGGGATGCCGGTGGCAGCCCCAGCGTCCGTCGCTCGCCGGTAGGAGGCCAGAGCCTCGTCGAAGGCGCCCTGGTTCATGGCGATTCGGCCTTGGGTGATGGCGGCCAGGGCCTCGGACACCCGGTCCCCGATCTGGAGGGCGATGGCCATTCCCCGCTCGAGTGCCACCATCGCCGACTCGATGTCACCGTTGCGGAGGTGGCAGGTGGGGATGGTGAACGAGAGCATCTCAGCCTGGTACTTGAGCTGGCCGTGCTCTTCGGCCTTGGCCAAGGTCTTCTCGGCTTGCTCGAGGGCTTCGTCGAACCGGGTCATGTAGGTGAGGGCGTTGGCGAAGTGGGCCATGCCGAAGAGGGTCGGTTCGGTGAGGCCCAGGTCCTGGCCGAGTTGGGCCACCTTCTTCATGTAGTGCTCCACTTCTTCGAACTCGGCGTTGCCGGTGCGCAGGTAGCACTGGGCGATACAGGCCTCGACGAGGCCCTCGCCGTCGGTCTCGTCGGTGGCAAGCTGTTCGGCACCGGCCAGGTCCGCCAGGGCGTCTTCCCGCTGACCGAGGAAGATCCCCTTGAGGAACGCCAGCTTGTTCGTGCCCGAGATCCTCATGCCCGGGTCATCGAGACGGATGCCGGTGTCGATCAAACGCTGGTAGCCGGCCACGGCGTTCTCGATGTCGAACACGGCCTCGAACGCCTTGCTGGATCCTTCCAGGGCCCGGCGCAGGAGTCCGGCGTCACCTTCGTCGTCCAGCAGCTCGAGGGCGAGATCGAAGCGCCGGTGGGCCTCGGGCAGCAGGAACGCCTTGAGGGCCCGCTCCCCGGCCGCCACCAGGAACGGGATCGCCTCGTCGTCACGGCGGGCGGCCAGGTAGTGATCCGCTATGTCCTCGACCCGGTCGGGCTGGGACCGGCTCAGGGTGTCGGCGGCGACGGCGTGGAGCTGCAACCGTTGCTTGCGGAGCATGCCGGCGTAGGCGGTCTCCTGGACGAGCGCGTGTTTGAAGCGGTAGACGCGGCGGGGGGCTCGCGAGACCTCGCGAACGAGATCGCGACGCTGCAGGTCGACCATGGCCCGATCGAGGTCGGCGATGTCCGAGGTGAGGGCTGCCAGCTCCTCGTACCGAAACTCGCGCCCGAGCACGCTGCCCGCCTGGGCGGCCACTCGCGATGCCTCGTCGAGGGCGTCGAGGCGGGTCGTGATGAGGGCGGCGAGCGTGTCGGGGATGGCAACGGTCGAGACATCGCCGATCGCCACCCACCTGTCGTCGACCCGGCCGACGACCCCGGCGTCGATCATCGAGCGGACGACTTCTTCGAGGAAGTAGGGGTTGCCGTCCGACCGTTCGAGGACAAGGGCCCGTACGTGCTCCGGGAGCCCGTCGATGGCGAGGAGTTCGGAGATGAGCCGGCGAGCGTCATCATCGGGGAGCGCCGCCAGTTCGATCGAGATGTGGAGGTGGGGGTGGTCGCGCTCGGCGTGCTCCCGGACCGTCCACGACCCCTCGTCGCGCCGTGGCCGGTAGACGAGGATGAGGAGCACTCGGGCATGCTCGGCCGCTGCCAGGAGCCGAGTGGCGACCGTGAGGGAGGCCGAGTCCGCCCAGTGGAGGTCCTCGAAGACCACGACGAGTGGCTCCTTCGCAGCCGCTGCCGACACGAACTCCACGACCGCCGAGAAGATCCCCTCCTGATGGGCGCTGGGGTCGAGGTAGGCGAGTCGGTGGGCGTGTTCGTCGGGGACGGCGCCCCCGAGCATCGACGTGAGGAATGGCGCCAGGTCAGCGCCGCGGGCGGGTGCGTGATCGGCGGTGGCGTCCCGGACGGCGGGCCAGATCTCGGTCGGGGAAGCCTCGGACCCGATGCCGACCATGGACCGCACGATGCCTCGTACCGGTGCGTAGGCAGAACTCGTCTCATACGAAAGCGAGCGTCCCTCGTGCCATGGGATGTCGCCCGCTTCTGTCCTGAACTCGGCCATGAGCCGGGACTTGCCCAGCCCCGCCTCCCCCATGAGGGAGACGACGGCGCCGCCTCCGGCGCGCACGGTGTCGAGCGCACCTCGGAGGGCAGCCAGTTCGTCATCCCTGCCGATGAGGGGTGCCTGTAGTCCTTCGATTCCGCGGGTCGTCACCGGGCGTTCGCGCGCGCCATCCACCCGCCAGGAACGGACGGCCGCAGAGCGACCCTTGACCTCGATGGGGCCGAGGTCGGTGAAGTCGAACAGCCGGTCGACGAGTGACTTGGTCGTGTCGGAAACCTGGACGGTGCCCGGCACGGCCGTCTGTTCCATCCTGGCGGCGACGTTGACGGCGTCGCCCATGGCGGTGTACTCGACCCGGAGGTCGGAGCCGACGGCACCCACGACCACCAAGCCGGTGTTGATGCCGACCCGGACACTGAACTCGACGCCGTGGCTCGCCTGGACCTCGGCGACGTAGGGCTTGATTGCCTCGATGATCTCGAGGCCGGCCCGGATCGCCCGTTCGGGGTCGTCCTCGTGCCCGATCGGAGCGCCGAAGAACGCCAGGATGGCGTCTCCCATGAGGCGGGCAAGGGTTCCCTCGTAGGTGTAGACGGGGGTGATGAGGTGCTGGAAGGCACCGTTCATGATGTCCGCCCAGTCCTCCGGGTCGAGATGCTCGGCGGCTGACGAGGAGCCCTGGACATCGCAGAACAGCATGGTGACGGTTCGTCGCTCGCCCTGGATCCCGCCTCCGGATCGCTGGGCGGCTTCCAGTTTCTTGAGAAGTGCCTCCGGGATGTAGCGCCGCAGTCGGTCCTCGGTCGTCGTGGCCGCCGCCGGCCCGGAGTTGTCGTGTCCACACGCCGGACAGAACACCGCCCCATCCGGGAGCGGGTTCGAGCAGTTGCCACAGGTTGCCTCGAGCTTCGAACCGCACTTCATACAGAACGCGGCGCCCTGGGGGTTCGTCGCGCTACAGACGGCACATGTCATGTGGTTCCTTCCCGTCGGCCAGCGTACCCCTGGGTTCGCGCGGGACGCCAGCGATTGTTGTCCCGCCCTACCGGCGACGGATCCCCGTGTCGTGCAGGTAGCACCACGCCCAGTCCTCGTTTGGTTCGGCCGACCGGATGGTGGGATGGCCCGACTCGCCGGCGTGGGCCTGGGCGTGCTGGTTGGGGGAGTCGTTGCAGCACAGCGTCACATCGCATGTGAGGCACCGGCGGAGGTGGACCCACGTGTCGCCTGTTTCCAGGCACGCCGCGCACCCCGGCGCGGGCGCCAGTGGATCCCAGTTCACGTTCTCGAGGTGTTCACACGCAGCCACGGTTGGCATCTCCTTGTCATCGACGGGGGTGTTGCACGGGAGCCTGACCCGGAAGGTCGTCCGGCCGGGTTCGGAATCGAATGAAAGGTCGCCACCGTGCTTGTCGGCGATGATGGCGTAGCTGATGTCGAGGCCCAGGCCGGTGCCCTTGCCCGGTTCCTTGGTGGTGAAGAAGGAGTCGAACACCCGATGCTGGATGTCGGGTGGAATCCCGGGTCCGTTGTCCTCGATCTCGACGATGGCCCACCCGTCCTCGGCATGGGTCCGGATGGTGATGCGATGGGGACCGTCGGTCATGTGGACGGCGTCGGCCGCGTTGTCGAGGAGGTTCGTCCACACCTGGTTCAGTTCGCTCCCGTACGCCTCGATGGTGCCGATGTCGCCGTACCGGCGCACGATCTCGACGTCGCGGAGCTTGGGGGCGAGGATGAGCAGGGTGTCCTCGATGCCGTCGGTGATCGTGATCTCCTGGATCGGCGCCTGGTCGAGGTAGGCGTAGCCCTTGAGCGCTTTGACGATCGCAGACAGGCGCGACGCGCCCACTTCGACCTCGTGGATGAGGCCCGCGCCTCGTCGCTGGAGTGCGAACACGGGCAGGACGGTGGGGGCGTGCTCCCCGAAACGGTCGGAGAGTGCGGCCAGCCGGTCGGCATCGACCCCTGCTTCCACGAGGTCGGGGGCGAGGTCCCACGGCGTGGGAACCCCATGGTCGGTGAGCCAGTCCTCCACGTCCAGCTCGAGGTCGCTGCGGGCGAGGGCGTCCAGCGAGGACCGCTCGAAGGGTTGATCGAACAGTTCGACCAGGTCGGCGACGGTCCCGTGGGGAATGCCCGCGGTGGCCATGGCGACGAGGTCCTGGGCGAAGCGGTCGACGAACTCCCGGATACGTCCGGCGCTCCGTTCCACGGCGGCGGCGGGGTTGTTCAACTCGTGGGCGAGTCCGGCGGTCAGGGTGCCCAGCTGGGCCATGCGCTCGCTCTGGCGAAGTCGGCTCTCGGTGGACTGCCATCGTTCGAGGAGGACCCGAAAGAGGGCTTTCGTGGCCTGGGCGCTGGTGTCGAGGAGGGTGTCGAGTTCCTTCTTCGGTATGCGCAGGAGGAGGGCCGGGACCCGGGCCCGGGCGGTTGCCGACCGGGGCTCGGCTCGGAGGAGTGCCATCTCGCCGATCACCTCGTCCTGGCGCCGCACCGCCAACAGGACCTCGCGGCCCTTGGCCTGGGTGATGATCTCGATCTCGCCCTCGAGGATGACGTACGCGCTGTCCCCGAAGGCGCCCTCTTCGAAGAGCACCTCCCCCTCGCCCAGGGGCACCTCGGTGGCCGCCGCGCTCAGGAGCTGGACCTCCTCGTCGGGGAGATCGGCGAAGAGCGGGATGGCGCGAAGGCGTTGGCTCACACGGTCTCCAGGTACTGGTGGACGAAGCTCACACACACGGCGCCCTGGCCCACCGCCGACGCCACCCTGCGCACGACCCCGGCCCGCACGTCCCCGGCGGCGAAGATGCCCGGCGTGCTCGTCTCGAGAAGGAACGGATCGCGTTCCAGGGGCCAGGTCGTCCGGTCGACGAGGTCGCCGGTGAGCACAAACCCGTGTTTGTTCATAGCGACCGCCCCTTCGGCAAATGCGGTGTGGGGAACCGCTCCGATGAAGATGAACAGGCCGTTTGCCTCCACCTCTTCGGTGGAGTCGTCCCGGACATCCCTGAGGGTGAGGCTGGTCAGGCGCCCCTCACCGTTGGCCTTGGCCACCTGGCTGTGGAAGCGGACGTCGATCTTCGGGTTCTCCTCGATCTGGTCGACGAGGTACTGCGACATCCGGGACTCGAGGTTGTCACCTCGAATGAGCATCGTGACCCGCCCGGCGAACCGGCTCAGCATCATGGCCGCCTGCCCGGCGGAGTTGGCGCCGCCAACCACGTAGACGTGCTCCCCGTCGTAGGCAGCTGCCTCGGAGGGGGCCGCCCCGTAGTACACGCCGGCGTTCAGGAGATCGTCGACGCCGTCTGCCTTGAGGCGGCGGATGGTCATGCCCGTGGCGATGACCACGGCGTGGCAGGAGACCTCGGTGCCGTTGTCGAGGGCGACGATCTTCGTGTTGCCCTCCACCCGGATGCCGGTGGCGCCGACGGCGGTGAGGACCTCGGTACCGAACTTTCGGGCCTGGGCGTAGGCCCGGCGGGCCAGGTCGCCGCCGGAGATCCCCTGGGGGAAGCCGAGGTAGTTCTCGATCCGGGAGCTGGTGCCGGCCTGGCCGCCCACCGCCTCCTTCTCGATGACGAGCGTGCGCAGCCCTTCCGACCCACCGTACACGCCGGCTCCCAAACCGGCGGGGCCGGCGCCGAGGATGACCAGGTCGTAGAAGGGGTTGGTGGCTTCGGTCTGGAGCCCCACCGCGTTGGCGAGGGCCCGCGTGTCCGGGTCGACGAGCGTCGAGCCGTCAGGGAGAAAGACCACCGGTAGCTTCCCGTCGCCGGCCGCCCGGGCCGTGGCCTCGGCGTCGGCGTCCCGTTCGACGTCGAGGAAGAGGTACGGGATCTGGTTGCGGGCGAGGAAGTCCTTGACGGCATGCGCGTCCGACGACCAGCGAAGGCCGGCCACCCTGATGCCGTCGAAGGTGGCGGGTTGGTTCGCCCGCCAGTCGTCGAGGAGGTCGTCGAGCACCGGGTACAGGCTTTGTTCTGGTGGATCCCACGGCTTCATGAGGTAGTGGTCGAGCCCGACATCGTTGATCGCCGAGATGGCGGCCTCGGTGTCGGCGTACGCGGTGAGGAGGACGCGTTTGGCGGTCGGGAACACCTGCCGGGCGGCGCCGAGGAACTCGGTACCCGTCATGCCGGGCATGCGCTGGTCGGCGACGAACGCGGCAATGGCTCCACCCCTTCCCTGTACGCCGGCGACGGCCTCCAGCGCCTCGGCGCCCGAGCCGGCCCGCACGACCCGGTACTGCTCGCCGTATCGGCTTCTCAGGTCCCTGGAGACTGCCGCGAGCACTTGAGGGTCGTCGTCCACGGCCAGGATGGTTGGGTTCATGGTGGGTCCTTCAGTCGATGGTGACGTAGTGATGGGTGATGCGTTGTCCGGTCACGTCGACCACGCGGACTCCCGACGGGTCGTCGCCAAGCGGGAAGCCCACGGGGCCCGATGCCACCATTTGGAACGGCCCGGCGTGGCTCACGTTGTTGCGGTGGTAGTGCCCGGCGAACATGGCAGAGACACCGAAGGTATCGATGGCGTCGAGGATGACCTGCCGGGTCCGGAGCGGGACGTTCCAGTAGCTGTCGGGTTCAGCCCGGTGTTCGAGGAACAGCGGGTGATGTCCGAGGAGGATCGTCGGCCCCGGACGCTGGGCGGACATCTCCAGCTCGGCCTGGAGGAACTCCAGCTGGGCGGCGTACTGCTCGGGGACCCGTTCCGGGCGGTGGAACACCGACGTGTTGAGGACGACGAACGAGGCGCCGTCGACGTGGAATGCGTAGGTGTCGGCTCCGAAGAGCTCGGCGTAGTGGGCGAGGCTCTGGCGCGTCGGCTGCTCCCCGTCGAAGGCGCAGTCGTGGTTGCCTGCGACCCAGCGGATCGGCACCGCCGGGTGGAGGGCGTCGAGCGCCGTGAGGAGTGACGTGTGCTGGGGCGTGCTGCGGGCGTCGTCGATCATGTCGCCGCCGACCACCACGAAGTCGGGCTCGGCGGCGTTCACCGCGGCCACTGCCTTCTTGAGTTGGAGGACCTCCCACTCGTGCCCGTCGGTGGGGGGAAAGGCCTGGACGTGGATGTCACGCTGACGGAGGGCGGCGACGGCGGCGTCGGTGAGGCCGCTGAAGGTGGCGCGGCACCCCAGCTGCGGGTCGGCGAGGAACACGAACCGTGTCATCCGGCCCGGAACTCCCCGGAGAGGATCCGTGCGGTGATCTCCTCGACGCCGGCCAGCGGGGTGGCGGCCAGGGTGGACCCTAGGAGGGACGTCAGCTCGTCGCGCTGCCCGCCGGGAGGCAAATGGGAGGCCACGGTGCCGATGATGAGACAACCGTCATCGACGAGGGCGGCTTCGAGGCAGTCGGCCGCTGCCTCCTGGGCCAGGCGGACGGCGCGTTCCCGGTCTCCTACGAGCGCCGCGCTCACTGCTTGGGCACCGGTCACGAACTGGCCCGCCCAGGAGCGCTCGGGCATCTCCGTCGTCCATCCGCGGAACTCCTCGGTCAGGTCGGTGCTCCCTGACACGAGCATGGGTACGAAGGCGTGGGCGACGAGCTCGAACCGCGTCAGGGCGTTGGGTTCGATCGAACGGCTCAGGTCGCGAGCGGCGGACATGTCCCCTTCGTAGCTCCGGATCCGGATATCGGACATGAGAAGGAGCAGTTCTCCCTGGGCGTCGAGCGACCCGCGCCATTGCTCGGCACGTCGTTGAGCCGCCGTTGCCTCCGTGGGGTCGCCCAGGTTGAGGTGACACCGGACGAGGTTGTGGGAGAACCATGCTTCCCCCCATGCCGCGGCCCTGGTCGCGAGCGGATCCGCCATCATGGCTTGGAGGTCGTCCAGACTGCCCGATGCCGCCAGCTGCCTCCCGATCTCGGCCGCGCAGAAGACGAAGTGGTTGACCTCCCCGACCCGTCGCGCCTCCACCAACGCCTCGACGTGGAGCTGGTGGGCCTCTGCTGCGCTGGTGGCGACGTGGGCAGAGTTGCCGAGGCCCCGCAGGTACGTGCCGGTCAGCGAGTTCGCCTTGGCGATCTCGACACCCTTGGCGAGGAGTGCCCGCCCTTCGCGGGGGCGGTTGGATGCGGCAAGGTAGGTGCCCTTGGTGATGAGGACCTGGGCCGCCACCTCTTCGAGGTTCAGCGCCTCGGCCACGACCAATGCCTGCCCGGACGCCTCCTCGATGCCTTCATCCCCCTGCAGCATGAGCGCCCTGGCCAACGCTGCCGCCAGGCGGGCGTGCCCCTCCGTGCGGGGGACGTCGTCACCGCCCGCGAGATGCGGGCGAAGGAGCGCGATGGCCTGCCTCGCCTGACCGGCTGTCGTGAGTACCTCTCCCCACAGGCCGAGGGCGAGGGCGGTGCCGGCTTCGTCGCCGGAGGCGGCGTGGTGGTCGTGGAGGCGCGACACGAAGCTGACCGCGAGGTCGGACTCGCCGTGGGCCATGGCGGCCTCGGTGGCCTCGACCCACAGGGGGGCCAGGGCGTCGTCTCCCAGCCCGGCATCCTCGGCTCGTCCCGCCAGGGAAACCACCTGCTCGTACGAGTGGACCTTCTGGGCGCGTCGAACCGCGGCACCCACCGCCGTCGCCGTCTCCTCGATGGTGACCGGATCGTTGGCCCCCAGCTCCACCGCGTCGAGGAAGTGGGAGGCGATGGCACCCGACAGATCCTCGGCGGCGAGGCTCGCCAGGTAGCGGCCCACATCCAGGTGCTTCGTTCTCCGGACGTCCCGGGCGATTCGACTGCGGGCGACCTCTCGAATGAGGCTCTGGACGAAGCCGTACTGGCCCCGCTCGGGAGAGAGAGGGTCCCTGATGAGTTCGAACATCTCCCGGCGCACGAGCGCGGTCAACCGCCCTCGGAGCGCGTCCTCGTCCAGGTTGGAGATGGCCGACAGTGCTTCCACGGTGAAGGTCTGCCCGAGGATGGACGCATCCTGGACAAGGCCCCGGTCGTCGGTGTCGAGGCGGTCGAGGCGGGCGCCGATCACCGCATGGACCGTGTCGGGGACGGCCAGGTTCGAGATGTCGGACGTCGCCTGGAACGTTCCGTCCTCCTTCTGTACGAGCGTCCCATCGTTGAGGAGCATGCGGACCATCTCGATGGCGAAGAGCGGGACGCCACCGGCGGGGCGGACGATGGCGGCCCGCGTCGTCTCATCCAGGGCGGGTATGAGGCTGCCGACGAGTGTGTGCATGTCGGCGTCTGCGAGCGGAGGGAGGTGGGTGGTGACGCCCCCTCGCTGGAGGGACCCCCACTCCGACCGCGTGTCGAGCAGGTCGGGGCGGGCCAGGGCCACGACGAAGATCGGGAAGTCCCGGGACCACTCTGAGAGTTCCTCCACGAAGTCAAGGGTGGTGGCGTCGGCCCAATGGAGGTCCTCGAAGACAAGGACCGTGGTGTCTCGCCGTGAGATGCCCTCGAAGAAGAGACGGATCGCGGCGAGCATCTCCGAACGCTCCCCGCTTCCTTCGGAGAGGCCGAGAAGCGCCGACAGTTGCGGTCGGACCCAGGCCTGCTGCTCGGGCTCGACGAACTCGGAGAGCGTCGCGTCGAGGAGCGTCCGGGCGGTGGCAGGGTCCTCGGTCTCCGTGATCTTGCAGCGTCCCCGCACCATCTCGGCCAACGACCACATGGCCAGCCCATCGCTGTAGCTGGGAGCGCGCCCGTGGTGCCAGTAGACGTTCTCCACGAGGCCGTCGATGTACTTCTCGAACTCCCACACGAGCCGGGACTTGCCGATCCCGG
Organism: Acidimicrobiia bacterium; assembly: GCA_041635475.1. Taxonomy (GTDB): domain Bacteria; phylum Actinomycetota; class Acidimicrobiia; order Spongiisociales; family JAENVV01. The sequence goes on along the minus strand of JBFKVA010000005.1, from coordinate 8,216 downwards.
CTTGGCCGATGATCGAGACCATGCGCGAGCGCCGTTCGCGGGTGGTGGCGTGGAGCTGGTCCTTCAGGAGGCGGAGCTCCTCGTCACGGCCGACGAACGGGGCCTCGATGATGTCGGCCCGGCCGGCGCCGCCTCGCTCGGCGAGGATGCGTTCGGCCCGGTGGACCGGGACCGCCTCTTCCTTTCCTTTGAGCGACTGCTCGCCCACGGGGATGTAGAGGATCGCCCGATCGGTGAGGTCGCGCGTGGCCTGGCCCACCAGCACCTGGCCCGGGCTGCCGATGGACTGCAGGCGGGAGGCGGTGTTGACGATGTCACCGAGGACGAGACCGAGGTCGTTGGCCCCGGGCCCCACCGAGGCCTCGCCGGTCATGATCCCGGCCCTGGCTGCCATGGTGTCGATGCCCTCGTCGGCGCCGAGTTTGGCAACCATGTCGATGAGTTCGAGCCCGGCTCGCACCGCCCGTTCCGCGTCGTCCTCCTCGGCGCGGGTGGCCCCCCAGATCGCCATGACGGCGTCGCCGATGTACTTGTCGACCGTGCCCCCGAAGCGTTCGATCACCTGTTTGGCAAGGTCGAAGTAGCGCGTGATGAAGGCCCGCACGTCCTCGGCGTCCCGGGATTCGGTGAACGGGGTGAAGCCGGCGATGTCGAGAAAGAGGACCGACACGAGGCGCCGTTCGGCCGTCGCCGGGGCGGTGGGGGCGGCTGGGGCATCCACAGTCCGTGCGGTCGCCTGCAGCGGATGCCCACAGTCGCTGCAGAAGCGCTGGTCGGACATGGCCGCGGCTCCGCACGATCCGCACGACACCCCCATGCGGGCACCACAGTCGGCACAGAAGTTCTTGCCGGCCTCGACCGAACTGCCACACGACGGACAGGTGACGTGAGCCACGATGATCAGCGTGCCTCTCGGGTCAAGGGAGAGATCGGAAGCGGGGGAGCGGGGGGCGTCATGTCGCCTGGAACTCGCCGGAGAGGATGCGCTCGACGAGCGCGGCAGTGCCGTGGAAGCCGTACTCGTTGCACAGCTGCCGGGCCGTCGACTCGAGGGTGGCGCGGTCCTTGACGCCAGGCTGGAGGAGGCTGGCCACAATGGCGGCCGCCACTGCCGCCGTTTCGAAGGACTCACCTTCGGTCAGGCCGTTGACGGCTTCGATTCCGAGGGGCGTGGACGAGGCGCCGTCGCCGATGATGCCGGCGGCGGCGTGCCCGAGGCTCCGGAACGATGAGAGCGCGGTGACGGCCGGGAGAAGGCGGGTGAGGTCGTTGTAGCGGTCAATGAGCGCCGGGTCTCCCCCTATCAACCACGGACCCGTGGTGGTCGTGACGGTGAGCCAGTGGCGCCCGTGGTAGGTCTCGACGAGGTCCTCGGTGGACGCCTGCGCACTGTCGAGGCTCCCCTGGTACATCTCGCGGAGGATCTTGATGGCGTCGTACGATCCGAGCGTCTGGAAGTCGTCGGTCTGCCCGATGAGGTCGGTGGCTCTCTCCCACGCCTCGTCGGCCGCGTCGGCGTTGCCAACCGTCAGGTAGCCGTAGGCGAGTGCGGCTTGGATCTGAGCCCGAACGCTCGCGTCGCCCAGCGCGATGATCGGATCGGCTGCGAGTTCCTCGAGTTCGCCGAGGCGTCCGCGGTTGGGCAGGAAGCTCGCGCGCTGGTACGCGAAGAAGTGGATGTGCCGTTTGTCGCCCACCCGTCGGGCTTCGGCCAGGCCGCGGTCCCCGTACTCGATTGCCTCCTGGTAGGTCGGAGCCGTGTAGGCGGAGTTGGCGAGGCCCCGGAGGAGGACGTGGGTGAGGCCGCGTGCCTCGGCGATTTGCACCGCACTGGCGATCAGGCCCCGGCCTTCGCGGGGTCGGCGCGCATCGACGAGCTCGGTGCCCTTGGTGATCATGGCATCGGCTGCCACCTCGTCGAGTTCGAGGCGCTCTGCCATCACCAGCGCCTGGGAAGCCAGATCCTCGGCTCGCTCCCTGCCCGTGAGGAGGTAGGCGCGGGCCAGGGATGCGGCGAGGCGGGCGTGTCCCTCGGTCTCGGGGAGGTCGGCCTTCGGATCGAGGTGGGGTTCGAGGAGATCCGGGACCCGCGTGGCCAGTTGGTTGCCGTTGAGAACCTCGCCGAGTATTGCCAGCGCGAACGCGTGCCCGGCGGTGTCGCCGGTGGTCGTGAAATGGTCGATGAGACGCGTGGCGAATCTCTCTCCCTTTGCCACGTCACTGAGCGCCGACGATGCCTCGGCTGCTGCCACCCACATGGGAACGAGGTGTACGGGATCGTTGATCGACCGTTCGGCCCGTTCGGCCAGCGAGACGATCTGCTCGTAGGCGTGCACGTTCCGCGCTCGATCGATTGCCCGGCCCAACGCGTCCGACACCGCCTGGAGCAGTTCGTCGTCCGGCTCGACCAACTCGATGGCGTCCAAGTAGTGCGAGGCAATCGCCCCGGCGGTGTCCTCCGCCCCCAGGGTCTCGAAGTACCGGGCGACCTCCACGTGCTTCTGTCGCCGCACGTCCCGGTTGATGCGGCCGTGGGCGACCTCGCGGATCACGCTCTGAACGAACCCGTACTGGCCCCGCTCCGGGGAGCGTGGATCGCGGATGACCTCGAAGAGTTCGCGTCGGGCCAGGGAGGCCAGCCGGCTCTCGACGTCCTCCTGACCATCGGGGCTCAATGCCGTGAGGGCGGTGATGCTGAACGTCTGTCCAAGAACTGCTGCGTCCTGGACGAGTTGGCGGTCGACGGGGTCGAGGCGATCGAGACGGGCCCCGATAATGGCGTGGACTGAGTCGGGCACCGACAGGTTTGTGATGTCGCCGATGGGTGAGAACGTGCCGTCGGCCTCGGGTTCCAAGCGACCCTCGTTGAGGAGCATGCGGACCATCTCGACGGCGAAGAGCGGGATGCCGCCGGCGGGCCCGACGATGTTCGCCCGTGAGTCGTCGTCCAAGGCCGGGATGAGGCTGGTCACCAGCCGATGCATCTCCGTGTCTGCCAAGGGGGGCAGGTGGAGGGCGACCACGCCCCGTTGCAGGCTCCCCCACGTCGGTCGCCGGTCCAGGAGGTCGGGGCGGGCGAGGGCGACGACGAGGATGGGGTAGTCGCGTGACCACTCGGTGAGTTCCTCGACGAACTCGAGGGTGGCGGCGTCGGCCCAATGGAGGTCCTCGAACACCAGCACGGTGGTGCCCACCTCGGCGATACGCTCGAAGAACAACCGGATGGCGGCGTGCATCTCGGACCGTTCGCCACCGGCCTGCGCCAACCCGAGGAGGGCCATGAGCTGGGGATCGACCCATTCCCGCTCGCTTGGCTGAAGGTACTGCGCGAGGGTCTCCGCCAGCAGCTGACGGGCGATCTCGGGGTCCTCGGTCTCGGTGATCCTGCACCTGGATCGGACCATCTCGGCCAGGGACCACATCGCCAACCCGTCGCTGTACGAGGGAGCGCGACCGTGGTGCCAGAAGACGGACTCGACGAGGCCGTCGATGTACTTCTCGAACTCCCACACGAGGCGGGATTTGCCGATCCCGGCCTGGCCCACGATCGAGACGAGACGTGCTCGGCCCTCCCGGCTGGCGGCGTGGAGTTGGTCCTTGAGGAGCCGGAGCTCCTCATCCCGACCCACGAACGGGGCTTCGATGACGTCGGCCCGGCCGACACCACCTCGCTCCGCGAGGATGCGTTCCGCCCGAAAGACGATGACCGCGTCGTCCTTTCCCTTCAGGGAGCGCTCACCCACCTCCGTGTACTGGATGGAGCGGACGGTCAGGTCGCGGGTCGTCTGGCCGACGAGGACGTCACCGGGGTCGCCGATCGACTGCAGGCGGGAGGCGGTGTTGACGATGTCGCCGAGGACGAGGCCGGTGTCGTTGCCGCCCGGTCCGACCGATGCCTCCCCGGTCATGATCCCGGCCCGGGCTGCCATGCTCGAGGAACCCTCTTCGGCACCGAGCTTGGCAACCATGTCGATGAGCTCGAGGCCGGCCCGCACGGAGCGTTCGGCGTCGTCCTCCTCGGCCCGGACGGCACCCCAGATCGCCATGACGGCATCGCCGATGTACTTGTCGACGGCCCCCCCGAAGCGTTCGATGATCTGCTTGGCCTGATCGAAGTAGCGGGTGACGAACTCCCGCACGTCCTCGGCGTCGCGGGACTCGGTGAAGGGCGTGAATCCGGCGAGATCAAGGAACAGCACCGAAACCAGCCGGCGCTCGGGACCGGCCGCCACCGCTGCCGGTGTCGCCTCGGACACTGATGGTCGCGCGGCGACCTCGCTCAGCGCGGTCCCGCACTCACCGCAGAACTTCTGATGAGGGGGTGCAGAGGCTCCACAGTTCGGACATGTCGCGTTCACCCGTGCGCCGCACTCTCCACAGAACTTCTGACCGACGGGGACGTCGGCGCTGCAATTGGTACAGGCGATCACACACTCCTCCGGAGATGAGCGTACTCACGAGGTCTGGCCGTGTCACGGGGTCTCCTCCGCCCCGGGGATCAGCTGGCAAAAGAGAATTCGCCGCCGAGGATGCGTTGCGTGAACGAGGCGAGGCCCGGCATCGGCGTCTCCCCCAGGACTTGCTCAAGCCTGGCTTCGTAGCGGTCCCGGTCGGCTCCGGGTGGGAGGCGGGATGCGATGAGCGCCAGCATGGAGCAGGTGTCGTCGATCACCCAGCCATCGGCGACTTCCTTGACTGCGAGCTCAGCGAGTCGGAGACCGGCCGCAGTCCGTCCTTCGAGGAGGGCGGCGACGGCTTCGGCGATCATCCGGTACCCGGACAACGCGGATTGCGCGGCCAGCCGGGCGTGCCATCCCAAGTACTCGGACACCAACTCGGGGTCCCCGGCCAGGAGGAACGGCAGCCACGCTACCGCCGCCACGTTGCCGACGTGGAGGGTCGATCCGGTGGCGAGGCTCCGGGCGGCAGTGCGGGCCGCTTCCATGTCGCCTCCCCTGACGGCGTGAGAGACTCGTCCCATGTCGAGCCACAGAAGCGTCTGAGGGTCGTCTTGGCCGGCCGCGAGGCCGCGTGCGTCCTCGAGGGACTGGATCGCCGCGGGTTGGTCACCGAGATTCAGCAAGGCTCGGGATCGTGAGCCGAGGAGCTGGCTCCGTGCGAAGTCATCCGAGCTGACTGCGGGGTCCTCCAGCATCTCGTCTATTTCGCCCACCCCACCGCGGTAGGCATGTACTTCTGCGACCTGGGTCGAGAAGAACCGGATGCTGTGCCGTTCCTCGACGCGACGGGCTTCGGCCAGGCCTTCGAGGAGGATCGGTATCGCCTCGCGCAGGCTACGGGCTGAATAGGCGGAGTTGGCGAGCCCCCTGAGGTAGGCGGAGGTGTGCCCGTACTCCTTGGCGATGGCCACCCCTTGGGCGATGAGACCGCGGCCTTCCCGGGGACGGCGGGAATCGGCAAGGGCGGTCCCCCGGGTGATGAGCGCCTGGGCTGCCACCTCCTCGAGGTCGAGCTCCTCGGCGACGATGAGCGCCTGGGTGGCGACCTTCACCGTGTCGGCACTTCCCGTCAACATGAGGGCCCGGGCCAGCGCTGCGTAGAAGCGGGCGTGCCCTTCTGTGATCGGGGGGTCGCTTGTTTCAACGTAGTGGGGCTGGAGAAGCTCAACGGCCCGAGTGGCCTGCGCCGAGTCGTTGAGGAGTTCTCCCCAGACACCCAGCGCGCGGGCGACGAGGGCGTCGTCCCCGGCGGCCATCGCCTCGTCGAGGAGCTGCCGCGCAAACAGCTCCGAAGTCTCGGAGTCGGAGCCCGCCCCCGCCGCCACCGCGGCATCCGCCCACAATGGGGCAAGCACCGCCGGGTCGCTGATGATCCCCTCGGCCCGCTTCGCCAGGGAGACGATCTGCTCGTAGGAGTGGACTTCCTTGGCTCGAGTCACGGCATGGGCAATGGCACTCATCGCTGCTGATGTCGTGGTCGGGTCTGTGTCGCCCAGGTCGATGGCCTCGAGGTAGTGCGACGCGATGGCGCCGGCCACGTCCTCGGCTTCGAGGGACTCGAGGTACCGGGCCACCTCCACGTGCTTCTGCCGCCTGACCTCCTTGGTGATCCGCCCCCACGCGACCTCCCGAATGACGCTCTGGACGAACCCGTACTGGCCGCGCTCGGGCGATCGGGGATCCCGGATGAGCTCGAAGAGCTCCCGCCTCGCAAGGGACGCGAGGCGCTCGCCCAATTCGGCCTCGGCGACGCCGGAGAGGGCGGAGAGCGCGATGACGGTGAACGTCTGTCCGAGCACCGCCGCGTCCTGCACCAAGTGCCGATCGCTCCGGTCCAGTCGGTCGAGGCGGGCGCCGATCACCGCGTTGATGGAGTCGGGAACCGCCAACGCGGTGATGTCCGCGGTGGGGCCGAAGGTGCCATCGCCGTTGGGAACCAGGGTCCCGTCGGCCATGAGCATGCGGATCATCTCGATTGCGAAGAGCGGCACCCCTCCGGAGGGGGCGACGATCTTCTGCCTCGCGGCGAGGTCGAGGTCAGGCACCAAGCTGCTGACCAGGCTGTGCATATCCGTGTCGGCCAGCTGTGGCAGATGGAGGGAGACCACGCCCCGTTGCAGCGATCCCCAGGTCGGCCGCTGATCGAGGAGGTCGGGGCGGGCGAGGGCCACCACGAGGATGGGATGCTCTCGTGACCACTCGGTGAACTCCTCAACGAAGTTGAGGGTGGCCGAGTCGGCCCAATGCAGGTCCTCGAAGACGAGCACGACCGTGGACTTCGAGGCCAACCGCTCAAAGAAGAGCCGGATTCCGGCGTGCAGTTCTGAGCGCTCACCGGCGCCGGGATCGATCCCGAGCAGCACCGAGAGCTGCGGTTCGACCCATGCTCGCTCCTCTTCGGTCAGGAGCTCAGCGAGCTTGTCCCGGAGAAGTCCCCGGGCCACCTCGGGCTCTTCCGTCTCGGCGATGAGGCATCGGGACCTGACCATGTCGGCGATCGCCCACATGGCGATTCCGTCGCTGTAGGAGGGGGACCGCCCGTGGTGCCAGTAGATGTCCTCGACGAGGCCGTCGATGTACTTCAGGAACTCCCAGATGAGGCGGGATTTTCCGATCCCGGCCTGGCCGACGATCGAGACGAGCTTGGCCCGCTGCTCCCGTGACGCGGCGTGGAGTTGGTCCTTGAGCAGGCGGAGTTCCTGGTCGCGCCCGATGAAGGCTGCTTCGATGGCGTCTGCTCGCCCGACTCCGCCCCGCTCGGCGATGAGTCGTTCGGCCCTGTAGACGACGACGATATCGTCCTTGCCTTTGAGGGTCTGGCCACCGACCTCCGAGTAGGAGATGGCCCGGCTGGTGAGCTGCATGGTGGTCTCGCCGACCAGGACGTCCCCGGGTTGTCCGATGGATTGGAGGCGAGAGGCCGTGTTGACGATGTCGCCGAGGACCAGCCCGGTGTCGTTGCCGCCGGGGCCGACCGAGGCCTCGCCGGTCATGATTCCGGCGCGGGCAGCCATGGTGTCGTTGCCTTGGTCGGTGCCGAGCTTGGCGACCATGTCGACGAGTTCGAGGCCCGCCCGAACTGAGCGTTCGGCGTCGTCCTCCTCCGCGCGGGAAGCGCCCCACAGCGCCATGACTGCATCCCCGATGTATTTGTCGACCGTTCCCCCGAAGCGCTCGATGATCTCCTTGGCGCTATCGAAGTAGCGGGTGACGAACTGGCGGACCTCTTCGGCGTCCCGGGACTCCGTGAACGGGGTGAAGTTGGCGATGTCGAGGAAGAGCACCGATACCAGGCGTCGTTCGGTGTCGAGTTGGTGTGGTTCCGCGACAGCGGCCGTCGGCTGGTTGGCAGGTGGCGGACTCCTGCCGAGCGCCGTGCCGCAGTCGAAGCAGAAGCGTTGCGCCGGGCCGGCAGCGGCGCCGCATGCAGGACAAGCCTGGCCCAGTTTGGTCCCGCAGTCGCCACAGAAGTTCCGGCCGGCCTCGACTTCGCCGCCACAGTTCGGGCAGCTCATGTGTGTGCTCACAGTTCTCAGCGTACTGGCGGGAGGTCCCCGGCACTCGGGGGTATCCGCGGTTCATCAGGCCGGCCGGGCGTGCGGTGGTGGCTAGCTACCTGACCCTCGACGGTTGGCGTCCTCGAGGCGTTGGGCGAGTTCGGCTATCACCGCCAAGGCGACGTCCGGGTTGGTCTTGAGGTACGGGAGGAAGTCCCACCGCGACAACTGCACGACGCGCACGTCGCTGGTGGCCACG
>JBFKVA010000004.1:0-75189 GCA_041635475.1 Acidimicrobiia bacterium | reverse complement strand
TTGACGGTCCTCGGGGAAGTAACCGCTGGCGACGTTCAGAAGGAGCGCTTCGATCGGGCCGATCCCGAGTGTCTGGAGGGCGGCGATGTGCCCGTCCCCCCGGTACTCGCGGTAGAGCGTGGCCCAGTGCCAGACGGCGGCCACCGGGTCGGCGGGGACGGGCACGCCGGCATGCCCGGCGTACAGGGGGCGACCGTTCACCGGCACGTCGGCCATGGCCGAGGCCAGGAGATCGGCGGCGGTTGCGGCTTCGGTGACATCGACGACGGACCCGGCCCTGCCGCGGACGACGTCGCCGGCCACGCCCCACCGCGTGCCCACGACCGCGTCCGGCGAGGCGAGACCCCAGGCGGCCGGTATGAATCGTTGCACGAGCGACGGTTCCCAGAAGTAGAACGCGGCAGCCACGACCCGCCCATCGACGGGGCCCAGGGCGGCCGCCCGCGGAGCGAAGTAGCTGAAGCCGGCCTCGCCGATGCCGGCCCCGGCGTAGGCCTCCATGGCCAGGGGGGAGAAGTAGATCGTGGCGTGGACGGCCTCAAGGGTGCGCCACAGCGTGCGTGCCGTCTTCATGCCGCTGAGGCTATCTCTCCTTGGAGGCAGAATGGCGAACCTAACAGGCGTTAGGTAGGGTTTGCCGATGTCGACCGCCGAAGCACCGAGGGCCCTCCCGGGACGGGAGGGGATCCGCGACGCGGCAGCCCGGCTCTTCCTCGAGCGCGGCTACGCCGACACGACCCTGCGTGACATCGCGGCGGCCGCGGGGGTGAAGGCCGGGTCGATCTACTACCACTTCTCGTCGAAGGACGAGATGCTCACGGAGATCCTCGATGAGGGGATCTCGCGTATCACCGCCGCGGTCGAAGAGGCCCTGGCCCCCCTGGCGGGCGCTTCGTCCGCGGCGCGTATCGAGGCGGCGGTGCACGCCCACCTGGCAGCGCTCTTCCGACACGGCCCCTACACCGCGGCCCACGTGAGCGTGTTCCCCAAGACCCCCGCCCATCTGCGGGAGGCCGGCCTCCCGGCCCGCGACGCCTACGAGCGGATCTGGTCGGGACTGCTGCGGGAGGCGCAGGCATCCGGGAGCCTGGCTCCCGACCTCGACGTCCGCGTCGCCCGTCTCCTGCTGTTGGGAAGCATGAACACGACGCTCGACTGGTTCCGACCCGGTGGGGCCTCGACCCTCGAGGAAGTGGCCGAGATGGTCGCTCGCCTCTTCCTGCGAGGTTCGGCTTGAAACCGCTGCCCACCACCATCGATTCTCGATCGGAGCGGTACACCGAGAACGTCGCGGCGTACGAGGCGGAGATCGCCACCTTGCGCGAGCGGATGGCGTGGGTCGCCTCCGGCGGCCCCGGACGAGAGGAATCGATCGCCCGCCACCTCGAGCGCGGCAAGATCATGGTCCGGGACCGCATCGACATGGTCGTCGACGAGGGCACCGCCTTCATGGAACTCTCGACCCTGGCCGCCTGGGGCCAGTACGACGACACCTACCCGGGGGCGGGCCTCGTCACCGGGATCGGCATCGTCCACGGGACGCCGGCCATGTTCATCGCCAACGACGCCACGGTGAAGGGAGGCAGCCTGGCCCCGGCCTCGATCAAGAAGCACGTGCGGGCCCAGGCGATCGCCGAGGAGAACGGCCTGCCCACGATCTACCTCGTGGACTCCGGCGGCGCCTACCTTCCCCTGCAGGACGAGGTCTTCCCGGACAAGGACCACTTCGGTGGGACGTTCTATCGGCAGGCGCGGATGTCGGCGCTCGGTCTTCCCCAGCTGTCGGTCGTCCTGGGGGGTTGTACGGCCGGGGGCGCCTATGTTCCTGCCCTCTCGGACGAGGTGGTCATCGTCAAAGGGATCGGTCGCATCTTCCTGGGTGGTCCCCCGATCGTGAAGGCGGCCCTCAACGAGATTGTCGACCCCGAGACCCTGGGAGGGGCCGACGTCCACACCCGGGAGTCGGGTGTCGCCGACTACATCGCCTACGACGAGGCGGAGGCCTACGCCCAGATGCGGGAGATCGTGCGCAACCTCAACCAGCGGAGGATCGATGACCCGACGGGATGGATGGACCGGGCCGAGCCGCGGCCCCCGGCCCACGACCCGGCCGAGCTCTACGGCATCGTGAACGCCGACACCCGTATCCCCTTCGACGTCCGGGAGATCATCGCCCGCATCGTCGACGGTTCCGAGTTCCGGGAGTTCAAGCCCCGGTACGGGGAGTCGATCGTCACCGGGTTCGCCCGCATCTGGGGGTACCAGGTGGGGATCATCGGCAACAACGGGATCATCTTCTCCGAGGCCGCCCTCAAGGCCACCCACTTCATCGAGATGTGCAACCAGCGCACGATCCCCCTCGTGTTCCTCCAGAACACGACCGGCTACATGGTGGGCAAGGACGCCGAGGCAGGAGGGATCGCCAAGGACGGCGCCAAGATGGTCGACGCCGTGGCCAACGCGATCGTGCCCCGGTACACGGTGCTCATCGGCGCTTCCTACGGCGCCGGGAACTACGGCATGTGCGGACGGGGGTTCAACCCGAGGTTCCTGTTCGCGTGGCCCAACAGCCGGATCGCCACCATGTCGGCAGAGACGGCCCAGACCGTCCTCGTGGACATCCGGCGGGGAGGACTCAAGGCGGAGGACACCACCGATGCCGACATCCAACGTCTCCGCGACGAGGTTCGGGAGCAGTATGAGACGCAGTCGAACCCGTACTACGCCACGTCGCGGCTGTGGGACGATGGCCTCATCGATCCCGTCGACACCCGGGACCACCTGGGCCTGGCACTGGCGCTGGCCGCCCGGCAGCCCAAGCCGGAAGGCAGCTTTCGGGTGTTCAGGTTTTGACGTAGGCTCGAACGATGGCGCTCCAGCAAACCCTCTTCGACGTCGACGACCGGGGAATCGGCACGGTCACCTTCAACCGGCCCGACAAGCACAACGTCATGAGCCCCGCGTTCATGGCCGACCTCCACGAGGTCATGGACGACCTGGACGGCGTCCGGGCACTCATCCTCACCGGGGCCGGGGAGTCCTTCTGTGCCGGGGGAGACCTGGGCTGGATGAAGGACCAGATGGAACTGACCCGGTCCGAACGAGTCGCCAACTCGGCCGACCTCGCCGCCCTCCTGCGCCGGCTCGACACCCTGCCCCTCCTCACGATCGCCAGGGTCAACGGACAGGCGTTCGGGGGCGGGGTCGGCATGATCGCCGTCTGCGACATGGCGTTCTCCGTTCCCACGGCGGTGTTCGCCCTCACCGAGGTGAGCCTGGGGTTGGCCCCGTCCAACATCAGCCCCTACGTCGTGCGTCGCATGGGGGCGGCCAATGCTCGCCGTACGTTCCTCAACGCCCGCCTGATGGATGCTCCCATGGCCCAGCGACTCGGCCTCATCACAGAGGTGCACGAGGACATCGACGCCGCCATCGAGGTGGAGATCCGAAGCCTGCTGCGGTGCGGCCCGGACGCGGTCGGGGCCACGAAGCGCCTCATCGAGTGGGTTGACACCCATGACGTCCACGACAACGCCTGGTACACCGCCCGCGATCTCGCCGACGCGTGGGACCGGGAAGAGGGGCAGGAGGGAATCGCCGCCTTCCTCGACAAGCGCCCGCCCACCTGGCGGAGCTGATCACGAGGCCGGCCTTGCCTACCTAACACTTGTTAGGTAACGTCGACCCATGCAGATGCGCCTTCTCATCGCCAACCGCGGTGAGATCGCGGTGCGGATCGCCCGGGGAGCACGCAGGGTGGGCGTCGAGACGGTCGCCGTGTACTCGGACGCGGACCGCAACGCCCTCCACGTCGGGATGTGCGACGCCGCGGTCAGGATCGGGCCCGCCGACGCCACGGCCTCCTACCTGTCGGTGCCCGCCCTTCTCGACGCCGCCACCCGCGGTGGGGCGACCGCCGTCCATCCCGGGTACGGCTTCCTGGCCGAGAACGCGGGGTTTGCGGCCGCGGTCCTCGACGCCGGGCTCACGTGGGTGGGGCCCCATCCGGCTGCGATCGAGGCGATGGGCTCGAAGATCAACGCCCGTCGGGTGGCCCGCGAGGCCGGCGTCCCGATCATTCCCGGGTTCTCCGGGTCCCAGAGCGACCGCAACCTGGCTGCTGCGGCCGGCCGGATCGGGTATCCGGTCATGATCAAGGCATCGGCCGGAGGGGGCGGCAAGGGCATCCGAATCGCCTCCACGGAGGCGGAGTTCGCGGTTCGCCTCCACGAGGCACGGGAGGAGGGACGGAGGGCCTTCGGCGACGACGCCATGATCGTCGAGCGGTTCATCACCCGCCCGCGGCACATCGAGGTCCAGGTGGTCGGGGACCGCAGGGGCACGGTCATCCACTTGGGCACGAGGGAGTGCTCGATCCAGCGACGCCATCAGAAGATCATCGAGGAGGCGCCCGCCCCGTGGCTCCCCCTGGAGACCCGCGAGGGCCTGCACGATGCGGCGGTGGCCCTGGCCCGGGCCATCGGGTACGACAGCGCCGGCACCGTCGAGTTCGTCGTGGACGCAGAGACGGGGGAGTTCTACTTCCTCGAGATGAACACCCGACTCCAGGTGGAGCACCCGGTCACCGAGTCGGTGACGGGGGTCGACCTCGTGGAACTCCAACTCATCGCCGCGTCCGGGAAGGCACTCCCGATCACCCAGGAGGACATCGGATGGTCCGGGCATGCGATGGAGGCACGGCTCAACGCCGAGGATCCGTGGCAGGGGTTCATGCCCCAGACGGGGACGGTCGCCGAACTCGATGTCCCGGAGGGCGTCCGATGGGACTCGGGCATCGCCCGGGGTTCCGAGGTCACGCCCCACTACGACTCCATGGTGGCCAAGGTCATCGCCCACGGCAGGGATCGGGACACCGCCCGCCGCAGGCTGCTCGCCGCCCTGGACGACCTCAACGTGGTCGGCCTACGTACGAACCAGGCCTTCTTGGGATGGCTGCTCCGGCACCCGGCGGTGGTGAAGGGCCCGGTGACGACCAGGTTCCTGGACGAGGAGCCCCTCCCTGATCCACCCGACGAGGCCGCCGCCGCTCGGTTGGCGGCGCTCGCCCACCTTGCCTCGATCGACGCAGCCGTCGACGGTGGCCCGTGGACGGCCTCAGGCGCCACTCGGTTCACACAACATCCCGCCCCGCGGTCGGTCTGCCTCGAGGGTTCCGGCGGACGGCATACCTTGTCGGTGGGCGGCTTCGGTGGTCGGTACGACGTCGACGGGAGGACCGTGACCGCCCGCCGGGTCGGCAGCGAACTCGTCGTGGACCACGACGGCACCGTCGAACGCCTCCGCGTCTCGGGGGAGAAGGGCAGGTTGGCCGTCTCCTTCGGGGGGACGTCCCATTCGTTCCGGCTCGTGTCGCGCGAGGAGCGGTGGCTGGGAGCGGCCGACCACGATGCATCGGGGACCGGCGACCTCGTTGCCCCGTTCCCCGGCCTCGTCGTGTCGGTCGACGTCGAGCCGGGGGCGGAGGTCCACGAAGGCCAGACCCTCGTGACCCTGGAGGCCATGAAGATGCTGCACACCCTGAGCGCCGCCGGGCACGGCTTCGTCGAGGCGGTCCTCGTCGGTCCGGGCACCGCCGTGGAGCAGAGGGCCACCCTTGTGACATTCGTACCCCAGCAAGCACCGGAGGAGGAGTGATGGCACGTCTTGGAGACAACCCATACATCGACGACGACCTGCGGGCGATCTCCGACCAGATCATCGCCTTCTGCGAGAACGAGGTCGCGCCCAACGCCGCGCAGTGGGACACCGAGGGGATGGTGCCTCGCGACGTCCTCCGGCGGGCCGGGGAGATGGGGATGTTCGGCCTGCGGTGGCCCGCCAGGTTCGGTGGCCTCGGGATGGGCCCCATCGCATCCACGGTGCTCGCCGAGTCGCTCGGCCTGGCTTCCACGTCGGGGGGCTTCGACGTGACCGTCCTCGTCCACACCGACATGGCCTCGCCCCACCTCATGCACGTCGGTACCGACGAGCAGATGGAGCGGTTCTCGGAGGGCATCCTGTCGGGTGAGACCATCACCGCCATCGGCGTCACCGAGCCCGATGCCGGGTCGGACGTCGCCGGCGTGCGGACGACGGCCAGGCGAGACGGCGAAGGCTGGCGCATCAACGGCACGAAGATGTTCATCACGAATGCCGTGTACGGCAACCTCGTGTTCATCGCGGCCCGCACCGACCTCGACAACAAGTACGGCCTGTCGATGTTCATCGTGGAGAAGGATCGCGAAGGGTTCTCGGTCGCCCAGAAGCTCGACAAGCACGGGTGGCGATCCTCGGACACGGCCGAGCTCGTCCTCGACGAGGTCTGGGTCCCCGACACCAATCTCCTGGGCACGCTCCACCGCGGGTTCTACGAGATCATGAAGAACTTCCAGAACGAGCGGATGGTGATCTCGGCCGAGGCGGTGGGCGCCGCCCAGGCCGCCATCGACCTCACCCTCGAGCATGTCCAGACCCGCCGGGCATTCGGCGGGGTTCTCTTCGACAAGCAGGCCATCCGCCAGCGACTGGCCATGGCCCAGGCCAAGCTGGATGCGTGTCGGGCGTCGGTGTACCACGGCGCCTGGATGATGGAAGAGGGGCTCGACGCCACGAAGTACATGTCGGGAGTGAAGGCCTTCGTGAACGAGTCGGTCATGGAGATCATGTACGACTGCACGCAGTTCCATGGGGGGATGGGGTTCATGACCGAGACCCCGGTGGTCCGGCTCTACCGAGATGCCCGCATCAACACGATCGGGGGCGGCGCCACCGAGGTCATGCTCGAAGAAGTCGCCAAGCGCAGCATCGTCGGGTAGGCGAAGCGTCGAGCGTCGGGAGGGTGCTTCTGCTTCGTGCTTCGTCCTTCGCACTCTGATACCGTGGCGCTACGCCGCAACGCGAGGGACACCATGCAAGGCAAGCCGTTGACCGGAACGATCCTCGGAGCCTTCACCGGGCTGTTCATCGCCATCATCGTCCAGCAGGCCGGGATGTGGCCGCTCGATCAGATGCTGGCGTTCGGGGCCATGGGCCTTGTCGGCCTGCTTGGCTTCCTCCTCACCGGCGGCCTGCGGTCTGCGATGTTCGCCAAGGTCTTCGCCCTCATCCTCGTCGTCGCCCTCGTCGGAATGGCCGCCCTCGGTGCGACGGAGATCGGCGGCAGCGGGTACCTCAATGGCCCCTGCGCCGGCGAGGCCGAGAGCGACCTCGATTCGATGCCCGACCCGGGTGCCACGTCCAAGCGAGATCCGTTCGACATCGATCCGGACGGGACGCTGAGCTGGGAGGGCCGATCAACCAATCCCATCACCGATCACACGTGGGAGATCTCGGTCGACGTGGCCGGCTTCCCGTACGTGGCGGCCTCGGGGGGCGACCCCAACGACGGCCTGTCGCAGGAGTCGATCGGGTCCACGAGCGTCCGCTCCTACGCCGAGGACATTGCCGGGATCCTCGGCACTGCCGACATCGGTGGCATCTACGAGGTGACCGGCTTCATCCGCGGCACCGGTGGTGCGTGTGACGCCCTCGTCTTCGTGCGCCTTCCCAACGGCCTCTTCCAGGGGCCGGTTGCCCTTGGCGCCACGGCACTGGCCGTCATCTTCCTCATCATCCTGCTCGTCGTGGCCCTCGGGGCGCGCCCCAAGGGCGGGCCGCCACCCGCACCACCACTCGCCGACCCCGAGATCTTCGCCGACGGGTTCGAGTCGGGCGACACGAGCGCATGGGGCGACGCCAAGTAGGGAATAGCGACAACCGACTGGGTGTTCGATGACGTGGATACCCTTGGGGGTATCCGTTCACGCATCCCAGGAGAACGCCATGCCCACGATCGAACTCACCGCCGACAACTTCAACGAAACGGTGTCTGCCAATGACACCGTGTTCGTCGACTTCTGGGCGGAGTGGTGTGGACCCTGCCGGATGTTCGCGCCTGTCTTCGAGACCGCTGCCGAGAACCACCCGGACATCGTGTTCGGGAAGGTGAACACCGAGGAGCAGCAGGCCCTGGCCGGCAGTTTCGGGATCATGTCGATCCCCACCCTCATGGTGTTCCGCGAGAACGTCGTCATCTTCAGCCAGCCCGGAGCCCTCCCGGGGCCGGTGTTCGAGGACCTCATCTCCAAGGTGCGCGAGGTCGACATAGAGGACGTCCACCGCCAGGTCGCCGAACACGATGCCGCGCACGCCGACGGCTGAGCGCGCGCTGGAACCCAGGGTTGAGGCGCGCGTATTCCGCGCGATCTGGCCCACGGTTCGGGCGCGCGCTGGAACCCAGGGTTGGGGCGCGCGATATGCGCGCGATCTGGCCCACGGTTCGGCAAGGGCCTACCCGGACGCCTTCACCTCCATCAACGCGGTCGGGAGGCCTTCGGGGGTCGTGAAGAAGGCCAGCCACAGCGTTCCCTGCTCATCCCGATGGGCCGGATGCGGCTCGCTCAGGAACGCCACCCCTTCCCCGCGCAGGCGGGCCGCCTCGGCGTCGATGTCGTCGACCTCGAGGTAGAGGATCGGTTTCGACTGGAACTCGGGGGACGAGGAGCGGCCAAGGTAGAGGCGTGTCTCCCCGACCTGGAAGAACGCCATGTCCTGGCCGGGGACGTCGAAGAGGAATTGCAGGCGAAGGACGTCCCGGTAGAAGCCGATGGCGCGTCCGAGGTCCTCCACCGTGATGTGTAGCTGGCCGATCCTGGAGATTGCGCTCATTCCTTCATTTCGGTAAGAGAGTTGAAAAGGTAACTAACATAATAGATTGTGTCAACACGGTCAGCCCTCCCACCCCTCCCTCCCGGGGTGCCGGACGATGCCAACCATCGACTGGCGAACGAGTTGAACTCGATTGTGGTTCGTCTCCTCCGCTCGATCAGGGAGGCCGATGAAGTCATGTACCTCACTGCACCGCAGGCATCGATCCTGTCGGTGCTCGTGTTCGCGGGCCCGCAGACGATCGGCGGGCTGGCAGAGCGTGAACAGGTGTCGTCGCCGGCAATCACCAACCATGTCGACAAGCTCGAGCGGAGGGGCCTGGCCGAGCGGCGGAGATCCGAAGTGGATCGGCGCGTCGTCGAGGTGCATGTCACGCCGGCGGGCACCGCCCTGCTCGGACGGGGAAGGGCGGAGCGAATCAGGCTGCTGGCGGAGAGGGTTGCGGGACTCGACGAACGGGAGGCCGGGCAACTGGGGGCCTCGCTTGGCGTCCTCGGGGGCCTGCTCCGGAATGGGTGAGGAGGGCCCCTCGGGCCCCGAGTGGGTTTGAACTAGGCTCCTTGTGTCCTGAGGAGGATTCATGGAGGCAGCGGAAGGCTGGGACCTGAGCGTCCTGCTTGAAGGCCTGCTGGAGCGATCTCCGACGTTGAACTGGGTCAAGGACGACCAGCATCGTTTGATCTACATGAACCCGGCCTTCGGAGTGGCGTTCGGCATCGAAGTGGACGAGTGGATGCACAAGTCCGGATGGGACCTGTTCCCCGAGGACATGGCCAGGGCGATGGCCGAGAACGACAGCCGGGTCCAGGAAACGCTCACGGCGGAACAGGTCGCGGAGATCGTGGTCTCCGATGGGCGACCGGTGCACTACCTCTCATGGAAGGTGCCGCTCCCCCAGGAGGACGGGCGGGTATTCCTAGGCGGCATCTCCATCGAGATCACCGAGCAGGTGGAGGCGGAGCGATCGCTGACGAAGGCCATCGCTGCACAGCAGGAGGAATCGGCGTTCCGGGACCTCCTCCTGGGCCTGCTCTCCCACGATGTACGGGGTCCGCTCTCCACCCTGACCAGCCTGATCGACTCGGCCGCCAACCCGGGCGAGGGCCTCACCGAGGACGATGTCATCGAGCTCCTCCCCGACCTGAGGCTGCGCGCCCACAACACCCTCGAGTTGGTCGATGAGGTGCTGGGGTGGGCCCGCCTGGGCCGCCAGGCCAGCCATGTCCCCAGCCTGCCGGTCAGTCTTCGCGGCGTCGCTTCATCGATCGGCGACTCCCTGGCAACGATGGCCGAGGCGAAGGGGATCGAGATCGACCTGAGTGGCCTGGAAGGGGCATGGGCACTCACCCAACCGGACCTGCTCAGGACCGCCATCCGCAACATCCTCGAGAACGCAATCAAGTACAGCCCGGAGGGCGGCACGGTGCGTGCCTCCCAGGTCGTGGTGGACGACGAGGTCCACGTCCACATCGATGATGAGGGGGACGGCATCTCGGATGGGGCGATCGCCGCGCTGGCTCGGGGCGACGTCCAGTCATCGAGGCTCGGCACCCACGGTGAGCTGGGGGGTGGGGTGGGATTGGCCCTGTGTCGCGACCTCCTGCATCGCGTGGGAGGCGAGTTGACCGCGGAACGTCGCGCTGGAGGCGGGACGAGGTTCACACTCTCCATTCCCCACAAGGGCGACCCGACCGACCTCCGTCGCGTCGTCTATGTGAGCCGGGCGCGGACGGCATTCGACGCCGGATCACTTGCCCTATTGGTCCGGCGGTCCCGGGCGCGAAACGACGCAGTGGGGATCGGTGGTGTGCTGCTCTATTCGGGGGATCGGTTCCTCCAGGTCCTCGACGGACCGAACGAGGCGGTGGCGGCGGTCTTCGACCGGATCTCGAAGGACCCCCGGCACGAGGACGTCACAACCCTGTGGGACGAACGAATCGAGCACGCCGGCTACACCGGGTGGACGATGCACTTCACCCCGATCAAGGATGAGCTGATCAAGGCGGTCAGTTCCGGTGACTTCCAGGCGCTGGACGGTGTACTCGAAGGCGCGCGGCCCGCCACCCAGTGATCTCGGTGACTCGGCTGGGCGGCCCGAGCGATCGCGGTCGATGACCGCCGGACGGGTGGGAGAGGGTCGGGCGAGATCGGGAGTTGTCGACACTCTCGTCCTCCGCTCCTTGGACACCGCTAGAGGGGGAGGCGTTCGATGCGCCCCCGGGCGTCCATGGGGACCCCGAGGAGAAGGAGCAGGGTCCCGATGCCGGACACGACGACAAGGCCCGTCACGACGGTCGTGTAACTCCCCGACAGGTCGAGGACCGCGCCGGCGGCCGGGGGGCCGGCCAGGCTCCCCACCGCGGCAGCCGTGTAGAGGGCACCCAGCGCCGCCCCCAGGACCGCCGGTCCGTAGGCGTCGGCGATGACGGCGCTCGACAGGGCGACAAACCCCCCGTAGGCGAAGCCCATGACGACGACGAACGTGGCCATGGCCGCGTAGGACTCCCCGGCTCCGAGCCAGATGAGGTAGGAGGCCGTGTGGAGGAGAAAGCACCACCGGAAGAGCCGCAGGGACCCGAACCGATTGGCCAGGGGGCCCAGCACGAGACGGGCCGCCGTGCTCCCGAGTCCGAGGAGACCGAGCAGGAACGCAGCGGCGACGGGGTCGGCGCCCCGGGACCGGGCGTAGGCGGGTGCGAAGACGAACGGCACGAAGAGCGCCACCGAGAACGCGAGCGCGGCCAGATAGAGCATCCTCGCCCGCCGATCGGCCAGGGCCCGGGGCCCGAAGTGGGCCGGCGTGGCGTCCGGGTCGGCGTGCTTGGCACCGATGCCGGCGGCCGCCAGGAGCAGGACCGCGCCCCCGACCCATCCCATGGTCCGGTAGGCGTCGCGCCATCCCACCGCTTCGATGAGGGAGGCCGCCGCCGGCGCCACCACCATCGTCCCCACCCCGATGCCCGTCACGGCGAATCCCAGGGCCGCAGCCCGCCGTTCCCCGAACCACTTGCCAACGGTGGCCACCGAGGGTACGTAGGCGGCGGCCACGGCCAGGCCCACCCCGAGGCCGTAGCTGAGATAGCCGGCCTCGACGGTCGTGACGCGGGCGGTGGCGAAGAGGCCGCCGGCCAGCGAGAGGGCGGCCAGCACCAGGAGGGGACGGGCTCCGAGGCGATCCGAGATCCGGCCGGTCACCGCCCCCAGCAGGAAGAACAGGAACGTCGTGATGGAGAACACCGCCGAGGTGCGAGCGGCGTTGGAGCCGAGCTCCTCGCCCATCGCCTCGAAGAAGGCACCGAACGAGTAGGCAACCCCGAAGATGACGAACATGGCGACGAACGCCGAGGCCGTGACCGTGACCTGACGGGCGGAGATCATGGGCCAGCCTACGTCGCCGGCCCTATCGGTCGAGGGCGTGCTCCCCAAGGCCGACGAGGTTGCCGTAGCGGTGGGTACGGATCGACATCGCTTGTTCCCGGACGTACCAGCGCAGCTCGATCCGTCCTTGGGCCACGACCGGGTCGTCGAAGACGCGAGCGTGGGCGTCCCGGGCGCTCTCCCACAGGGAGCGGGGCGCAGCCCCGATGACCCGCACCCGGTCGTCCAACGTGAGGCGGGCACCGAACGCGCTGTCCGACTCGGACACCACCGGGACCGGGAACTCCTTCCATGGCCAGGCGGTGCCGTCACCCACCGAGATCTCGACGGGTGTCCCGCACGTTCGTGCGGCCATCGCCGCCAGCAGCGCGTCCTCCGGGTTCCCGTCGGGAAGCACGCGGACGAGGACCCTCGGTGCCGGCCGATAGCGGAAGCCGTTGATCTCTCCCCGCACCGCGGAGGGGTCATGGACGAGTGAGAAGTGGTCGCGCCACGCCGCGGCGTAGGAACCGGCGGCCGCCGTGGCCCGCTCCCTCAAGCCAGCGGCTGCGGCGACGAGCGCGACAACGTCGTTTCCGACGTCCCCGGTGGTGGCGGGGAGGCCGGCTTCGATCCAGCGGGCCAGCGACGCGACGTAGTTGGGCCCACCGGCCTTGGCTCCCGAACCGAAGCTCGACTTCTTCCACCCCCCGAACGGCTGGCGACGGACGATGGCGCCGGTGATGTGACGGTTGACGTACCCGTTGCCCACCTCGACGTCGTCGGCCCAGCGGTCGATCTCGCGTTCGTCGAGTGAGTGGAGGCCGCCGGTGAGTGAGTACTCGGAGGAGTTCACCCAGGCAATGGCGGTGTCCATGTCGGGCGCCCGCATGAGGCCGAGGACCGGGCCGAAGCACTCGATGCGGTGGAAGAACGAGTCGGGTTGCACGCCCAGGCGGACACCCGGGGCCCACAGGTTCCCGCCGAGGTGCCTCGGCTCGACGAGCCAGCTCTCCCCATCGTCCAGGGCGGTGAGTCCCCGCAGTAGATCGGGTCCGGGGGCGTGGATGACCGGCGTGACCTTGGACTCGAGGTCCCAGGGCGCCCCGACATGGAGCGACCTGACGGCATCCGCCAGTTGCCGGAGGAACACCTGGTCGTCGTAGACCTCGGCCTCGAGGATGCCGAGGCTGGCCGCCGAGCACTTTTGGCCGTTGTGCCCAAAGGCAGACTTGACGAGGTCCTTGATGGCCTGGTCCCGGTCGGACATGGCCGAGACGATGAGGGCGTTCTTGCCGGATGTCTCCGCCGACAGCCTGAGGTCGGGGCGTCGATCCAGGAACATCCGGCCGGTTTCCCAGGCCCCGGTGAGGATGACGCCACCCACGCGGGGATCGTCGACGAGGTGCGAGGCAGCGTCGGAGGACGCCGGGACGAACTGGAGGACCGAGTGGGGGACGCCGGCCGCCCATAGCGCCTCGGCGATCATCGACCCGATGAGCACCGTCTCGGACGCCGGCTTGAACAGGACGGCGTTGCCTGCCGCCAGGGCCGCCAGGACGCCCCCGGCCGGGATCGCCAGTGGGAAGTTCCACGGGGGGATCACGGCCACGACCCCGAGTGGGGTCGCCGACGCACCGTCCGTCGGCTCATTGAGGTGTCGCCCGTAGTAGCGGGCGAAATCGACGGCCTCGCTCACCTCGACGTCGGCCTCGACTGCCGACTTGCCGGCGTCGAGCATCATCGCCCCGACGAACTCGGTCCGCCGGCGGGCGAGCTCCTCGGCGCATCGCTCGAGGACGCGACGGCGGTGGGCGGGCGGGGTCGCGGCCCACCCGACGGATGCCTCGACGGCCCCGGAGATGGCTGCGAGCATCTGGTCACCGCTCGTCCGCAGCCAGCGGTAGGCGACGTCCCCGGGGCGGGAGGGATCGTGGCCGTCCCTCCACCGATCCGAGGTGACCGCCTCGCCGTCGACCACCGGGCGGATGTCGGGGACCACGCGGTGCTGCCAGTCCTCGGCGATCGAGCGCACCCATGCCTGGTTGGCGGGCAGCGAGAAGTCGGTGTCGGCCACGTTGGCGAACGGGGCCGACGGGTCGAACCCAAAGGACTCGGAGCGTCGATCCTGGCTCCGTCGAGGCCCGGTGGGCGCCTCGAGGGCCGTGGCCGCCAGGAATCGGTCCGCCTGGCGCACGAAGGCAGGGTCCCCGGGGACCATCCCGAACAGATCGTGGAGGAAGTTCTCCTCCTCGGTGTTCTCGTCGAGGCGACGGATGAGGTAGGCGATCGCCGATCGGAAGTCCTTCTCCTCGACGATCGGCGCGTACAGGAGCATGGACCCGGCTACGTCCTGGACCGCCCTCGCCTGGTGGTTGACCATGCCCTCCAGCATCTCGATCTCCACGTGCTCATCGGTGCCGTGGTGAGCCCGCAGCAGGAGCGCATGGGCCACGTCGAAGAGATTGTGGGAACCGATGCCGACACGGACGGCCACGGCGTGGTCGGGCCGGCTGGCATAGCGGACCATCCGCGTGAAGTTGCTGTCGACCTCGCCCTTGGTGGCGTACGGCGCCTGGGGCCAGCCGTGCCAGGAGGCGTCGGCGAGTTCGGTGGCGAGATTGGCACCCTTCACGATCCGCAGCTTGATCGGCGCCCCCCCGGACGCCACTCGGCCGACGGCCCAATCGGTCAACTCCTGCTGGAGGGGGAACGAGTCCGGGAGGTAGGCCTGGAGCACGATCCCGGCCGTGAAGTCCCGGAACTCCTCGAGGTCGAGGGTCTGGGTGAAGGCGTCGAAGGTGAGGTGGAGGTCGCCGTAGGCCTCCATGTCGAGGTTCACGAACTTCTTGCGGACGGTGCCGTCGTCAGCGGTGAACGTGAACGCCTCGGCGGTGCGATAGAGGACCCGCAAGCGGTCCTTGAGCGTCTCCAGGGTGGCCTCGGCCGCGACATGGTCTATCTGGGAGAAGATCGAGGAGATCTTCACCGAGATGTACTCGATGTCGGGGCGCGCCAGCAGGTCGAGGTACTTGCCGAGCCTGGTGGCGGCCTCCTCCTCCCCGAGGATCGCCTCCCCGAGGTAGTTGATGTTCATGCGCACGCCGTCGCGGCGACGTCGATCGAGGTGATCGGCGAGCTGGTTCTCCTCCGACGGGAGGATCATCCCCGACGTCTCTGCCCGGACCCGCGAAATGATCGCCGGGACGACGACGCCGGGCAGGAACCGCCCGGCGACGGCTCCGATCCCCATGGCGACGCGTTCCCAGCCGGCGAAGTAGTGGGGAACGCCGGAGCGACCGATGAGGTGATCGAGTTGGTCGGCGATCCGAGCCGGGGCATGGGCCCGGAACACCTGGTCGAACAGCGACACCGTGAGGCGTTTGCCGTCCGGGTCCCGCATCATCGCGGCCATCCGTTCGGCGTTCTGCCGGTCGTCGTGGGTGCGGTGCTCGAGTGACTCGGCCAGAAGGAGGGCTGCCAGGTCGACGGCGAGGGCCGGGAGGGCTTCGATCTCCGTCTCCCGGGTGGCGGTGAGGAGGTCGTCGATGTGCACGTCCACAAGGCTACGCCGCCCCGGCCTGGCCCCGGCCATGCCCCCCCGGCGGATGGTCCAACTAGCGTCAGTCCCATGGCCATCGACCTCGACCACTTTCGCAGCGCGATGCAGCGACTGGCGGCGGCGGTCACGATCGTGGCCACCGGGGTCGAAGGGGCGCGTGCCGGGCTGACCGCCTCGGCGGTCACCTCCCTGACCGCCGAACCGCCGACGCTGCTGGCCTGCGTGAGCCGGGACAGCGGGAGCCTGCCCTCGCTCATCGAGAACCGGGCGTTCTCGGTGAACGTCCTCGCCCGCGCCCAGGAGGAGGTTGCGAAGGCCTTCGCCGGGATGACCGGCTTGGAGGGTGAGGACCGCTTCGCGGTCGGGGAGTGGTCGGCTGGGACGCTGGGCGTACCCCTGCTGGAGGATGCACTCGTGGGCTTCGAGTGCGTTCTCGAAGCGCGCTTTCCGAGGTCGAGCCATGACATCGTGGTCGGTCGGATCGAGCACGTCCACCTCTCGGATGATCCGATCGAGCCCCTGCTCTACCTCGATCGCCGATTCGGAGGCTTCGGCGCCTGAAGGGTCCAGTGGTCGGCGACCAGGAGTCGGCCACCCAGGCTTCACCGGGCCGGTGCGGGCTGGGCCTGTTCGGCGAAGAAGCGGACGAAACCGTCGTTCGTCGTGTCGAAGACCCGTGACCCGAGGCGCAGGGCGTCTCCCCGCAGGGGCCTCGACCTCTCCTCGATGAGAGCGGGCAACTCGGTGGCTCCCACATTCGGCGCCCCGGCGACATCGAGAAGGTCGGCGAGGTCGTGATCCGATCCGAGCACTTCCACGAGTTCCTCGAGAGCTTCGGCGAGGGCGGCAATGGGCGGTGCGCACACGCCGCTCAGTGCCTCCAGTTGGAACCGGAGGTAGTTGGCCTTCTTTCGCCACTCGTGGAACGCGTCGGCCGTGTCGAGCCGGCGTGCCGCTCTCATGGTCCGCTTCCCATTGCGGTAGGCCCGCCGAATGCCTCGCTCCAAGGCGGTGATGTCGCCCGAGCGGTACTCGGCCGGCACCGGCAATGTGCGGATACCATCCACGACGTCGGTGAGTGCCCTCTTCGCTTCGTCGCTGCCGAACGAGTCGAGTCTCAGCTGGGCCAGCGAGTCGGCATGGTGACGAGCGAGGACGTCGCGGAGCCGCCCTTCGTCTTCGATCGAGTAGTCGACGATCAGTTCGTCCAGGGTCCGCAACAGCACGGCAGAGGTGCGCGCTCCGGAGAGCAGCCGGCATTGGTCGCGAACGACCGCGTTGGCCCACCGGTACCGATGGGCGCCGAGTTCGAATCGACAGAGCCGGAGCAGGGCACGCAGTCGCTTGCCGGCCTTGCGGGCCTGGTGGACGGCGTGGTCGAGGAGCACGTCGTCCCCGTTGACCTCGAACCCCCTGATGACGACCTCGGCCTGCTCGAGGGCCATCCGACGCAAGGCGGTGGCCAGGTCCTCGTCGCCGGCCATGAGCAGGCGAGGGCCGGGGGGGAGGGTGTCGGGCGCTGAATCGGGCATCTCAAGCAAGGTAGCCGGGCTGGGAGGTGAGCAACGACACCGTCAGACTCGAGCCGCCCGCACGGGCCCTGGGTTCACATCAGGCAGTCTGTTGGATCCGGAGCACCAGCTTCGCGGAGTCGATGGGGACCTCGGTATCGACCGTGACGACGGGTGCGAAACCCAATGGCCCCAGCCGATGAAGTGCACGGAACTGCTTGAGGATTCCAATCGGGGACTTCCGGTGATCGCCATGGGCAGGGTGCCGGTCACGGCTGAGGAATCGCTCCGCCGCGGTCTCAGGATCGCACATGCAGTAGACCTCGACCAGCGCTGGAAACCCGTTCAACCACCCTGTGGGAGTTCCCGAAGTGTTCGAGAGTTCGGACCTTCTCCAATGTGATGCCACCACCGCTCTGGGCGCTCCTTCTACGCGCCGACGGAGGACCTGGTCCGCCTGTCGGCTCAAGCGGGCTCGATCGGCAGGCGATACCTCGCCACCCAGAGGGAAGGAAGCTTCAAGCAGGTCGTCCTTGTCGACGACTGGCAGCCCAAGGAGGGGTGCGATCTGGCGAGCTACCGTCGTCTTGCCACTCGCTGGCAGACCGGACACAACGACGATGGATGGGCCCTCGGTCACGGCCGGAATCGTACCTCCATGCCCTCTTCGGACTCGAGGCGCGGGCCGACCGACGGACCTCGCCTCCTCCCTCCCCGATAGGGTTGCCGCATGCGTGAGGCGTACCTGTCCCATGACGGTGTCGGGCTGGCAGCCCTCGTCCGGGACGGTGAGGTGTCGGCCTCCGAGCTGCTGGAAACCGCCATCGGGGTGGCCGAGGAATGGAACGACGTCCTCAACGCTGTCACCGTGTGGGACGTGGACCGGGCCCGGGCGGCGGCCGCACGTGCCCCCCGGGGCCCGTTCGGCGGGGTGCCGTTCCTGCTGAAGGACCTGTACTCGCCCATGAAGGGCCTGCCGTCGACCGACGGCACACGGCTGTACCCGCCCGTGGCGCCGACGTACGACGCCGAGATCGTCTCCCGCTTCAAGGCCGCTGGGCTCGTCGTCTTCGGGCGGACGGCCAGCCCGGAGTTCGGCCTGACCACCACCACCGAGTCGGCTCGGCACGGCCCCACCCGCAATCCGTGGGACCCCGAGTACTCCGCCGGCGGCTCGTCGGGAGGGGCGGCGGCAATGGTGGCGGTGGGTGCCGTCCCGGTCGCCCACGCCAGCGACGGGGGTGGTTCGATCCGGGTACCGGCCTCGAACTGCGGGATCTTCGGACTCAAGCCCTCGCGGGCCCGGGTCCCGGCGGGCCCCGACGTGGGCGAGGGATGGAGCGGGATGGCGATTGCCGGCTGTGTGAGCCGGACGGTTCGCGATTCGGCGGCCATGCTCGACGTCGTGTCGGGCCCGGCGCCCGGCGACCCGTACTCGATCGCCCCTCCCGAACGGCCGTTCCTCGCAGAGGTCGGGCGGGATCCCGGGCAGCTGAGGATCGCCTTGGTGACCGCCCCCTTCCTGGACGTCGAGGTCGATCCGACCTGCCTGGCGGCGGTGCAGGGAGCGGCCGTGCTGTGCAACGACCTGGGCCACGTCGTCGAGGGGGCCACCATCGACCTCGGTGGGAGGTTGGGCCGGCTCCGACCCGTCATCGCCGTCCACACGCTCCGGCTCCTCGAGGACGTGGGGTGGCTGCGCGGGTCGCAGGTTCACCCGGACGAGGTCGAGCCGATGACGTGGGCCCTCGCCGAGATGGGGCGAAACGTGACTGCGACCGAGTTCGTGCGGGCGGTGGACGACATCCATGCGATCGGGCGGTTGATGGCTTCGGCGATGGAGGGGTTCGACGTCGTCATGACCCCCATGATGGCGACCCCGCCGCCCCTCATCGGTGCGATCTCGATGGACCGCACCGATGACGAGGCGAGTGCCCTTCTCTTCCGCACCCTGGCGTTCGGGCAGGTGATGAACGCCACCGGAATGCCGGCGATGTCCGTTCCGCTCCACTGGTCTGCCGCCGGCCTCCCGATCGGCGTCCAGTTCGCCTCGGCCATTGGGCGAGAGGACGTCCTTTTCCGGCTGGCGGGCCAACTCGAACAGGCCCGCCCATGGGCGGATCGTCGCCCTGGCCGGTCCCGATAACCTCCCACCAGCCCGGCGTCCTCGTGCCAAGATGGGCCCGATGCCGTCCGTCGAAGTCTCGTCGCTGTCCAAGACGTTCAAGGTGCCCGTGCGCGAGCCCGGTCTCCTCAACTCGATCAAGTCCTTGTTCAGGCGTGAGCACCGGATCGTCGAGGCGGTCAAGGAGGTCTCGTTCGAACTCGAGCCGGGCAGCGTCGTCGGGTTCCTGGGTCCCAACGGGGCCGGCAAGACCACGACCCTCAAGATGCTGTCGGGTCTGCTCTACCCCGATGGAGGCGGCGCCCGGGTGCTCGGCTACCAGCCCCATGACCGAGAGGCGGACTTCCTGGCCCGGGTGGCCCTCGTCATGGGCAACCGCAACAGCCTCCAGTGGGATCTCCCGGTGGCAGACTCCCTCGACCTGCGGCGGGCCATCTACCAGGTGCCTCACGCCGACTTCAAGCAGCGCAAGGACGAGTACGTCGAACTGCTCGAGGTGGGGGAGCTGCTCACGAAGCCGGTGCGCAACCTGTCGTTGGGGGAGCGGATGAAGATGGAGATCCTCGCCGCCCTCCTCCCCAACCCCGAGGTGCTCTTCCTCGACGAGCCGACCCTGGGCCTCGACATCTCGATGCAGAAGCGGATCCGCCGCTTCGTCGCCGAGTACACGACCGAGACCGGCGCCACCGCCCTGCTCACGAGCCACTACATGGCCGACGTGACGGCTCTGTGCGAGCGGGTCATCGTCATCCACCACGGTGGGATCCTCTTCGACGGCGACCTGCGCGGGCTCGCTCATCGATTCGCCACCCACAAGACGATCAGCGTCACCGCGGAGGAGAACCTGCCGGACCTGACCTCCCTGGGGACGGTGGTGTCGGCCGAGCCGTCGAAGGTCGTGCTCCGGGTCGATCGGGACCGGATCGCGGCGGTGGCCTCCGAGGTCCTGCGTCGATTCTCGGTCCTCGACCTGTCCATCGAGGACCCTCCCATCGAGGACGTCATCGAGGGTGCGTTCGCCATGGGTGACCTGGAGCTGGCCGAGGACGCATGAGACGGTACGTCGACACCTACCTGGGCGAGGCCCGGGTGGCCATCCAGCAGCAAGCCCAGTACCGGATCCCGGCCTTCTTCAACCTGGCCGGGTTCATGATCGAGCCGGTCGTCTACCTCGTCGTGTGGCGAACGGTGGCCGCGCAGAGCGGGCCGATCGGCGGGTACGGCGTCGCCGAGTTCACCTCCTACTACATCGTGTGGACGCTTGTCCGTGTCATGAACCTGGCCCTCGCCCCGGGGGCGTGGGACTGGTGGATCCAGAACGGGCGGATCGCCAACGAGTTGCTGCATCCGGTCGGCCTCTATCACCGGCAGCTGGCGAACTTCGCGGGCGGCAAGGTGATCTGGATGGTCATGTGGGTCCCGATGGCCCTGTTCCTCGGGGTCATCTTCCGTCCAGAGCTGTCGCCGAGCATCACCGAAGGTGTGGTGTTCTTCCTGGCGATCTGGCTCGGCTACTGGATCCGGTTCAACGTGCTGTGGCTCATGGGACTCATCAGCTTCTGGACCACGAAGGCCCAAGCCCTCATCGAGGTCGTGATCGCCCTTGAGGTGCTGCTGTCGGGCCGACTCGTACCGATGGCGGTCATGCCCGAGTGGGTGGCCGCCATCTCGGCGTGGCTCCCGTTCAAGTGGACGTTCCAGTTCCCGATCGAGGTTCTCATCGGGCGCCTGGACACGACGGAGGTGTTCGTCGGATTGCTCACCCAGTTCGGGTGGGGGATCGGCACGGTCGCCCTCATCGGCCTCATTTGGAAGACGGCCGTCAAGCGATTCACGGCGGTGGGCTCGTGAGCGTGATCGGCCACAGCGTCCGGGTGGCATTGCTCCACTGGAAGATCGGCGCCATGTACGAGATGCAGTACCGGCTCAACTTCGTCCTTCAGGTGATCCAGTCCGTTGTGCGCCTGGCCACCGGGCTCGTGGCCATCGAGCTCGTGTTCGGACACACCGGGGACCTGTCGGGGTGGACACAGCCCGAACTGCTGGCCGTGCTGGGCGTCCAGATCCTGCTGGGAGGGATCATGCAGACGTTCATCATCCCCAACATGTTCAGCCTCATGTTCGAGATCGTGGAAGGCGATTTCGACTTCACGGTTGTCCGCCCGGTCGACGCCCAGGTGTTCGCATCGACTCGTCGGATCAGCTTCTGGAGCTTCGTCGACGTGGTGTTGGGCGGGGTGGTCATCGGCTGGGCCGTGTCGGGGCTGGGCACGTCGGTCGGTGTGCTCGATGCGCTGGCGTTCACCCTGACCCTGGTGTGCGGGATGCTCCTCGTCTATTGCATCTGGATGATCTTCACCACGTCGGCGTTCAAGCTCATCAACGTCGATGACATGGCGCAGCTCCTCCAAGGCCTGTACGAGGCGGGGCGATGGCCGGTTCGGATCTACCCGCTGTGGCTGCAGGGGATCCTCACGATCATCGTTCCCTTGGGGGTGGCCATCACGGTCCCGGCCGAGGCGCTCGCCGACAGGTTGACCCCCGGCGTTCTCACGCTCGCACTGGCCATCACCGCCTTGGCGCTCATCTCGACCCGCGCCTTCTGGCGGTGGGGCCTCAAGAGCTACTCGGGGGCGAGCGCCTGATCCGAGGCCCAGCACGCCACCGCCGACCCAGCCACCGGGGGGAGCGGACCGGGGTCGTCCGAGACGCACCGCTTCGCGATCGGGTCAGGGAGCGTCCCTGACCGGAGCAGCGGGCACCGGGGATGGAACCGGCACCCGTTGGGGATCCGGGTGGAGTCGGGGATCTCGCCGGTGAGGATCTGCTGCTCCATCTCCTTGGTCTCGGGGACGACAGAGAGCAGCGCGATCGTGTAGGGATGGCGGGGGTTGTCGAGGATCTCGTCGGTCGGCCCGGTCTCCACGACCCGTCCGAGGTACATCACCGCGACCCGGTCGGCGATGTTCCAGGCGAGGCCGAGGTCATGGGTGACCACGAGGATGGAGAGGGCCGTCTCGTCGACGAGGTTCCGCATGAGAGCGAGGATCTCACCGCGGATGGACGCGTCGAGGCTCGCCACTGGTTCGTCTGCCAGGAGGAGCCGCGGGTTCATGACCATGGCGCCGGCGATGACCACCCGCTGGCGCTGCCCCCCCGACACCTCGTGCGGGTACCGGCCGAAGAACGTATCGGGCGGGCGGAGACCGGCGCTGGAGAGCGCTTCCGAAACCCGTTCGAGTTCGCCCTCTGGTCGCTTCCTGATCCGTAGTCCCTCGGCCACGACCTCGTAGATCGTCTGCCTCGGGTTGAGGGCGCCGGTGGGATCCTGGAAGATCATCTGGACGTCGTCGGAGCCGTCGGCGAAGTCGATCGTGCCGCCGCTGAGGGCCTGCAGTCCCTGGATGGCTCGAATGAGCGTCGTCTTGCCGGATCCCGACTCGCCCACGAGGGCCAGGACCTCACCGGGGTGCACGACGAGCGAGACGCCGTCCACGGCCCGGGATGGTCCGAAGTGGACGGCCACGTCGCGGACCTCGACGAGTGGACTCACACGAGGATGCATGCCGCCCTCCGACCGGGTCCCGACTCCCGCAACGGCGGCTCCTCCTCGCGGCACCGTGGCTCCGCCAGGGGACAGCGGGGGTGGAACGGGCATCCGGGCGGCAGGTTGCCGGGGGTCGGGGGATCGCCGCCCAGTCCCGCCGGGGACATGCGCGACGCCGGGTCGCCGATGGTGGGGAACGCCGCCGAGAGTGCCCTCGTGTACGGATGTGCCCCGCGCTCGAAGACCTCGAAGCTCGGGCCCCGCTCCACGATGCGCCCGGCGTACATGACAGCGATGTCGTCGCAGACGTACGTCAGCACCGACAGGTCGTGGGTGATGAAGATGAGCGTGAGGTCCTGGTCCCTTCGGAGGTCCTCGATGAGTGAGAGCACCTGGGCCTGCACCATGAGGTCGAGCGCCGTCGTTGGCTCATCGGCGATGAGGAGCTGGGGGTCGCAGGCGAGGGCCATGGCGATGAGGACCCGCTGGCGCTGCCCGCCGGAGAGCTGATGGGGGTAGGAGTCGGCGCGGTCGGCCGGGAGGCCGACCCGTTCGAGCAGTTCCCCGGTTCGGGCGCGGGCGGCGTCCCCAGACGGGACCGTCGAGTGGACGAGCATCGGTTCGGCGACCTGGCGTCCGACCGTCTGGACCGGGTTGAGGGCGTGGAGTGCCCCCTGGAAGACGATGGCGCCGGTCGTCCAGCGGGCGGCCCGGAGCCCCCCGGGGCTGAGCCCGAGTACGTCCTGGCCGGCCATGACGATCTCCCCGGTCACCTCGGTCTCCGCTGGGAGCAGCCGGAGCAGGGCGTTGGCCAGCGTCGACTTCCCACACCCGGACTCACCGGCGAGGCCGAGCGACCCACCCCGCTCGAGGTCGAAGCCGACCCCCCGCACGGCCGGGAGGGGTCCGGACCGGGTTCGGTAGGTGATGGACAGGTCGTGCACCGAGAGCATGGTCATCGGCGACGACTCATCCGGGGATCGGCGATCTCCTCCATCGTCCTTCCAATGAGTGTGAAGGCGAGCACGACGACCAGGATCCCGATCCCTGCCGGGAGGAAGTACCACCAGGCGTTGCGCACGATGGCGCCGTTGACGAAGGCCTCCTCGAGGGTCTTCCCCCACGAGGCCGACGACGGGTCGCCGAGGCCGAGGAAGGCCAACGTCGTCTCGGTGAGGATGGCGATCGGGACGGCGAGGGTGGCGTTGGCGAGGATGAGGCCGCTCACGTTGGGAAGGATGTGGCGGGTGATGAGGTGACCAGGACCGGCGCCGAGCGACCGGGCACGGTCGACGAAGAGCCGTTGTTTGACGGTGAGGACCTGTGCCCTGACGAGCCGCGCCGTCGAGGGCCAGGAGGTGATGCCGATCACGAAGATGATGTTCCACACGCTGCGGCCGAGCACCGACGCGAGCACGATCGCCAGGGGGAGGAACGGGATGACGAGGAACCACTCGGTGATCCGCATGAGGGCCGCATCCACCTTCCCTCCGATGAAGCCCGACAGGATGCCGATGACCGAGCCGATGAAGATCGTGAGGATCGTCGCGGCCAGGCCCACGAAGAGGCTCACCCGCGACCCCCACACGAATTGCGCCCACACCGACCGGCGGAGGTGGTCGGTCCCGAGCGGGCCGAACTCGCCCGGCGAAGCCCATTGGGGGTTGCCGGCCGCGCGGGCACGGACCGGGTTCAGCTCGGCGATGTCGGCGAGCAGGGGAGCGGCCACGGCCACGAGGGCGAAGACGACGAGCACGACGAGACCGATCATCCCCTGGCGCGAACCCCGGAACTGGGCCCAGATCCGCCTGGCGGTTGCCCGCCGCCGCTGCATGGCGAGGCTCATTCCTTCTCCACCCGGGGATCGAGCCAGGCGTAGGCGATGTCGGCGAGCAGGTTGAAGACGATGACTGCGGCACTGAAGAGGAGGAACATGCCCTGGAGCATTGGGAGATCAGGGCCGCGGATGGCGTCAGCGGTGGCCTTGCCGAGGCCCGGCCACGAGAACACGGTCTCGACGGCGATCGCTCCCGAGAGGACGAAGCCGAAGTTGATCGCCGTCAGGGTCACGACCGGCAGGAGGGCGTTGGGCACGGCGTGTTTTCGCCGCACGATCACATCGCGCAGGCCCTTCGCCCGAGCCACCGTGAGGTAGTCCTCCCCCATGACATCGAGGAGGGAGCTGCGGGCGACGAGCGCGTACTCACCCAGGTAGGCCAGTGTCAGGGTGAGGGCCGGCAGGAAGAGGTGGTGGAGGTAGTCGAGGAGCCAGGCGATCCCGGTCGCATTCGAGCCCGCCGAGATCATGCCCCCCACCGGGAACCACCCGAGGACCACCGCAAAGCCCAGGAGGAGGATCATTCCCAACCAGAAGTCCGGCATCGAGTAGAAGACCATTGTCGAGGACGTGATGGCGTGGTCACGGAGTGAGTTCCGTCGCCATGCGGCCACGATGCCCCCGATCGTCCCGATCACCGCCGACAGGATCGCCGAGACCCCCACGAGGACCACGGTGGCCGGGATCCGACGTGCGATCTCATCCCAGACCGGCTGGCGGCTCTGGTATGAGATCCCCAGGTTGAGCTGGGCGGTCTCGCGCACGTAGAACACGAACTGCGTCCCGATCGGCTCGTCAAGCCCGAACTTCTCCCGGAGGTCGGCGATCTTCTCCGCCGGCACGTTCCTGCCCCGAAAGAGGGACCCGATGGGATCGGTCTGGACGACGCGGAAGAGGAAGAAGTTGAAGACGAGGACGAAGGCGAGGGTGAGGATGGACCCGAGGACCTTGCGGCCCACGAACCATCCCCGCCCCCGCCTCCGGTCGATCGTCAGCGGCTACTCCCGCTCGTCGGCCGTGGACCGGCGTCGCATCGCGATGAGAACCCCACCCGCGACGACCACGACCGCGATTCCTCCGAAGAGGAGCCAGTTCGTGTCGGTCGCATTGGCGGTAGCGCCGCCCACGGGCCGCAGGAGCGCGTAGCTCGGCGACGAGTTCGAGAACATGACCGGGCCGACCTCGGCCGGCTGTTGGACCCAGCCCTCGAACGTGTCGGTGCGGTAGGCCTGCAGGTCCGGCCCCAGCCACATCGGGATGTAGATGGCGGCGTCGTGGAAGAGAGTGAGCATCTCGTGGACGATCTCGACGCGACGGTCCGGGTCGAGCTCGGACTTCTGGGCGAGGTAGAGCTCCTCGTACGCCGGGTCCCACCAGTTGGCGTCGTTCCAGTTCGCCAGCTCGGCCTCGGTGAAGTAGGACAGCATCGGGTCGGGGTCGGCGAACGGCACCCAACCCCAGAAGAACGTGTCGTAGGTGCCGTCCACGATGACGCCGAAGAGGGCGTCCTGGTCGTAGGACGAGAGCTCCACACCGATCCCGATGTCGGCCATCCAGCCGACGAAGAGGTCGGCGATGGCCGCCGCCTGGTCACCGTCGGTGTTCACCGCGTGGCGCAAGATGAGCGGGTTCGTGCCGTCGGGCATCTCTCGGATGCCGTCGCCGTCGGAGTCGACGTAGCCGGCGTCGTCGAGTATCTGGTTCGCCTTGGCAACGTCGTAGTCGAACCGCTTGTCGGCCGGGATCTCGGGCAACCACTTGTCGGTGTCGGCGGCCGGG
Organism: Acidimicrobiia bacterium; assembly: GCA_041635475.1. Classification (GTDB taxonomy): domain Bacteria; phylum Actinomycetota; class Acidimicrobiia; order Spongiisociales; family JAENVV01. Next base: position 48,765 of record JBFKVA010000004.1, on the reverse strand, counting down.
CTCATGACCTCGAGCGGGGACGCCAAGCCGAACCAGAGGTCCTCGATCGCGCCGGCCCGGTCGATGGCATGGCTGATCGCCTTGCGCACCTCGAGGTCGAGGAGGGCGGGATGGGGCTGGCCTTCGGCAGCGCCACCGTTGATGGCGATCTCGTCGAACCCACCCTGCTTGCCGGCGACGACCACGATGTCGGGGTCGGCCTCGAGTGCCTCGGCGGAGCTGGCCGGGAAGCCATGGATGGCGTCGAGTTCGTTCTGCTGGAGGGCCGCCACCATGGCGTCCGGGTTCGAGAAGTACTGGAACACGAGCTGGTCGATGACCGGTTCCTCACCATGCCAGCCCCAGTAGTTGGGATTGACGTCCATGATCACCGACTGGCCCGGGTTGAACTCGGTGATGACGAACGGACCACTCCCGACCCCGCTCAGCCCGTCGTACTCTGCGGTGCCGTCGTAGTCGACCGCAACTGGCTCCCAGATGTGCTTGGGCACGAGGTACGCGTCCATGGCCGGGAGCTTCGGATCGGGCACCGACGAGGTGATCTCGACCGTCCGCTCGTCGACCACGACCGCCGTGAGGTTCCCCACGGTCGCGATCATGTTGTCCCACTCCTGTTCGACGGCCGTGTTGATGTTCCAGGCGACGTCCTCGGCAGTGAGAGGCTCGCCGTCGGACCACCTGAGACCCTCGCGAAGCGTGTACGTGTAGGTGAGGCCCCCGTTGGAGGCGACCCAGGACTCGGCGAGGCCCGGGATGGTCGCGAAGTCCGCAGCCGCCTTGTCCGTGAGGGTGGCGTAGTGGATGTTCCAGATCTCGTACTCGCTCACGGCGAACCCAACGACGGGGTTGAGGGTCTCCCAGTCCTGGGTGAGGCCGATCCGCAGGACGACTCTGTCGTCCTCTTGGGCAACGGCCGTTGGGGCAAGCAGCGTCGCCATCAGCATGACGGCGAGCAGTGCGACGATGCGCTTCACGTGGTCCTCCGGGTGTGTAACCCCGTGAATGTAGAGCTTCCTACGACGCGATGGGCGCCAAACGTGGAGGTTGTTCGGAACGCGGTTTGGGGGTGGTCCTCAGCCCATCCGGACGAAACGTTCGACGGCCTCGTGCGGGAGCGCGAAAGCGGTCCGACCCCGGTACCCGGTCATCGTCTCGGCGGCGCAGAGGGCGTTGGTGACCGCCTCCTCGACGGCCTCCGCCGTGGCGCGAAAGAGGGGTGTGAGGAGCTCGTGGTCGAGCGTCCGGACGGTCCGGACCGGTTCGTCCCTACGCAGGTCGTTGCCGGTTGCGAAGGCGATGAAGATGTCCCCGCTCGAGTTGTGCCCGAACCCACCCGACCGGGCGAGACCGACCGTCGCCCGCTTCGCCAGGCGGCGACACTGGTCGGCCAGGAGCGGGGCGTCGGTGGCGATGACGACGATGATCGAACCCGACGCCTCGCCGGTCCCGCCCTCCCAGGCGGAGGGGGCGACGTCGAACCCGACGGCGTGGCCGACCGGGAGTCCGTTGACGCGGAAGTCGCCCCGACGCCCGTGGTTCGCCTGGACGAGGACGCCGAGCGTGGCGCTGATGGACCCCGTCTCGACCACCCGGGACGATGTACCGATCCCTCCCTTGAACTCGTGGCAGATCATCCCGGTCCCGCCGCCCACGTTGCCTTCGGCCACCGGCCCGGCTCGGGCGGACGTGATGGCGGCGATGGCGTCTGCCTCCCCGAGGGGGAAGGACTCGGCGTCGTTCAGGTGTCCGTCCCAGGTCTCGGCCACCACCGGCAGGATGAAGTCCCGGTCGAGGTTCATCTCTGCGGCATGGCGGACCATGGCGTCCCGCACCATCCCGACCTGGTGGGTGTTCGTGATGGCGATCGGGGACCCGAGCATCCCTGACTCTTCTATCCACGGTATCCCTGTCATCTCGCCGTTGCCGTTGAGGGCCTCGATCCCGCAGTAGGCGTAGTTGGACCAGATCCCGCCTTCGCGGGGAACGACCATGGTCACACCGCTGCGGACAACGGTCGGGGAGTCCCGGATCACGGTGGTGTGTCCGACCCAGACCCCGGGGACGTCGGTGATGGCGTTGAGGGGCCCGGGAGGGAACTCCCCGATGACGACGCCGAGGTCACGGAGCCGTCGTCTCACATGAGGTACCAGTCGAGGAACCGCTCCAACCGGCGGTAGAAGTGGACCTGGGGCTCCGCCCGGAGGAGCCCGTGGCCCTCGGTCGGGTATGTGACGTACTCGAACCTCTTGCCGAGACGCCGGAGTTCGTCGACGAGCTGGGCCGACTGGTCCGGGTGAACCCGCTCGTCACGTTCGCCGTGGGCGACGAGGATCGGGCTTGTGATCCGATCGACCTCCCAGAGGGGCGACCCGGCCCGGTAACCGGACGGGTTCTCGGCGGGGGTCCCCATCATCCGCTCGAGGTCCTCCCGACCCCCCCGGTCGCCCTGTGCCCACGACGTGGCAATGTCGGAGTCACCGTACTTGGCCACCCCACAGGCGAACCGACCCGGGTCTCGGGTGAGGGCGGCGAGCGCCATGTAGGAGCCGTAGCTCGCCCCGAAGATGCCAATCCGACGAGCGTCGATCCAGTCCAGCGTCGCCAGGTGGTCGGCGGCGGCGAGACAGTCTTCGGTGTCGGCTATCCCCCAGACGCCATGGTTGGCTCGCTCAAAACCGCGGCCATAGCCGGTGCTTCCCCGGAAGTTGACGGCGAACCAGGCATATCCCTTGTCGATGAAGTACTGGGCGTGGCCATCCCAGGAGTCGCCGTATGCCGAGGTCGGGCCCCCGTGGGGGTACACGATGGCAGGCACGGGCCCTTGGGATGCCGGCCGGAACAGGAATCCGTGGATCTCGAGGCCGTCGCGTGACCGATACCGGACCTCCTCGAAGGGACGGTGGGGGGCGGCGGTGATCGAGACCGGGGGAGGGGCGGTGAGGCTCGTCACAGACCCGTCGGCGTCGAACCGGACGAGGCGCGGCGGTGTGCGGTGATCCTCGTGGGTGGCGATGATGGCGTCCCCGGCCCACATCGGGGCGCCCCACTCGCCGCCGTTGCCGAGCAGGGTGACACGACCAGTCCCGACGTCGATGGAGACGAGGTCACCGTGGCCCATCCGGCTGCGGACCGCGAGGATCCTGGCGCCGTCGGGGTGCCAGGCGAGCCCCGAGAAGTCCGCCCCGTCCGTAGTGAGCTGTCGAGGGGTCGAGCCGTCGAGGCCGACGAGGTGGACCTCGTACCACCCCGGAGCCTCCGAGACGTACGCGACAGTGGTGCCGTCCGGAGAGAGGCGTGGTCCGCGGGCCTGGGCCCCCGGTCCGCCGGCGACGAAGCGGGGCTCGGCCGACCCCTCGACGACCCATATGTCGCTTCGGTTGCGGTCACCCCTCGGGTGGACGACGTAGAGGATCGTGGTGCCGGCGATCGACGCACCCGAGACGTTCTGCCCGGCGGGAGTGAGGGCGTCCGGCCACCCGTCGTGGATGTCCACGCGGGCGAGTCGGCTCTCGTCGCCTCGGTCGATGGTGACGACGAGCGTGGCGTCGTCGAGCCATTGGGGGTCCGAGGCGGCGACAACCTTCGAAGGCAGGCCGCCGGCCAGGGGCACGACGAAGGTTGAGCCCTCGGCCGTGAAGGCGATCACGGTGCCGTCTGGGGACCAGGCGGCGGCGTCGTCCTCCCAGTACGGCGCCAACTCCCTTCCGGTCGTGATCCGCCGTGGGTGCCCTCCCGCCACCGGGATGGTCCAGACGTCGGAGGTGTCCCGATCGAGGATGTAGGCGACATGCGTCCCAGTGGGGGAGACCCGGGCGTCGTGCGGTCGCTCGACGGCGGCGATGGCCTCGAGGCTCCAGGTCGCAGCCTTGGGAGCGTCGGGGCGTACGAGGCTGGGAACGCCGTGGTGCTCGTCCTTGCCAACCGTCATCGGTTGACCCTCCTGTCGAAGCCGGTGATCACGGCAGCCACGAGTTCCCCGATGGTGGAGAGGACGTACCCGCCTTCCTGCACGAACACGGTCGGCAGCCCGAGGGACGCTACCCGTTCGCCGGCCGCGGTGAAGCCGGCCGCGGTCACACGGAGCGGGCTCTCGGGGTCCGAGACCTCGGCATCGACACCGAGGGACACGACGATGGCATCCGGACGGTGCCCTGCGGCGAAGTCGACGAGCCGGTCCAGGCCGGCGAGCCAGGCGTCGTCGTCGCTCCCAGGCGGGATCGGGACATTGCGGTTGTGACCCTCGCCCCTGCCGGACCCCACTTCGTCGGCGTGACCAACGAAGTGGGGAAACCACCCTGCCGCCGGGTCGACGTGGACGGAGCCGGTGATGACGTCGTCGCGTCCGTAGAAGATCTCCTGGGTCCCGTTCCCGTGATGGGCGTCGATGTCGATGGTGGCGATGCGCTCCAAGCCGCCTGCGCGCAGGGTCTCGACCGCCACCGCCGCGTTGTTGAGGTAGCACGACCCCCCGAAGTAGTCGCGGCCGGCGTGGTGGCCCGGGGGACGACAGGCGGCGTACGCCGATCGGGCACCGTGGGCGACGAGGTCCGCCGCCGTCATGGCGGTGTCGACCGCCGCCCGCGCCCCCTCCCAGGTCCCGGCACCGACCTGGGTCATCGTGTCCATCGCATAGACGCCGGCGAGTGCCCCGGGCGACGTCGGCAGCCGGAGTGGTCGGCCCCCGAGGAATCGCTCCGTCGGGAACGCGTAGGCGGTCACCTGGTCCTGGCCGGGGTCGGTGGGGTAGCCGGCGACGATCCACGCGGCGTGGGCGCCCCGCATCCACTCGATCATGCCTCGGTCGTGGACCGTCTCGAGGACGCGGTCATCGTGGGCGCCGGTTGCCAGGATCGGGTGCCCGGCCGACTCGAGGGTCTTCACGATCTCGTCGATGCGCTCGGGGATCTCCTCGGATCGGATGGTGACACCCACCCACGTCCCGGTGCTCGCGGCATGAAGCCGATGCAGGTCGGACGCCACGACCGGGGTTGGGGAGTTCGGGGGGTTCGCCATCGACGGTCCTCCTGGACGCATCGACGCTACCCGATTGCCCCGATCGCCAGCGACTCGCCCTCGACATCCACGATGACCGTGTCCCCCTCCGTGAACTGCCCCTCGAGGAGCGCGAGTGCCAACGGATCCCCGATCGCGGATTGGATGAGCCGCTTGAGCGGCCGGGCTCCGTAGGCGGGGTCGAACCCGTGGTCAGCCAGCCAGTCGACGGCCTCCTCCGACACCGTCAGGCCGAGCTTGCGGCCGGCCAGCCGAACCCGAAGTTCGGCGAGTTGGATGTCCACGATCTGGCGCAGGTCGGCCCGGGTGAGCCGGTTGAAGACGAGGATCTCGTCCACCCGGTTGATGAGCTCCGGGCGGAAGGTTCGCTTGACCACCTCGAGGACGCGGGACGCCACCACCTCGTCGGGGAGGTCGGGATCGATGAGTTCCGATCCGAGGTTGGAGGTCATGATGAGGACCGTGTTGGTGAGGTCGATGGTGCGTCCCTGGCCGTCGGTGAGGCGCCCGTCGTCGAGAACCTGAAGCAGCACGTTGAACACGTCGGCGTGGGCCTTCTCGATCTCGTCGAGAAGGATCACCGAGTACGGGCGCCGCCGCACCGCCTCGGTGAGCTGGCCGCCCTGGTCGTACCCGACGTACCCCGGTGGTGCGCCGATGAGGCGGCTGACGGCGTGCCGTTCCATGTACTCGGTCATGTCGATACGAACCATGGAGCGCTCATCGTCGAACAGGAACTGGGCAAGCGCCCGAGCCAGTTCCGTCTTGCCGACCCCGGTCGGGCCCAGGAAGATGAACGAGCCGATCGGCCGCCGCGGATCGGACAGGCCGGCCCGGTTGCGACGGATGGCGTTGGCGACGGCCGTCACCGCCTCGAGCTGGCCCACCACCCGCTCGTGAAGGTGGTCCTCGAGGCGGATGAGCTTGGCGACCTCGCCCTCCATGAGGCGGGAGACCGGGACGCCGGTCCACCGGGACACGACCTCGGCGACGTGCTCCTCCTCGACCTCCTCGGACAGCATCCGGTTGTCGGCCTGGAGGGCTGCGAGCGCCTCCTGTTGGTCGGCGAGGCGGGTTTCGAGTTGGGGGAGCGTCCCGTAGCGCAGCTCGGCCGCCCGGGTGAGGTCTGCCTCGCGCTCGGCCCGCTCGGCACTCATCCGGGTCTCCTCGATCTCTGCCTTCGTGCCCCGGATGTCCCCGATGGCCTCCTTCTCCAGGCGCCAGTGCGCGCTGAGACGGTCCGCCTCCTCGGTGAGGTCGGCCCGCTCCTCTTCCACGGCCTCGAGGCGCTCCCGGGAGGCCGCGTCGCTCTCCTTCTCGAGAGCGGCCCGCTCGATGTCCAGTTGCACGATCCGGCGGACGAGGGTGTCGATCTCCTCGGGCATCGAGTCGATCTCGATCCGCAGCTTGGAGGCCGCTTCGTCGATGAGGTCGATGGCCTTGTCAGGAAGTTGACGGGCGGTGATGTACCGGTCGGAGAGCACGGCGGCCGCGATGATGGCGCTGTCCTGGATCCGGACGCCATGGTGGACCTCGTACCGCTCCTTGAGGCCCCGGAGGATGCCGATGGTGTCCTCCACCGAGGGGGCTTCGACCAGCACCGGCTGGAATCGTCGTTCGAGGGCGGCGTCGCGCTCGACGTGCTGCCGATACTCATCGAGGGTGGTGGCCCCGATCATCCGCAGCTCGCCCCGAGCCAGCATGGGCTTGAGCATGTTCGAGGCGTCCATTGCCCCCTCGGCCGCACCCGCCCCGACCACGGTGTGGAGCTCGTCGATGAAGGTGACGACGTTCCCCTGGGCGTCCCTGATCTCGTCGAGGACGGCCTTTAGCCGTTCCTCGAACTCACCCCGGTACTTGGCCCCGGCCAGCATGGATCCCAGGTCGAGGGCGACGATCCGCTTGTGGGCCAGGCTGTCGGGGACGTCGCCATCGGCGATGCGGCGGGCGAGGCCCTCGACGATGGCCGTCTTGCCCACCCCCGGCTCGCCGATGAGGACGGGGTTGTTCTTCGTGCGCCTGCTCAGCACCTGGATGACCCGGCCGATCTCGTCGTCGCGTCCGATGACCGGGTCGAGCCTCCCGGCTCGGGCATCGTCGGTGAGGTCCCGTCCGTACTTGCCGAGCGCGTCCTGGGTCGCCTCGGGGTCCGGTGTCGTGACGCGCCGCGAGCCCCGCAGGTCGGCCAGTGCCCCTTCGACCGCGTCCGGGGTCGCGCCCATCTCCCGCAGTGCGGCCCCGAGCCGATCCTCGGCCCCGCTGAGGGCGATGATGAGGTGCTCGACCGAGAGGTAGTCGTCCCCGAGGCGGCTGCGGACGGTGTCGGCGGCGGCCAGGACCCTTCCGGCGTCGGGGGACAGCGTTGCCTCCTGGCCACCGTGGGCCTGGGGGAGCGTGTCGAGGATCGCGTCGACCCGGCCCCGGAGCGCCACCGGTTGGATCCCGAGGCGGGTGAGAAGCGGGTAGACGAGGCCGTCCGTCTCCGCCAGGAGCGCCTTGGCCATGTGGGCGGTCTCGATGTGGGGGTGGGCGCGATCGGCGGCGGACGCCGCGGCCGACCCCAGGACTCGCTGGGTGGCGCTTGTGAGCTTGCTCGGATCCATGAGTCACCTACGAAGTAAATCTGAGTCGAAGTGTATCAGGTCTTGATCTTCTTTGAGATGCGGGTCATTGTCGTTGGAATCACTTGAATATTCAAGGGACCTGAATGTATGATGTCGGATCGCATGTCACCTCACCCCATCCCGGAGGCGCTCGAACTCGACACCCTCGAGCAGTTCAATGCGCTGCTGTCACCCCGGCGCCTGGAACTCGTGGAGGCCCTCGACACCCCCCGGAGCGCCAAGGAGTTGGCCGGGGAGTTGGGGGTGCCGGTGACCCGGCTCTACTACCACCTCAACACACTCACGTCCCATGGGATCATCCGGGTCGTCGAGGAACGCCCGAGGGGTGCCCTGGTCGAGCGCGTGTACCAGGTGGCGGGCTCCTCCATCCGCCCGAGCGCGGCCTTCCTCGAACGGTACGGGGGCGCGGGGCTCGCCGAGGTGGCGACCCTGGCCTTCCGGCACGCCGAGTCCCGCTTCGCGACGGCGGCGAGGGAGGGTCGCCTCTCGCTGGAGAAGGACCACCCACGGCGTTCGGCCGCGATAGGGCTGGCGACGATGCGCCTCTCCCGGGAGCGCCTCGATGCCCTGGTGCGGGCGGTCGAGGCACTCCAGGAGGAGTTCGGGAAGGAGGAAGGCGACATCGAGGTCTCGTTCTTCCAGGCCGTCCACGTGCGCGGGGACCGCCCGTGAGTGAGATTCGGCAGCTCCTGGGGATCCCCGACTTCCGGCGGCTGTGGATCGCCCAGGTGGTATCCAACTTCGGTGACAGCCTCGCGATCTTCAGCCTGCTGTTCCTGGTGCAGCGGCTCACCGGCGACGCCGCCAGCGTGGCCGGCGTCATGATCGCCATGGCGCTGCCGATGCTGCTCGTGGGCCTGGGAGCCGGGGTGTGGGTCGATCGCCTCGACCGCAAGAAGGTCATGATCTGGAGCGACGTCGTCCGGGCCTTCCTCGCCCCGCTCTTCCTGTTCGTGCGGAGCCCCGACCAAGTGTGGATCCTGTACATCATCGCGTTCCTGCTGGCCTCGGTGGGCACGTTCTTCATGCCGGCCAAGGGTGCAATCGTCCCCCAGGTGGTCGGCATGGACAAACTGCTGGCCGCCAACTCGCTCGGCGAATCCTCGCGGGTGCTCTTCGGCGTCCTCGGAACCGCCGCGGCCGGCTTCATCGTCGGCATCTTCGATGGGTTCGCGGTGGCCTTCAGCGTGGACGCCGTCACGTTTCTGGTCTCGGCCCTGCTCGTGGCCAGGTTGACGACGTCGGGTGCCGTCCCGGCAGCGACCGACGCCGAGGCCCCGTCGGTGTGGCGGGAGCTGATGGCGGGATTGCGGGTGCTCCGCGGCTCGCGGCTCCTCCTCGGCATGCTCGTGGCAGCCGCCATCACGATGCTGGGAGTGGGTGCGGTCAACGCGCTCCTCGTGCCGTTCGTGGTCGGCGACCTGGCGCTCAGGGAAACGTGGTTCGGCCTCCTGGAGGCGGCTCAGTCGTCCTCCATGGTCATCGCCGGGACGCTCACGGCCGTCATCGCGGCCCGTCTCAAGCCCACCACCCTCATCCCCGTTTCCCTCGGCGCCATCGGGGTGGCGATCACGCTGTTCTCGGGCGTGACCCAGGTGTGGGAATTGGCCGCCTTGCTCTTCCTCGTCGGATGGTTCGTGACCCCGATGCAGGCGTCGTTCGCCACGATCATCCAGACGGAGACCCCACCCGCGCTCCTGGGTCGGACGGGCGCCGCCCTCAACGCCGCACTCACGGGGTCGAGCGTTCTCTCGATGGCGATCGCCGGTGGCCTGGCCGCGCTGGTGGGCGTGCGCTCCGTGTTCTTCGCCGGCGGGGTCCTCGTCGTGTTCTCCGCGCTGGTGGCGGTCGTCATGTTCCGGGGGGTGCCGGTCACCCCGGCGGCGGTGCCGACCCTCGAGGAAGGATGAGTTCGAAGACCGTCCAGCCGTTCTCGCGGCGATGCGCGAGGCTGCCCCCCATGGCGTCCGCCAGCCCCCTCGAAATGGTGAGGCCGAGACCGAGTGAGGATGGCTGGGAGGGCCGGGAGTGGGCCTGGTGGAATGGCTCGAAGATACGCTCCATGTCGGCGGTGGCGGCACCGTTGTCCCGCCATTCGACGTGGGCGCTCTCGTCACACCACAAGTCCACCCGGACCGTGGGACCGCCGTAGCGGACCGAGTTGGTGGCGAGGTTGCGGACGATCTGTCGAACCCGCCGGGGGTCGGCGAAGCAGTCCGCCTCACCGTTGATGTCGAGGGCGAGGCGCTGGCCGTCCTCACCCCGAACCGTGGTCTGTTCGATGAGTGGTCGGAGGTCCGTCGGTCTTGGTGAGATCCGCCAGTCGCTCGTGTCGATGCGGGAGTAGGTGAGAAGGTCATCGATGAGGTGATTGAGATCCTCGGCCTCTGAGGTGGCCGTCTCCACGAGGCGGAGGATGTCCGACTCCTCGAGACGCCCGGGCGATTCCCGGAGGAGTTGCAGGAGGCCCGTGACGACGGTGAGCGGCGTTCTGAGTTCGTGGGCGACGGACGTGATGAGCCGATCGCGAGCTTCGATGGCGGTGCCCAGCGCGACCTCGGTCTCCTTGGCCCGCGTGGTGTCGATGAGGGTGACGATGACCCGGCTGAGGTCGGGCCCGTCGGGGCCGTCCGGAATGAACTGGTGGACCTCGGTGAAGAAGTGGCCGCCGGAACCGGTACCGGCCACGCCCTCGGTCACGATGGACCGGGTGCGGGTCCGAACGGCCTGGAACTGGGTCGCGAACCCGCCGAGGGTGTCCAGGCGGGCGCCGCCCATCATCGCCTTTGACACGTCCTCGCTGGCAGCCGATTGGGCCTCGAGTTGGGCGAGGCCGGCCCTGTTCACCGCCCGGACGTCGAGGAGATCGAGATGATCGACGACCTGTTTCGGGTGCGCCTGGAGGTAGGCGGCTGTCTCGAGGGGTTCGCACGGGAGCGATGCCAGCCATCCTTCCAGGCCCCGCATGTCGATCTCCCAGACTGCCACCGGGATGCTCTGGAAGAGGTCTTGGTACCGCCGGGCCAGCCCTTCCGCCCTCTGCTCGACCTCGGCACGCCCCTCGAACTCGTTGAACAGCAGGAGCACGGTGTCGTCGGCGAGCCGGGATGCGCCGATGACGAAACTGGCCTGCGTGGTGTCGTCCCGGGTCAAGAAGAGGTCGTTGCGGGCCTGCATGGGGACATGGCGAAGGGCACCGTCGTGGAAGGAGCGCCAGTCTGCCTTCGGGCGCGAGAGATCCTCCGCGGTGAGGAAGGAGTACAGGTGCCGGCCCACGAGCGACCCCGCTCGGGCCCGGAGCAGTTCGTGGGCTCGCTCGTTGGCCCAGGTCACCCGGAGATCCGTGGAGGAGATGGCTGCCCCATCGCCGCTGGCAGCAATGATGGCGTGGGCGATCTCGGGCCGTTCGAGGGGTGACACCATCGGCGGGAGCCTAAACGGTGGCCGCCCACGTTCCGTCCGATCTGTCGTTGCGGGGGAAACAGCTCTTGACCCTCACGTATCGTGAGGGTGTACCGTGGGGACATGACCTACTCGGTGGGCGAGGTGTCCCGTATGTCCGGCGTCACCGTCCGCACCCTCCACCACTACGACGAGATCGGCCTGGTGTCCCCGAGTCGAAGGACCGACGCCGGGTATCGGATGTATGACCGCTCCGACCTGGAGCGCCTGCAGCAAGTCCTCGTCCTGCGCGAACTCGAAGTCCCGCTCCGAGCCATCGGAACGGCACTCGACGGCGGGGCCGCGGGTCGCCGGGACGCCCTCCGGCGCCATGTGCTGGCACTGCGGCGGCGACGGAGGCGGCTGGACACGATCATCGACACGGTTGAACGAACCTTGGACGCCGAAGAAGGAGACGACATGACCGACGCAGAGCTCTTCGGGGGCTTCGATCCCGCCGAGTACGAAGACGAGGTGAAGGCGCGATGGGGTGAGACCGACGCCTACAAGGAATCGAGCCGGCGGACGGCGTCCTACAAGAGGGACGACTGGCAGCGGCTCGGCGGTGAGATCGAGGACGTCGAGGCTGCGTTCGCGGCCCTCGTGGTGGCCGGGGCCTCCCCACGGTCGGCGGAAGCGATCGCACTGGCAGAGCGTGCTCGCCTCCACATCGATCGGTGGTTCTACCCGTGCTCCCACGAGATGCACGCGATGCTCGCCGACGGCTACGTGAGCGACCCTCGGTTCACGAAGCACTACGAGGACCGCCAGGTCGGCCTGGCCCAGTTCGTCCGCGACGCCATCCACGCCAACCTGCCGGGGTGAGCACCAGCCCAAGAAAAGGCCCGGCATGACGTGGCCGAAGGAGATACGGTGGGCGGCACGCCCCGACCGAGAAAGGAGATCGGGCATGACCATCGACGTTGCCGGTCTCTCCGGTCAGCCCTCCTGACCGGCTGAGACAGGGCGATCCCCCGATCGCCCCACCCACCAGACCGACCAAGGAGTTCCTCATGCACCCCATCGATGTGCGCGCCGCGCGCGCGGTGGGCGCCGAACGGATTGCCATCGCCCATCCGGCGGTACGCAGTCGACGCGTTCGTCGCCGCCGCAATGCCGGCCAGTCCAATCCGTGAGGCCGTCGTGGCCTCGAACCTTCGGTGACCCCCGGGCCGACCCTCGGGGGTCACCCGCGTCGGTCGGTGTGCCAGACTCACGGGGCACGACCCACCAGCGACTCCATGGCACGCCCAGACGACTTCTCCTTCGACACGCTCTCGCTCCATGCGGGACACCGCCCCGACTCCGACTTCGGGTCGCGGGCCGTGCCCATCTACCAGACGACGTCGTACCTCTTTGACGACACCGAGCACGCAGCCTCGCTGTTCAACCTCGAACGTCCGGGCCACATCTACTCGCGGATCTCCAACCCGACCGTTGCCGTCTTCGAGGAGCGCATGGCCGCACTCGAGGGAGGCGTCGGGGCCGTGGCCACCGCGTCCGGCCAAGCCGCGCTCCACCTCGTGGTCGCGACGCTCATGGGTAGCGGAGGCCACATCGTCGCCTCCCGGGCCATCTACGGGGGGTCGGTCAACATGCTCACCCACACCATGCCCCGGTTCGGGATCACGACCACGTGGGTCGACCACGACGACGTCGGGGCCTGGGAGGCCGCCGTCACGCCCGATACCCGCCTCTTCCTCACCGAGACACTCGGCAACCCCCGGGGCCAAGTCACCGACATCCCGGCGGTGGCCGGGGTCGCCCGCGCCGCGGGGATCCCCCTCCTCGTGGACAACACGTTCGCCACGCCCTACCTCTTTCGTCCGTTCGAGCACGGCGCCGACCTCGTCTATCACTCCGCCACGAAGTTCATCGGAGGGCACGGCATCGCCATCGGCGGCGTGGTCGTCGACAGTGGGGCCTTCCCCTGGGAGCGATGGGCCACCAAGTACCCGACGCTCACCGAACCGTACGCCGGCTACCACGGACTCGACTTCAGCGAGGAGTACGGCCCCGACGCCTTCGTCGCCCGCTCCCGTGCCGAAGGCCTCCGGGACTTCGGGGCCGCCCTCTCGCCCCAGAACGCGTTCTACCTCCTCCAGGGACTCGAGACGCTGCCGGTCCGGATGGACCGGCACGTGTCGAACGCCCTCGCCGTGGCCAGGTTCCTCGAGTCCGCCGACGGGGTTGCCTGGGTCTCACACCCCGGGCTCGACACCCATCCCGACCACGACGTGGCGAACTGGCTCCTGCCGAGGGGGGCGGGGGCGATCTTCAGCTTCGGGGTGGAGGGGGGCCGGGCGGTTGGTAGGAGGCTCATCGAGTCGGTCCGCCTGTGGTCGCACCTGGCCAACGTCGGGGACGCCAAGAGCCTCATCATCCATCCGGCGTCCACCACCCACCAGCAGATGTCCGCCGACGAGTTGGAGGCCGCCGGCGTCGGGGAGGACCTCATCCGGATCTCCGTCGGACTGGAGGATGCCGCCGACCTCATCGGCGACCTCGCCCAGGCCCTGCGCGCCTCGCAACGGTGATGTGATGGAGATCGTTGTCAACGGGGCCAAGGTCTACGTCCACACCGGGGGCCGGCCGTTCGAACCGGCCCAGCCCGCCGTCGTGCTCGTCCACGGCTCGGGCTCGGATCACACGGCGTGGCGCTACCAGTCGCGCTACCTGGCGCACCACGGCGTGTCGGTGGCGGCCGTCGATCTCCCCGGGCACCTCCGATCCGAGGGCCCGGCCCTGGAGACGGTCGAGGATTTGGCGGCGTGGACGAGTGCGGTCATCACCGGCCTGGGATCTCGGGGCGCGGTCGTTGCCGGTCACTCGCTGGGCGCCCTCGTGGCCTTGGAGGCGGCGGCGCGATACGACACTGCGCTCGGCGCGGTACTCATCGGGGTGGCGGCCACCATGCCCGTCCATCCCGAGATGCTGGCGTCTGCCGCCGAGGGGACCACCCACGTTTTGTCCCTCATGCGGGCTTGGTCCCACGGGGCGCATGCGGGTGGCCACCCCGACCCCGGGCGATGGTTGATGGGTGAGACGTGGACCCTGCAGGAGGCGGTTGGACTCGACGTGCTCCACGCCGACCTGGCTGCGTGCCACGCGTACGCCGGTGGGGTGGACGCCATGGCCACCATCACCAAGCCGGTGCTCGTGATCGCCGGACGGCGCGATCGAATGGTCCAACTCCGGGCTTCCCGGGCGCTCGCCGAGGGCATCCAGGGCGCTCGACTCGAGGTCCTGGAGGGCGCCGGTCACCAGCAGCTCATCGAGGACCCGGTGGCGGTGTCCACCCACATCGCCCAGTTCGTGCGGGAGTGCGTTCCTGCATAGCGCTGTGCATACTCGCGTAGGCTTGGCGCCGGAGGTGGCGAGATGACGAAACGACGGCGGGTGGCGATCCTCGGAGCGGCGGGAAGGGACTTCCACGTCTTCAACGTCGTCTACCGGGACGATGCCCGCTACGACGTCCGAGCGTTCACCGCGGCCCAGATACCCCGGATCGCCGGGCGGCGGTATCCACCGGAACTGGCCGGCGATCTCTATCCCACCGGCGTGGCCATCCATGTCGAGGACGACCTGGAAGCGATCATCGCCTCGGAGGAGATCGACGAAGTGGCGTTCGCCTATTCCGACATCACCCACGAACACGTCATGCACCTCGCCTCCCGATCGCTGGCCGCAGGGGCGGACTTCGTGCTCCATGGCCCTGCCAGCACCCAGTTGCCGTCGTCGAAGCCGGTCATTGCCATCACCGCGGTGCGCACCGGATGCGGCAAGTCGCAGATCGCCCGCTGGATCTCGCGCTACCTCCGGGGTTCGGGCGTTCGAGCCGCGGCACTCCGCCATCCGATGCCGTACGGCGAGCTCAGGCTGGAGCGGGTGCAGCGGTTCGGGAGCATGGATGACATCCTCGCCGCCGGGTGCACGGCCGAGGAGCGTGAGGAGTACGAGCCACACGTCGCGTTCGGCAACGTCGTGTTCGCCGGGGTCGACTACGCGGCCATCCTGGCCGACGCCGAGGCCGAGGCGGATGTCATCGTGTGGGACGGCGGCAACAACGACTTCCCGTTCATCGCACCGAATCTCTCGATCGTCGTCGTCGACGCCCTTCGCCCCGACCATCTCGAGACGCACCATCCGGGGGAGATGGTGCTGCGCTCGGCTGACGTCGTGGTCATCAACAAGGTCGACGCGGCTACGCCGGGCCAGATCGCCCGGGCCCTCGCCGGGGTCACCGAGTTGGCACCCGACGCCACGGTGCTGCGGGCGGCGTCGCCGGTCACCCTCGACGACCCGGCTCTCGTGGCCGGGGCCCGGGTCCTCGTCGTCGAGGACGGGCCGACCACCACCCACGGCGGCATGTCCTCGGGAGCCGGCCTGGCGGCCGCCGTCGCCGGGGGCGCCGACGAGATCATCGACCCCCGCGACTCGGCGGCACCAATCATCAAGGAGACGTACGACGCGTACCCCCACCTGGGGCCGGTGTTGCCGGCCGTCGGGTACTTCCCCGAGCAGATCGCGGCACTGGAGGAGACGATCAACGCCTCCGGGGCCGACGTGGTCGTGTCGGGGACCCCCATCGACCTGAATGCCCTCGTCGACGTCGCCATCCCGGTGGTGCGGGCCCGGTATGAGTTCGCCGAGGCCGGCGAGCCCACGCTCCGCTCGGTGATCGACGCGTTCCTGGCCTCCCGATGAGGGTGGTGGCCGCCCTCGGGGGAAACGCCCTCCTCCGACGAGGGGAACAGCCCACGTCAGAGGCGCAGGTCAGGAACGTGGAGATCGCGGCGGCCGCCCTCGTGCCCCTGGCTGTGAGCAACGAACTCGTCATCACCCACGGCAACGGCCCCCAGATAGGGCTGCTGGCCCTCCAGTCGGCGGCCATCGAAGGCATCGAGGCCTACCCGCTCGACATCCTCAACGCCGAGACCGACGGGATGATCGGATACCTCATCGAGCGCGAACTGCGGGAACGCCTCGCCACGAAGGAGGTGGCAACCCTCATCACGATGGTCGTGGTCGACCCGGCCGACCCGGCCTTTCTGTATCCGACCAAACCGATCGGGATGGTGTACCCGGCAGAGCTGGAGGAGGAACTCCGGCGCCTCCACGGGTGGGCCCTCGTCCGCGACGGCCGGGGGGTTCGACGCGTCGTCGCCTCGCCTCCGCCCCTCGAGATCCCCCAGCTTCCGGCGATTCGGATCCTGCTGGAGGCCGGCGTCGTCGTCGTGTGCGGCGGTGGGGGAGGGATCCCCGTCGTCCTCAACGAGCTGGGCTGGTCCGGGGTGGAGGCCGTTGTCGACAAGGACCGCATGTCGGCCAAGATGGCCGCCGAGTTGGGAGCAGACGCGCTGCTCCTCCTGACCGACGCCCCGGCCGTGCTCCGGGGTTTCGGAACCGACTCCGTGGAGGAGATCAGGCACGCAACACCTTCGGACTTCGACCTGGCCGAGTACGACCCGGGGTCGATTGGCCCGAAACTGGAGGCGGCCTGCTGGTTCGCCGTCGAGACCGGCGGGGTTGCCGGGATTGGGCGGCTGGCGGACGCCCAGGACATCCTGGAAGGACGGGCAGGTACCGTCATCCGCCGCTGACCGCCAGGTAGTGTCGGGGATGGATCGGGGTGGCCATGGTCGGTGACATCGAGGCATTGAACGACGAACTGGGTCGTCTCCGCCGCACTGCGCAGCTGCTCGAGTCCCTCATGCGCCTCGCCCAGCATCCCGATGTCGCGACCTCCGACGCCCGCGACGAGGCGCTTGAGATCGTGGCCGAACTCACCCGGAGCGAAGCGGCGTTCCTCTTCGTGGTCAACCAAGCCGATGGAACATTGGAGTCGGGGACCTGGTCGAGTGGGATCGGCGGTTCCGATCGGCGGATCGTGATCGCCGAGGCGGGGGACTGGGCGCAGGTGGCCTCGTCGGGCGAGGTACTCGTCGCCGGCGAGGGCCCGCTCGATCAAGCCGCGACTCGCGGCCTCGACTACCCCGGGGCGGTCCACCGGTTCGTCAGCAGTCCCATCGTTGCCCAGGGCGACGTGGTGGCGGTTGGCGGGGTCCTCAACAAGCGTTCGCCGTACAGCGAAGCTGACCGCCGGCGGGTCTCGATGCTCATGCACAGCACATGGGCGATCCTCGACCACAAGCGAGCCCAGCGCGTCCTTCGCGACCTCGCCTTCGACGACGCGCTGACCGGCCTGGCCAACCGGGCCCGCTTCGACCAACTCCTGCGTATCGAGGTGCGACGGGCCGACCGAGCGGGACTCCCGCTCGGCGTGGTCGTCGCCGACCTCGACTCGTTCGCCGCCTACAACGCGGTGGAGGGCCGGAGCGAGGGGGATCGAGTACTGAGGCGGGTGGCCGACGCCCTCCGGGAGTCGTTCCAGAGAGCGGGCGAGGTGGCGGCCCGCCTCGAGGATGACCTGTTCGCGGTGGTCCTGCCGGCGACCGACGCCTCGGAGATCGGAAGGGCAGGGACCCGCGCCCGGGAGGCCGTGGCGGCACTCTCCATCGCCCACCCGTCCTCGGACACCGCCCAGGTGATAACCGCCTCGGTGGGAATCGCTGTCCACGAGCCCCGAAGTGGGGACTCGGCCGACGCCCTCCTGGCCACAGCCCTGCTGGGGATCGAGGAGTCCCGGGGAGCCGGCGGCAACCTGGTGGGAAGGCAACTCCCCGAATTGTGAGGGCTACTGTCGCCCGATGGAGATCGGCGTCCAGGCCACCGGCGACTACGAACACCTGCTTCGCGTCGCCGCCATCACCGAGGCGTCATCGGCGACAGCCCTCGCCTTCGCCGACCACTACCTCTTTGGCTCCGAACCTGCGCACTACACGTCGCCGGTCCACGACTCGCTCGTCCAGGCCGCCGCCCTCGGCCGCGACACGTCACGCGTCGAGCTCGTCATGCTCGTGAGTCCGATCACGTTCCGACATCCGGCCGTGTACGCCAAGGCGGCGCTCTCCATCGACGACCTCTCCGACGGTCGATTCGTACTCGGGTTGGGCACCGGATGGCACGAGGACGAGCACACGTACCACGGGATCGAGTACCCCGACGCGACCACCCGGTTCGAGTGGCTGGACGAGGCACTGGCGTATGTCAGGACCTACTTCGACACTCCCCAGGAGGGGTTCACCGGCAGGCACTACCGGTTCACCGGGTTCGACTCCCACCCGCGGGCTCGCCGGCATGGTCGGCGCCTGTTGACCGGAGGATCGGGCGGCGTGAAGACCCCGACGTTGGCGGGGACCTACTGCGACGAGTTCAACGTCTACCACCACACCGCGTCGGGGGTCGCCGCCCGCTTGGCGGTGATGCGGGAGGCGGCGGTGCGGGCCGGGCGGGACCCTGATGACATCCTCATCTCGACCTGCCTACCGGTTCTCGGCGGCGACACCGAGGACGAGGTCGTGGAAGCCGTCCGCTCGGTGGCTGCGTCCCGGGCCCTGGACCCGGACCTCACCCTCGAACGCTGGCGGGCGGCGCCGGGAATCCACGTGGGGACGTGGGAGCAGCATCGCGACTTCATCGGCGGCCTGGCCGAGTTGGGCATCGAACGTACCTATCTCCAACTGGCTGCGGGCGCCGACTGGCATCTCGAACGGGCCTTGGCGGAGCTGACGTAGGACCGAGTGTCTGTCCCACCGGCGTAGCCGGGGGGAAGGTCCCTGCGACCGAACGAAGTGAGGCCGGAGGTAGGGAAGCTTCCCCCCAAAACCCTCACCACCGAATTGACATAGGAGCAACCCTGCGCCCTTCGGGCTTGCGGGTCCCTTGCCCCACCCGAAGGGCGGGGGGGCAGATCCCCTCTCAATACACCTGCGGGACGAACGTCTGCTCGGACATCGGGGGACGGATGTACGGGATGTCCTCACGGTTGGGCAGCGCGACCGGCTCCGGCACGATGTCCTCGTACGGGATCGACTGCAGGATGTGGCTGATGCAGTTGAGCCGGGCCCGCTTCTTGTCATCCGACGGGACGACGTACCAAGGAGCCTGCTTGGTGTCGGTGTACTGGAACGTGATGTCCTTCGACATGGAGTACTGCACGTACTTCTCGTGCTCGGCCAGGTCCATGTCCGACAGCTTCCAGCGCTTGAGGGGCTCCTGGTTGCGGGACACGAAACGGGCGTGCTGCTCCTCATAGCTCACCGAGAACCAGTACTTGAGGAGGATGATGCCGGATCGGACGAGCATCCGTTCGAACTCGGGACACGACCTCAGGAACTCCTGGTGCTCCTCCTCGGTGCAGAAGCCCATGACCCACTCGACGTTCGATCGGTTGTACCACGACCGATCGAACAGGACGATCTCGCCGGCAGCCGGGAGGTGTTGGACGTATCGCTGGAAGTACCACTGGGTCTGCTCACGCTCCGTCGGCTTGGGGAGGGCGACAACCCGCACGACGCGTGGGCTCGTCCGCTCAGTGATCCGCTTGATGACCCCGCCCTTGCCCGCCGAGCCGCGCCCCTCGAAGATGATGAGGACCTTGAGGCCCTTGGCCGCCACCCAGTGCTGGAGGGCGACGAGCTCCTCCTGCATCCTGGCGAGCTCCCTCTCGTAGAACTCCTTGCGGAGTTTCCCCTTCTTCGTGTAACGCGGGTCACCCTCGGCCGGCCTGGCGATGGCGGGGTCGTTGGCGCCCTCTGGGATGGATTCGAGGGCGTGGCGGAGCTCTCGGGGGGAGGTGCCTTGGGTGTTCACGGGGGCAAGCCTAGGCACCTCCGAGCGCGCTCTTCCACTGCTACCGGCGGGTCAGCTCGAACACGGCGATCCGCGGGTACGTGGCAAACGGCTCCACCTCCCAGTGTTCGCCGAAGAGTGACTCCAACTCACCGGGGGCAACGTGGCTCAGCTTCGAGGTCCCGCTGAAGCTGATCCACGGCAGGTCGCGGCGATCGCCGTAGAAGCAGTACTCGAGGAACCGGGCTCCCGGGCCGGCCAGGCTCGTGGCGAGGCGTGCCATCGCCAGGCGGGACTCGCCCCGTAGGTCGTCGAGGGTGCCGAAGTCGACGATGAGGTCGAACGGACCGGCGACCCCTTCGATGGACCGCCCAGTGAGGTCGCCCACCACGAAGTGCGCCTCGACCCCTGCCGAATCCGCTCGTTGGCGTGCCTTGTCGATGGCAGCCTGGGAGAAATCGACCCCCCACGACTCGAAGCCGATCGAGGCGAGGTGAACGACGTTGGCCCCCGTCCCACACCCGAGGTCGATGGCGCGCGGAAAGCGTTGAGGGGTGATCTGTCGTCGATCGAGGAACTCGAGGAGGTCCGGGCGCACCCCGACCGAGTCCCACGGGGCCCAGTGGCGGTACATCCAGTCATAGACCGCCGAGCCGACCACTACTCGGCCAACTCCCGCCGCGTCCGGACTGCCCACCAGACGAACCCGACCAGGGACAGGACGCCGCCGATCGAGACCGCGATGCTCTCGGGACCCATGGGCCCCCCCAAGCCGGCGAGGAGGAAGCCGATACCGGCAATCCATGCCGCGGTACCGAGGCGCCGGGACAGCAGGTGCGTCCGCGAGGACATGACCCCGAGCATGACGAACCAGGCTCCTTCGAGGCCGAAGCCGGCGAATTGCATGCCGAGGCCGCCTCCCATCGGCACGAACTGGTGGGCGGGCTCGCCGATGAGGAGCACGACGCTCCCGGCCGCGGCCACGCTCATCCCCGTCGTCCCGACCCATGTGGCGAGGCGCGACAACCCACCGACATCCGGCCTGAGCAGGGCGTCGAAGCCGACCATGACCGGGATCATCGAGGCGGCGAGAACGAGCGCGATGCCGTCGCTCAGGGTGAAGAAGATCCCTCCCACGGTGAGGAACCCGATCCAGAGCAGGAGGCTGGCCAGGAACGCCACGAGGGCGATCATCGTCCAGGTGCGAATGGACTGGCGGGTCCCCGTCCGGGCCGTGGTCTGGGTGATGGCCTCACTGGTCACGAGAGTGCTCCTTCGTCGATGGGTGCTTGGTCGACCCGGTCGAGGAAGGCCATGGTCTGGTCGGCGATGTACCCCGGGTCGTCGAGCCAGGGGAGGTGGCCGGAGTCTGGGATCATCTCCACGGTGGCGTTCGGCATGACCCCGACGACCCACCGGGCCACTTCCTCGTCGCCGAAGGTGTCGTCGGCACCCCACAGGAAGTGGGTAGGTGTCGTGACCCGGGCGAGTGTCGCCTCGTCGAGGGCCACCCGCTCATCGAACCTTCTGCCTCGCCGAAGCCGGAAGATCATCTCGCCGTCGTTCTTCATGGTCTCCGTGTGGCGGGTGAGCGCCATGTACCAGTCGCCGTGCCCTTGCGGCATTTGGCCGGCATCGAGGGTCTTGCCGTGTCCGATCTGTCGCAGGATGGAGTCCTGCACCCGTCGAGTCGGGGGGAGGGCACCGATGAAGTGACGAAGTCCGGGGGTGGTGATGAGCTTCATGAACGGGGGCATCTGCTGTCCGGGAAGGAGTGCCGGGCACGCCATCTGGACCATGCGCAGGAACCGTTCGGGACTGGCAGCCGCGCTGTGGAGGGCGCAGTATCCGCCGAAGGAGGAGGCCACGACGTGCGCCCGTTCGATGCCCAGGCCGTCGAGAACGTCGACGACGAGATGGGACGCGAACCCGACGAGGTCGGCCTTGTCGACGACGTACCTGTCGCTGAGACCCGTCCCCGGCCGGTCGAGGAGGTGACAGGTGACCCCGGTCATGCGGGAGACGAGGGGAGCCCAGGTCGTCCCGGCGTTGGGCCCGCCGTGTATGAAGAGGACCGGCGGACCACTGCCGACGGTCTGGACCCGAACGCTCGCCCCCAGCCGGGGCAGACGTACGAAGGACTCCTGTGGGTGGATTCGCACCGATTCGAGGAACCTGGTTTCTGCCTCCCGGTATGCCGATTCGTTCACGATGACCTCCTCTCGTCGGGCACGGTACTTTATTTAGCTACGACATGCAACTAATATCGAAGCATGAGCGGAAGGCGACCGTACAACCTGGGGAAGCGTCAGGCATCGGTCGACCGAACGAGGCGACGGATCCTCGATGCGGCGATCCTCGAGTACACCGAGTCCGGCATCGGGGACACGTCGATGCTGGCGGTGGCCCGTCGGGCCGACGTGGCCCCGGGGACGGTGCTCTATCACTACCCGACCCCCGACGCCCTGGCCGAGGCGGTGGTCGAGCGGTGGATCTCCGAGATGGAGGCCCCGTCGCCGGAAGTGATCGACGTCACCGCCGACCTCGAGGACAGGGTCCTGGGCCTGGTCGAGGAGTTGTACGGGCTCTACGAGCGCAGCGAGCAGGCCTACCGGGTCTACCAGAAGGACCCTCGCCACCCGGTCCTCGCCCGCTACGAGGCCTGGTGGTTCGACAACGTCCGCCAGATGATGTCCCGGGCCCTCGGGTCCTCGGACGTCGAGTCCCTCCAGGTGGTCTCCGTCCTCGTCAACCCGGGCTTTCGGGGCACATTGGTCGAAGCCGGGATCGCCCCTCGGCGTGCTGTCGAGATCGCCGCCGGACTCGCCCTCGATCACCTCCGGCGCGCCGCCGCCGATCGGTCTTGACAGAGCCGCCCCTCCTGTCGTAGGTTGCCGCCCTACAACAACGCGCTTATCGAGAGCGGTGGAGGGACAGGCCCTACGAAACCGCGGCAACCGGCTCACAGCACGGTGCCAACGCCTGATCGATGAGACGCCGTCGTGCGGACCGGTTCCGCTGGCGGCGCTCCCCGGAGCGCACCAGACCAAGGAGCATCATGCCGCACATCCCCGATCGGCCGACCCCCCGTCCGTCGTGTCGCGTCTGCATGGCCATGCGCTGCTCTCGGGCGACCCGCTGAACCGGCCCCGGCCGACTCACCGCCCCGCCCGAGAGGAACCCACCCCCGCGGTGAGCCTTCTCCATGCCCCGAACGACCACAAAGGACGTCCCATGACATATCGCTACGAAACCCTCCAGGTCCACGCCGGCCAGCAGCCGGCTCCCGGCACCAACAGCCGGGCCGTTCCGATCTACCAGACCACGTCGTACACCTTCGAGGACAGTGACCACGCCGCCCGGCT
The DNA here is from genome assembly GCA_041635475.1 of Acidimicrobiia bacterium. GTDB lineage: Bacteria > Actinomycetota > Acidimicrobiia > Spongiisociales > JAENVV01. The sequence continues at coordinate 25,628 of JBFKVA010000004.1, read as the reverse complement.
CTTCGGCCTGGCGGAGTTCGGCAACATCTACACCCGGATCATGAACCCGACGACGGATGTCTTCGAACAGCGCGTTGCCGCGCTCGAAGGCGGGGTGGCGGCGGTGGCCACGGCGTCTGGGCAGGCAGCCCAGCTCCTCACCGTCACGACCATTGCCCAGGCGGGGGACTCCATCCTCTCGTCGACGTACCTGTACGGGGGGACGTACAACCAGTTCAAAGTGGCGCTCCCCCGCCTGGGGATCGACGTGGACTTCGTGGAGGGGGCGGACCCCGTAGCGTTCCGGTCCGCCATCACGGACCGGACAAAGGCGATCTTCGTCGAGTCGATCGCCAACCCCGGGTACATCGTTCCTGACCTCCCGGCCCTGGCCGCCATCGCCCACGACGCCGGGATCCCGCTCATCGTGGACAACACGTTTGGGGCCGCCGGGTACCTGGCCCGCCCGATCGACCACGGCGCCGACATCGTCGTGGCCTCCGCCACGAAGTGGATCGGCGGGCACGGCACGGCCATCGGCGGCGTGATCGTCGACGCCGGGACGTTCGATTGGCGATCCGGGAGGTTCCCGCTGTTCACGGAGCCCGCCCCCGGCTACCACGGCCTCGTCTTCACCGACGTGTTCAACCCCGAGAGCGAGTTCGGGAACATCGCGTTCGCCATCCGGGCGAGGGTGGAAGGGCTACGGGACTTCGGCGCGTCGCAGTCGCCGTTCAACTCGTTCCTCCTCCTCCAGGGCTTGGAGACACTCAGCCTGCGGGTGCAGCGCCATGTCGACAACGCCCTCGAGCTGGCGCGATGGCTGGACGACCACGAACTCGTCGCCTGGGTGGCCTATCCCGGCCTGGAGGCCCACCCGTCCCACGCGACCGCCAATCGGTTGCTGCGCAACGGATACGGAGCCGTGCTCTCGTTCGGGGTGCGGGGCGGTTTCGAGGCGGCGCGGGCGTTCATCGACGCCGCCCGGCTGGCGTCCCACCTGGCCAACGTCGGGGACGCCAAGACGCTCATCATCCACCCGGCCTCCACCACCCACCAACAGCTGTCGACTGACGAGCAACGGGCTGCCGGTGTGCGTCCCGACCTCGTGCGGGTCTCGGTCGGCATCGAGCACATCGACGACATCAAGGACGACTTCGACCAGGCCCTCCGGGCCGCGGTGATCGAGGTCAGGACGTGACCGTAGTCGCGGCACCGAGCGGCGTCGGAGGAGGGGCTAGGGTCCCTGCCATGATCCGCCCGGAAGTGGACCGCAAGGCCCGGCTCGTGCGCGAGGTGGGCAGGTCGGTCCGCGACGAGCGGGTGCTTCGCGCGGTCGCCGAGGTCCCTCGCGAGGTGTTCGTCAACCCCGAGGATCGGGCCATGGCGTTCGCCGACGTGCCGCGGGCGATCGGGTTCGGACAGACCATCTCGCAGCCGTCGATGGTGGCAATCATGCTGGAGGCCGTCGAGCTCTCCGGGCATGAGCACGTGCTGGAGGTCGGCGCCGGCTCCGGTTACCAGGCTGCTCTCCTCTCGAGGCTGTGTCGCTCGGTGGTGAGCACCGAGGTCATCGAGGAACTGGCGCAGCGTGCGCGGCGATCCTTGGCCGAGGTGGGGGCCGACAACGTAGTTGTCGTGCACACGCCGGACCGACTCGGTGCCCCGGAGCTCGGTCCGTACGACGCCATCGTGGTGGCCGCGGCAGCCCCAGATGTCCCCGCCGAACTCGTCGACCAACTCGCGGTCGGGGGACGACTCGCCATCCCGGTCGGGCCGAGATCCTCGCAGACGCTCACGATCGTCACGAGGACGGTCGACGGGGTGACGATCGAACGGCGGGGCGGCTGTCGCTTCGTACCGCTCGTCGGGCCGGCCGGGTATCCGGGGGGTGCCTGATGGTCGGTGTCGGTCCAACCAAAACGCAGTTCTTCGCGTTTCCGCCCGCGGAGCTCCCCTTCCGTCTGAGCCAGGGTGGCCACCTCGATGAGGTCACCCTCGCCTACGAGACCTACGGCGAACTGAACGAGGCGGCGGACAACGCGATCCTCGTGTTCCATGCCCTCACCGGAAGCCAGCACGCGTCCGGCTGGAACGAGGGTGTCCCCGGTGTGGCGAGGTGGAACGACGAGTGCCAGCGCGGATGGTGGAGTGGGTTCATCGGCCCCGGACTCGCCCTCGACACCGATCGTTTCTTCGTGATCTCGATCAACTACCTCGGCGGCTGCTACGGCTCCACCGGCCCCGGCTCGCCCAACCCCTCGACCGGCGGGCCCTACGGGTCAGCGTTTCCCGACATCCGGTGCATCGACGTCGTGAACTCGCAACTCGTGTTGCTCGACCACCTGGGGATCAACCGGCTCCACGCGGCGATTGGTGCCTCGGTCGGCGGGCTCCTCGTCCTCGTGCTCGCCACGGCCCATCCCCACCGGATCAGGAACGTCATCCCGGTGGCGGCAGGCCTCGAGACGACCCCGCTGCAGTTCCTGCACAACTTCGAGCAGACCGTGGCCATCCTCAACGACCCCGACTTCGCCGGCGGCGACTACTACGACGGCCCGCACCCCGACCGCGGCCTGGCGCTGGCCCGGATGATCGGGCACAAGACCTTCGTTTCGCTCGATGCCATGGCCGAGAGGGCCCGGGGTGGGGTGATGGTTGCCAGGGATCACCCCGAGGGCTACGAGATCACCCATCCGCTCGAGTCGTACCTCTGGTACCAGGGACAGAAGTTCCTGCAGCGATTCGATGCCAACACCTACCTTCGTCTCATGTGGCTCTGGCAGCACTTCGACCTCATCGCCGAGGTGGATCCGGCGGCGGCGACGTTCGAAGACCTGTTCGCCCGGTGTGTCGACCAGCAGTACCTCGTGTTCTCCATCGACTCGGACGTCTGCTACTACCCCGAGGAGCAGACGAAGCTCATGCGGGTGCTGAAGCACGCCGGCATCGATGCGATGCGCATCACGGTCCATTCCGAGAAGGGGCACGACTCGTTCCTGCTCGAACCGGAGTTCTACACACCCCACCTCCAGCAGATCCTCGGGGCGTGACCTCAGCCCGTGCAGGCGGCCTCGACATCGGCGGGTGACGTGGGGATTGGGTCCCCGAGGAGGTCCACCCCGTCGGTCGTCACCGAGATGACATCCTCAATGCGGACACCCCCGAACCGCTCAAAGCGGAGGGCGGACGTGAAGTCGATGAACTCCTCGTGGAGTCCCTGCTCGGCCCAGCGTCGGAGGAGCTTGGGGATGAAGTAGACGCCGGGTTCCACGGTGACGACAAACCCGGGTCGAAGCGGCTTGGCCAGGCGGAGGTTGGACAGCCCGAAGGCCTCAGCCCGGCGGTGCCGGCCGTCATAGCCGACGTTGTCCTCGCCCAACCCCTCCATGTCGTGAACGTCGAGGCCCAGCATGTGTCCGACACCGTGCGGCATGAACGCGGTGAAGGCTCCGGCTGCCACCGACTCGTCGGGGTCACCGCGCATGATTCCGAGGTCGGAGAGGCCCTCGGTGATGACGCGTCCGGCCGCATCGTGGGCCGCCCGGTACGGGATGCCGGTCCCGGCGCGGGCCAGCGCGGCGGCACGGGCGGCGCGGACGATGTCGTACACGGCCAGCTGGTCCGGTGAGAACCTGCCGGAGACGGGGAACGTACGCGTCACGTCGGATGCGTATCCGCCGGGCGAGGTCACGCCGCTGTCGTTGACGACGAGATGGCCGCTCTCCATCGGGTTGTCGTGTCCGAGGTTGTGGAGCACCTCGCCCCGAACCGAGAAGATGATCGGGTACGCCCACTCCCACCCGTCGGCGGCGGCTGCCGCCTGGAGGCGACGGACGACGTCGTCCTCGGTGAGGCCGGGACGGGTCTCGGCCATGGCCAGCCTGTGGAGGGTCGCCGTCCGATTGACGGCCTCGGTGATCTCCGCCACCTCGGCGGGGCTCTTGCGTTCCCGCAACGCAACGACCGCCTTGATGAGATCGGGCGAGGAATCGGCGCCGCCGACCAGGCGGGTGAGGCGCTCGCGCCCGGCCGGACGGGTGGGGGGAAGTGTGTGGACGCGTCGCCCGCGCGTCACCGCGGTCACGTCGGCGGCCAGGTCGGCAACCGGGCGGGCGTCGACCGCCCCGTACGGCTCGACCCGTTCCCCCAGGGAGGGCAGGTCGCCCTCCCAGATGACCGAGTCGAGGTCGGGGACATGTGCGTAGAGCCGCTGGTCGCCGGTGGCCAGGTCGAGCCACCCGGCCGCACCCGGCTCGTCGAGCCCGAAGAAGTAGCGGAACGACGACTCCTGGCGGAACGGATACGGGTTCCCCGGGTAGTTCATCGGCGCCTGGTCGTGGCCGAGGAGGAGGATGATCCCGTCGTCGTCCATGCCCTCGACGAGTGCCGCTCGGCGGCGTTCGAACTCGCTGGCAGGGACCATCGTGAGAGCCTACGGACGGACGATGGGGCCAGGTGCGCCCGCCCGACGTAGGCTGTCGCCATGCTCCTCACCGAGCGCTTCGGCGCCATCGCGGTCGTCGCCCTCAATCGCCCACACCGCCGCAACGCGCTCTCCGTCGAACTCATGACGAGCCTCGTCGCCCTCCTCGACGAGATCGAGGCCGACGGGACGCGAGGTGTGGTCGTCACCGGGAGCGACGGCGTCTTCTGCGCCGGGGCCGACTTCGACGACCTGCGTGCCCGTGGGACCGGGCTCGAGGAGGCGCTGGCGCGGTTGTCCCGTCGTCTCCTGGACTCACCGCTCCCGATCGTGGGGGCGATCAACGGGGCCTGTGTCGGGGGTGGGGTCGAGCTGGCGATGTCGTGTGACATCCGGGTCTGCGACGAACGTGCCTTCTTCGAGATACCGGCCACCAAGCTCGGTGTCCTCTACCGGCCGGAGGGACTCGACCTCCTTGCCAGTCGGCTCCCCCATCAGACGGTGGCGCGGCTCTTCCACGTGAACGACCGGATCCCCGCCGTCGAGGCGGTGTCGGCGGGTCTCGTGGCCCGCGTGGCCCGGTCGGGCGAGGCGGTCGAAGCCGCCCTCCTCCTGCTCGATCACCAGCAGGACCTCCAGCCGGAGGTCGTGGCCGCCACCAAGGCACGCCTGCGCCAGGTGGAAGCACGGGCCATCGATGTCGAGGGCTGGAACCGGGACCGAGAACGGTTCATGGGTCGCCTTCGCCCGTGAACCCCGGCCTCCTCGCGCTCGCGTCGGCGGTCGCCTACGGCCTCGCCGACTTCGCCGGGGGTTTCACGGCGAAGTCCCGTTCGGCCTGGGCCGTCGTCGGTTGGACCCAACTGGTCGGGGTCTTGGTGCTGGCCGGGGGTTTGGTCATCGTCCCCGCCCCGTCGGTCGGGGCGGCCGACCTCGCGTTCGGCGCGGTGGCCGGGGTGGCCGGCATGCTCGGGCTCAACCTCCTCTACCGGGCGCTGGCGTCGGGGGTGATGTCCGTGGTCGCTCCGGTGTCGGCGGCGGCCGGGGCGGTGTTCTCGGTGGGAGTCGGACTGCTCCGGTGCGAGGCGCTGGGCCCTTTCCAGGTGGTGGGCATCACGCTGGCCATGGCCGCCATCGTTGCCGTCACCTGGCAGGGCGCGGGGACGCCAATCGACCGACGACCGGTGTGGATGGCGCTCGGGGCGGGAGTGTTCTTCGGGTCCTTCTTCGTCGCCATGTCGTTCACGTCGGAGGCCGCCGGCCTGTGGCCACTCGTGCCCGCCCGGGCAGCGTCGATCGGGATCTCGCTTTCGCTGGCCGGGCCCGACCGATGGCCGCCGGTGGCGGGCTACCTGCGGTGGGTGCTCACCGCCGGCGTCCTCGACATGCTCGCCAACGTGTTCATCGTGCTGGCCGCCCAGCGGGGCCCGCTCTCGATCGTGGCCGTTCTCGGCAGCCTGTACCCGGTGTTCACGGTGGCGGCGGCAGTGCTGTACCTCAAGGAGCGTCCGCTGCCGATCCAAGTCATGGGCGTCGTGCTCGGTGTGGGGGCGGTACTGCTCCTCGCCTGAGGTCAGGCGTTCACGAGATGCGGGCCAGGAGGCGCTCGAGGGCCTCGTTCACCGTCGCGGCCCCCGCCTCGGTCGTGAGGACGGAGTAGTGATTGAAGGCCGACGATGAGGTCACGGCGAGGTTGGGCATGGCTGTCACGACCGGTTCGTACACCTCCGGGGGGATCATGCCCGGTGGTTCGTTCATGATCCCTCGGTCGACCCGCAGCACCTCGATGGGCTGTGACACCCGTCGGAGGTGGGTGGTGGTTCCATGGTTGATGATGATGTCCGAGCCGTCCTCCGTGATGGCGGCCTGGCTCGCCCGGGGGCGCAGGGCCCGCTCCTCACCCCCCACGTCGTACCGAAGGTAGGCCTCGACGGCCTGGTTCCACTCGGTGAAGGCAGGATGCTGTCGCCAGAAGTCGAAGTACGCGGACATCGAGTCGAAGGTCATCGAGAGGCGAGCGAGGGCGGGTCCGAGCACTGCTCCCAGCACGAGCTCGGGGTCCACGTCGGCCGGGATCGGGAGGGGTAGGCCGCCGTCGACGAACACGAGGCCTGCGACACGGCCCGGCATGAGCAGGGCGGACATGGTGGACACCACCGCACCCATGGAGTGGCCGAGCAGGACGATCGCGTCGACGCCGAGGTGGTCGGCGACCGACTCCACGTCGCGGGCGTGGGCTTCCATGCCGTAGGGACCGGGCAGGTCGCACGAGTCACCGCGTCCTCGCAGGTCGACCGCCACCAGGCGCACCGCCGGGTCAACCACCTCCGCCAGGCTGATCATGCTCCGGGAGTTGGCAGTGATCCCATGGACCGCGATCACCGTAGCCCTCCCGGTGCCGGGACCCCACTCGATGGCCCGCAGCGTCCCGCCGGCGACGGGGACCGAGTGGGTGACGAACGACCGCATGCCGGGAGCCTATCGAGACGCGCCAGAAGGGTGTCAAGAGCTGCGGTAGGCCACGGCCCGCCATAGGCTCGTGACCTCCATGCTCCCGTTCCCGACCGACCGACGCCCCCGTCGACTGATCCAGCTCCTGGCCGGACTCGTCGCATTCGGGTCCGGCATCTCCCTCATGGTGAAGGCGGACCTCGGGCTTTCGCCGTGGATGGTGTTCCACCAGGGGGTGAGCGTCAGGTCGGGGCTGTCGTTGGGCACGATCACGGTCCTCACCGGCATCGTCGTCCTGCTCCTGTGGATCCCCCTGGGCGAGCGGTGGGGGGTGGGGACGGTGTTGAACGTGCTCATCATCGGCCCGGTGATCGACGTCGTCCTCGCCCTGCTCCCGGGGGCCGACGGCGCCCTGGGTTGGGTGTACATGGTGGGCGGGGTCGTCGTGATCGGGTTCGGGTCCGGACTCTACATCGGCGCTGCCCTCGGTCCCGGACCACGCGACGGGGTGATGACCGGCATGGCCCGGCGGGGCATGTCGATCCGCGTTGCCCGGACGATCATCGAGGTCACGGTGCTGGCCATCGGGTGGCTCCTGGGCGGCGTGGCCGGATTGGGGACCCTCGTCTTCGCCGTGCTCATCGGCCCCTCGGTCCAGTTCTTCCTCCCCCGGTTCGACCTCCGACCCCCGCTTGTTGTCGAGGTCGCTTCGTAGAATCGGGGCCATGACCGCATTTACGAGGGCCCGTGACTGGGTGACGACCATCCCCACCGTGATCGGGTTCGGAGCCGTGCTGGCCCTGGCCGATCCGATCCTGCGGGTCGTGCGTCTGTTCGGCGAACGAACGATGTCGGTCGTGGCCCAGTGGACCCAAGCGGCGCTCCTCCCGGTCTTCCGGGCCTCGGGCGCCCGGGTGATCGTGGAGCGGTCTGCCGAGGTGGCGGACGGGACCGGCTACCTCTTCGTCTCCAACCACCAGAGCATGGTCGACATCGCGCTCATCGGAGGCAGGCTCCGGTCGAACTTCCCGAAATTCGTGACGAAGCGGGAACTGGCCAAGTGGATCCCCACCGTGTCGTACAACGTTCGGCGGGGCGGACACCTCATCATCGACCGGGCGAAGGGGTCCGACGCGGTCGCCCGCCTCATGGCGTTCGGCCGGGCGGCCCAGGAGAAGGGGGTGTCGCCGGTCATCTTCGCGGAAGGCAAGCGATCCCGGGACGGCCTGCTCCGCCCCTTCAAGCGGGCGGGGTTCGCCGCACTCATGGAGGCGGCACCTGACCTCGAGGTCGTCCCGGTCGCGATCGACGGTTCCTGGCAGCTTCTCAAGGACAAGTTCCTGCCGGTGCCATGGGGAGTGGACCTGCGTATGCGAGTGCTCGACCCGATCAAGCGGGCGGCCGACGAGGACCCGGCCGAGGTGCTGCAGAGGGCCCGCGACGCCATCCAGGGAACCCTGGATACGTGGCGGGCGACCCCCACCCCGGCCTGAGGCTATTTCCGGTCGGGACTGGGCTCGGCGAGCATCGTGAACTCGCAACACCGTTCCGGCACGTAGGTGTACACGACCCGGTTGCATTCGGTGCAGCGATACCTCGTGGCTTCCACCTCGAGGGCCATGGTGTCTCCTTGAGACGTGTAGAGGATCAGACCCGCCGTCAACGTCGACGGTTACTCGGACTCTCGATCCTCCACGACCACCATCACCTCGCCCCCGTCGACCTGTTGTCCCTCCACGATGGTGATGTGGGTGACGGTCCCGGCGACCGGCGACCTGACGGAGTGCTCCATCTTCATGGCCTCGACGACCACGAGGACCTGGCCCTTGGCAACGACGGCGCCCTCCTCGACGTCGATCCGGATCACCTTCCCCGGCATCGGTGCCACGAGGGAGCCGGTGTGCTCCTCGACGTCCTGGCCGGGGAAGCGGGGCAGTTCGACCAGCGTCGTCGCCCCTTCCGGCCCATCCACGAACCACGTGTCGCCGGCATGGGTCACCGAATAGAACTCCTGGACACCACCCAGGCGAAGCAGGACCCCAGCCGGACTCTCTTCGACGAGGATCGCGTCGTCGATGGGGTCGCCGTCCACCTCTGCCGTCAGGCCGGTCCTTCCGAACAGGTATCCGACTTCGATGTCCTTCGTTCCCACCCGGAACGTCGTGCGCTGGAGTTGGGACGGCGAGTTGCGCCATCCCGATGGCACCGAGGCGAGAGGCCCGGCATGCCGCCGGCGTTCCCCTTGGGCGAACAGCGCCGCAGCCAGGGCGTGACGCCGCACGTCGGTCGTGAGCGGGCCCCCCATGGTGGCCGGATCGTGGCGCTCGAGGTAGTGCGTGTCGGTCCTCCCGGCGAGGAACTCCTCCTCCCGAAGGATGCGTACGAGGAGTTCCCGGTTGGTGGTGACGCCGTGGATCCGGGCGCCGGCCAGGGCCGACGCCAGGACCCGGGCCGCCTCGTGCCTGGTGGGAGCCCAGGCGATGACCTTGGCGATCATGGGGTCGTAGTGGACACTCACCACCGATCCGGACTCGACGGCCGAGTCGACTCGAACGTCCTCCGTGATCGAGAACGAGTGCACCGTGCCCGTGGCCGGGAGGAACGAGTTGGTCGGGTCCTCGGCGTACAGCCGGGCTTCGATGGCGTGTCCGTGGATCATCGCCTCGGTGGCGTCTGGCGGCAGCGGGTCTCCCTCGGCGACGATCACCTGGAGCCGGACGAGGTCGAGGCCCGTGACCATCTCGGTGACGGGGTGCTCGACCTGGAGCCGCGTGTTCGTCTCCAGGAACCAGAACGCCCCCGAGGCATCGAGGAGGAACTCGACGGTCCCCGCCCCAACGTAGGACACGGCCTTGCCGGCGGCGATGGCCGCCTCGCTCATCCGGGCCCGGAGGTCGGTGTCGAGGGCCGGGGAGGGGCACTCTTCGATGATCTTCTGATGCCGGCGCTGGATCGAGCACTCCCGTTCGAAGAGGCTGATGACGTTGCCGTGGGTGTCCCCGAATACCTGGATCTCGACGTGGCGAGGCTCGTCGAGGTACTTCTCGAGGAACACGGTGGCATCGCCGAAGGAGGATGCGGCCTCCCGGGCCGCACCCAGGGCCGCCTCGACGAGGTCGGCGGCGTCCCGCACGATTCGCATGCCCTTGCCACCTCCGCCGGCTGACGCCTTGACGAGGACCGGGTAGCCGATGGCCTCACCCGCCGACAGGACATCGTCGGGGTGGGACGGGTCGATCTCCCGGGAGGGCAGCGTGGGGACCCCCGCCTCGGTCATGATCCGCTTCGACTCGAGCTTCGAGCCCATCGCCTCGATCGTGGAGGCGGTGGGCCCGATGAACGTGAGCCCGGCGTCCACGCACGCCCGGGCGAACTCGGCGTTCTCGGCGAGGAAGCCGTAACCGGGGTGGACGGCGTCGGCGCCGGTGCGGGCGGCTGCGTCGAGGAGGGCGTCGATGCGGAGGTACGACTCGGTGGGCGAAGCCCCCCCGAGGGCGACCGCCTGGTCGGCCTCGTTGACGAACGGTGCGCCGGCGTCCGGGTCGGAGAACACGGCGACCGTCGCGATGCCCATGTCGCGGCAGGTCGCGATGATGCGGCGGGCGATCTCGCCCCGGTTTGCTACCAAGACCTTCTTGATCATTGCTTGTCCACTTCGCCCTTCACTCCCCGTGCTCCGTACTTCGTTCTCCGTGCTCCCTCTCACATCCGGAACACGCCCCACTCGTTCGTCCCCTTGACCGGCGCCGAGTGGACGGCACTGAGCAGGATGCCGAGGGCCGTGCGGGTGTCCCGAGGGTCGATGAGGCCGTCGTCCCGGACCCGTCCCGAGTTGTAGAAGGCCGACTCCTCGTGGGTGATCTGGGCGTGGATGAGGGCCGAGCGCTGGGCGTCGGCCTCCTCGTCGAACTCCCTGCCCATCGACTCGGCGCTCTCCCGAGCCACGATGGAGAGGACGCCCGAGAGTTGCTCGGCTCCCATGACCGCTCCTTTGTAGGTCGGCCAGCCCACGATGAACCGGGGTCGGTAGGCGTGGCCCGACATGCCGTAGTTGCCGGCCCCGTATGAGCTTCCCGCCATGATGGCGATGTGGGGGACCGTCGAGTTGGCGACGGCGTTGATCATCTTGGCGCCGTCCTTGATGATCCCACCCTGCTCGTACTCGGTGCCGACCATGTACCCCGTCGTGTTGTGGATGAAGATGATCGGCTGGTCGTACTGGTTGCAGAGCTGGATGAACTCGGTGGCCTTCTGGGCCTCCTCGGAGAACAGCACGCCTTGCTGGTTGGCGATGACCCCGACCGGGAAGCCGTGGATGTGGGCCCAGCAGGTGAGGAGGGACTGCCCGTAGAGTTGCTTGTACTCGTCGATGTCCGACCCGTCCACGACCCGGGCGAGCACTTCTCGCATGTCGTACGGCTTGCGAAGGTCCGACTGCACGATGCCGAGGAGGTCTTCCGGGTCGTAGAGCGGTTCGACGGGGGCGCGGACGGGGCCGTACCCGGCCTTGCGCCAGTTGAGGTGGGCGACGATCTCGCGTCCGATCCGCAGGGCGTCGTACTCGTCGATGGCGTAGTAGTCGCCCACGCCCGACACCCGACAGTGCATGTCGGCGCCGCCCAACTCCTCCTCGGTGGCGTCCTCACCGGTGGCCATCTTCACGAGGGGTCGACCACCGAGGAAGACCATCGAACGGTCCTTGATCATGACGGCGTAGTCGCACATCCCGGGGACGTACGCCCCGCCGGCCGTGGAGTTGCCAAAGACGATGGCGATGGTGGGGATTCCCGCCTTGGACATGTTCGTGAGGTTGCGAAACCACTTCCCTCCCGGGAGCCAGATGTCGGCTTGGGTTGGCAGGTCGGCGCCCCCCGACTCGACGAGGTTCACGAGGGGGAGTCGGTTGGCGGTGGCGATGTCCTGGGCCCGAAGAGTCTTGGCCAGGCTGATCGGGTTGGAAGCGCCGCCCCGAATCGTGGCGTCGTGGCCGGTCAGCATGCATTCGACCCCGCTGATGACGCCGATACCTGTGACGTTGCTCCCCGAGATCGGGTACGACTGTCCCCAGCCGGCGATCGGGCTCAGCTCGTAGAAAGGGGAGTCGCGGTCGAGGAGGAGTTCCATGCGCTCCCGGACGAGGAGCTTGCCTCGTTCCCGATGGCGGTCGACGTACTTGGGGCCGCCCCCCGCCCGCGACTCGTTCATGAGCTGCTCGTACTCGGCGAGGATCGCCAGGTTCTCCGCCCGGGTCTGGGCGAACTCGTCGGAACGGGGGTCGATGCGCGAGGTGATGGCCGGCACGCACTGAAGTTAGCACGGTATCAAATCGCAGTTCTCGGTACCGTTCGGCGAATGGGGGTCCGGGGTAGCCTCCCGATGTGAGAGAGCTCACCACCTTTGCCCTCGCAGCCGACGCCGAACTGGCCAGGGCCTCGCTCGAGGCAGCCGGGATCGCGGCGCGCGTGTCCGACTTCTCGGCGATGCAGGAGATGGCCGACTACCGCCTCGTGGTCGAGGAGACCCGGATCCCGGAGGCGGCGGAGATCCTCGGCGTACCGCTTCCCGACCCGCCCCAGGGCCCTCCCCAGTGGACGACATGGGCGAGCGTGGCGGCAGGGTTGGCGGTGGTCGTCGGCATCCTCCTGGCCATCCTGTCCTAGTTCGTCTGTCCCCATCCTCCGCTTAGGCTTCCGGCCATGGCACGCGTATGGAACTTCTCTGCCGGTCCGTGCACGCTCCCGCTCGAAGTGCTCGAGGAGGCCGAGGCGGAGTTCGTCGACTACCACGGCGCCGGGGCCTCGCTCATCGAGTTGAGTCACCGGGGCGCCGAGTTCACGTCCGTTCACCACGAAGCCCTTGCCTTGGCCCGGTCCGTCGCCGGGGCCCCCGACGACTTCGACATTCTCTTCATCCAGGGCGGGGCGACGCTCCAGTTCGCCATGCTGCCCATGAACCTGCTGGCGGGCGGCCGGTTCGCGTCCGTGTCCGTCACCGGGTCCTGGTCACGGCTCGCCCTCACCGACGGGTCCCACCACGGCGACCTGCGCGTTGCCTGGGACGGAGCCGACCACGGCTACGCGCGCATGCCGGCGCCGGGTGAACTCGACGTTCCCGATGATGCCCGCTATCTCCACATCTGCTCGAACGAGACGATCGGGGGGATTCGCTACCCCGAATGGCCGAACGTCGGGGTCCCGCTCGTGGTGGACATGTCGTCCGAGTACCTGGCCCGTCCGATTCCGTGGGATCTCGTTGATGTCGTGTTCGGTGGTGTCCAGAAGAACCTGGGCCCGGCAGGCATGGCGGTGGTCTACCTCCGCCGGTCGGTGCTGGCCGGTGCCAACGACGACCTGGCCGCCTATCTCCGCTACTCGATCCACGCCGCCAAGGAGTCGATGTACAACACGCCGCCCGTGTTCACGATCTGGATGACGGGCAAGGTGCTGCGGTGGATGGAGCGCCAGGGCGGGGTGGGCGCCATCGAGGCGGCAGCGGCCCGGAGGTCGGCGATGCTCTACGCCGTGATCGACGAGGGTTGGTACCGGTCACCGGTGGCAGCATCGGATCGGTCACACATGAATGTCGTGTGGCGGCTGCCGTCGGAGGAGCTGGAGGCGGTGTTCGTGGGCGAGGCGGCTGGTCGGGGCATGATCGGCCTCAAAGGCCATCGCAGCGTGGGCGGGCTGCGGGCTTCCGTGTACGCCGCCATGACCGACGAGGGCGTTGGGGCGCTCGTCGATCTCATGCGCGAGTTCCGGGCGACGCACGGCGGGGTCGTGTGACGTCACCGGGTCGGCGCGTGTCCGCGTCCGACTCGTCTCGGCTGATAGCCTCGGCCGCCACTCTCGGAAGGAGCAAGCTTGGAGTTCGTACGATTCCTCCACGTCCTCTTTGGTGCCGTGTGGATGGGCGGCGCCATGTTCGGTGAGTCGATGGTGGCGTTGTCCCGCAAGAAGGGTCGGGACGAGTACGCCCGGACCCACATCCGGGTCCAAGCGACGGCCAGCAGGGTCTATCCGGCCGTCGTCCCGCTGGTGGCACTCACGGCGGTGGTCCTCATCCTCGGTGGCGATCACCTGGCGTGGGGCGACGTGTGGATCTCGGCTTCCCTCGGCATCTGGGTCGTCGGCATGGTCACCGGGATCGGCTACTTCGCCAGGAAGGAGAAGGAGCTGTCGGCCCGCCTCGAGGCGGACGGCATCACCGACGTCCTCATCGCGGACCTGCGCAAGGTGAGCTCCGTGCAACGCATCGATCTGCTCCTCATCCTCGCCCTGCTCGTCCTCATGATCTTCCAGCCAGGGGCCTGAGGTCAAGCGTGCTTGACATAGGTAGCGGTCGTATGAGAACATATGTCAAGGAAACTTGACTAAATGGAAAGAGGACATGTCATGACCACCGATCGTCCGACCCTGTGGCAGATTCTCACCTGTGGTCCCCTCACTGCCGCGGATCGCCGCAACATGTGGGTTGCCACCGGCTGGGTGCTCGCCTGGCAGGCCGTTTTTGTCCTGGCGGCGGAGGCCATCGAGAGATGGGAGCCGTCGGTCCGGCTGCTGTGGGCAATCATCGCGGCGCCGACTCTGGTCGGCCTCGGTGCCATCGAGATCTACCGGCGCTTCGTGATGGGGGCCGACGAACTCCAGCGACGGATCCAGCTCCACTCGATGGCGATCGGGTTCGGGTTTGCCATCATCGGCTCGGAGCTGTTCGAGCTACTCGCCCAGGGCACCATGACCGAACTCCCGCACGTCGCGACGATGGTTGTCGCGGTCGCCGCCTACGTCGTCTCGGTCCTCGTCCTCACCAGGCACTATTCGTGAGGAACCGCCTCAAGGTCCTGCGGGCGGAGCGAGACCTCACGCAGCGTGCGCTCGCCGAGTTGCTCGGCGTGTCGCGACAAACGGTCAACGCCATCGAGACCGGCCGCTTCGACCCGAGCCTGCCGCTCGCATTCACCATCGCACGGGTCATGGATCAGCCCATCGAGGACATCTTCTTCCCCGACGACGCCGGGGGAGCCGGGGACGGCCCGGGCGGTCGGCAGCGCTAGCGTTCCCGGCGGTTGCGACCGGACGTGCGCGACCGAGGAGGAGCGATGGCCAATCTCACCGGTGGTGGAATCGTTGCCCGGATGCTGGCTGCCGAGGGCGTCGAGGTCGTGTTCGGCATCGTCGACGGCACGTACTTCGGGCTCTACAGCGTCCTCGCCGACGAGGGCATCCGGCTCGTCTCCCCGCGCCACGAGGCGTCGGCGGTCCACATGGCCGGGGCCTACTCGCGGGTCACCGGGCGACTGGGCGTGGCCATTGCCTCCAACGGGCCGGGCGTGGCCAACGCCCTCGCCGGCGTGGCGGTGGAGGAAGGTGAAGGGAACCGGGTCCTGCTGATCACCTCGTGTCGGCGCACCGGCATCTCGTACCCCGACCGGGGCGGGACCTTCCAGTACTTCGACCAGGTCGGAGTGATCGGGAAGATGGCCAAGTCATCCGAACACGTCCCGAGCCGCGATCGCATCCCCGAGATGATGAGGCGAGCCTTCCGACGGTCCTGGTCGGGCCGACCGGGTGTCGTCCACGTCGACATCCCCGAGGACCTCATCAACGTGGCCGGGCGTTTCGACGAGCGGTCGCTGGGCGCCCCGGGAACGTACCGACGCATCGACCCTCTCGAACCGGACCCGGTGCTCGTCCACCAGGCGGCTCGGCTCCTGGCCGGGAGTTCGACCCCGCTCATCCACGCCGGTACCGGGGTGATCCACGCCAGGGCCCACGCCGAACTGGAGGCGGTGGCCGAGAGGTTGGGCGCCCCGGTGACGACCAGCTGGGGCGGTCGCGGGTCGCTTCCCGAGACCCATCCGCTGTCGATCCCGATGACCCAGATCGAGGTGTACCAGCGCCTGCGCAACGAGTCCGATGTCGTGCTCGTCCTCGGCTCGAGACTCGGGGAGACCGACTGGTGGGGCAAACCGCCGTATTGGGCACAGGCGGCCGACCAACGACTCGTCCAAGTCGACGTCGACGACTCGGCCATCGGCGCCATGCGCCCCGTCGACCTGGGGATCGTCGCCGATGCGCGGGCGTTCCTGCGTCGCCTGGGGGACGCGCTTGCCGGGCTCGAGCCCGGGGCCCACCGGGTCGATACGTGGACGGAACCACAGGCGGCCGCCCGGGCCAAGCTCGAGAAGAAATCCGAAAAGCCGGCGTCCGGGGTGAGCCCGGGGAGGGTCCCGGCCGTGGCCCAGGAGGTCATGCCCGACGACACGATCTGGGTCTTCGACGGCGGCAACACCACCGTGTGGTCTCACTTCTACCACCAGGCCCGACGGCCCAACTCCGTCCTCGCCACCTACAAGTTCGGCATGTTGGGAGCCGGGGTGGGACAGGCCCTCGGTGCCCAGGTGGCGGCCCCGACGAGGCGGGTCGTGTGCCTCATCGGCGACGGGGCCATGGGGTTCCACCCCCAGGAGATCGAAACGGCGGTCCGCAACGCCCTGCCCGTCATCTGGATCGTCTTCGTCGACCTCCAGTGGGGCATGGTGAAGATGAGCCAGCAGTTCGCGTTGAAGCCCATCAGGACGCTTGTGCGCAAGTCCCTCCCCGACGACGAAACGATCAACGCCGACTTCACCGAGACACGATTCGACGACCTCGCCCGGGCGATGGGCGCCCACGGGGAGCGGGTCACAGCGGAGGAGGAGCTGGCCCCGGCCATCGAACGAGCGGTCGCCTCCGGCATGCCGGCGGTCATCCATGTGGATGTCGACCCGGTGGCCCACATGTGGGCACCGGCCCTGCGAACCTTCAAGGACATGCACCAAGAGCCCAGAGGCTGAACCGCGGAGGGATGCACGTGGAGACGATCGATCAGGTCCAACTCAACTTCAACACGACGACGCTGACGATCCTCAACGTCCTCATCGGCCTCATCATGTTCGGGGTGGCCCTGGACATCCGGGTCGAGGACTTCCGGCGGGTCGTTCGCGATCCCCGGGGTCCGCTCATCGGCCTTGGTGCCCAGTTCCTGCTGCTGCCGGCCTTCACCTTCCTCCTCATCCAGGTCATCGACCCGCTTCCGTCGATCGCCCTCGGGATGCTCATGGTGGCGGCGTGTCCGGGCGGCAACTTCTCCAACTTCCTCGCCGCCTACTCGAAGTCGAATGCCGCCATGAGTGTGAGCATGACTGCGATCTCGACGGCCCTCGCCATCGTGGCGACACCCTTCAACCTGTCGTTCTGGGGGAACCGCGACGAGGGGACGAAGGCGATCCTGGCCGAGGTGAGCCTCGACCCGATCGATCTCTTCGTGACGATCCTCCTCATCCTCGGCATCCCGCTCGTGCTCGGCATGCTCCTCGTGGCCAAGCGCCCCGAGCTCGCCGGACGCCTGCGGACGCCGATGCGCCGCATCTCGCTCGTCCTCTTCGGGCTCTTCATCGTGGGCGCCCTGGCCGGCAACTGGGCGCAGTTCCTGGAGAACGTGGGGGCCGTGGCCTTCGCCGTCGCACTCCACAACGGTCTTGCCCTGGCAGTGGGGTACTGGGTGGCGAGAGGGACGGGCAATCACCGCTACGACGCCCGGGCCATCTCGATCGAGGTCGGGATCCAGAACTCCGCACTGGCCCTCGTGCTCATCTTCGGGTTCTTCGACGGACTCGGCGGCATGGCCATCATCGCTGCCTGGTGGGGGGTGTGGCACCTCATCAGCGGGTTGGCCGTGGCCTCCTTCTGGCGCCGGCGACCCGTCCCCATCCCCGCATGAAGAGCCGTCTTGGGGTCGTTTGGTGGTCACATACGCGCTCAAACGACCCCAGAACGACGAGGGGTGGGTGATGAGGGTCCTCGTCACCGGGGCGGCAGGCTTCATCGGCTCGCAGGTGGTCGACCGGCTGGTGGACGACCCCCGGGTCGAGCGGGTGATCGGCATCGACATCCGGGACCGGCCGGCGCCACCGCTGCACCGGGTGATGGACGTCCGCGACTCCGCCCTCGGTGACCTCCTCGAACTCGAGGGCATCGACCGCGTCGTCCACCTGGCGGCCGTCGTCTCTCCCCAGCCCCATCACACGCGGGAGTTCCTCCATGCGGTGGACGTGGAGGGGACCGCCAACGTGGTGGAGGCCTGCCTGAGGGCGGACGTCGACCACCTCACCGTGACGTCGTCCGGTGCTGCCTACGGGTATCACCCCGACAACCCTCTGTGGATCGACGAGGACGACCCGCTCCGGGGCAATCCCGAGTTTGCGTACTCGGACCACAAGCGCCTCGTCGAGGAGATGCTGGCCGGGTACCGGCTCTCCCACCCCGAGCTGCGCCAGCTCGTCCTGCGCCCGGGGACGATCCTCGGGACCGGGGTCAGCAATCAACTCAGCGCGTTGTTCGAGCGCCGCGTCGTCCTGGGGATCTCGGGGTCGGCCACGCCGTTCGTGTTCATCTGGGACTCCGACGTCGTGGACGTCGTCGTCGAGGGGTGCCTGGAGCTCAAGGAAGGGCGGTTCAACCTCGCCGGGGACGGCGCCATCCCGCTACGGGACCTCGCCCGCGAACTGGGCAGGCCCTACGTACCACTCCCGGCGGGGGTCGTGTCGCGCGCCCTGGCCGTGCTCCACCCACTGCGGCTGGTTCCCTACGGGCCCGAGCAGGTCGACTTCCTCCGGTACCGGCCCGTGCTGTCCAACCGCCGACTCAGGGAGGAGTTCGGCTACCGGCCGTCGAAGACCTCCCTCGAAGCGTTCCGTTCCTTCGTCGGTCGTCATGCCTGAGATCGAGGGCCTCCGGTTCGCCGTGACGGGGGCGGGCGGTGGCATCGGCCGGGCGGTGTGTGCCGAGCTGGCGTCGCGAGGCGCCGACGTGGTGGCGCTCGACACGATCGTGGACGGACTGGAGGGCGAGGCGTACCCCATGGACGTCACCGACCACGAGGGTGTGGTCCACACCCTTGAGCGGATCGGGCCGCTCGACGGCCTCGTCCTGGCCCACGGCATCACCTCCCTTGGTCCACTCCGGGAGACGCCCACCGCAGCGATGGTCCGGGTCATCGACGTGAACCTCACCGGCACGATCGCGGTCACGCGGGCTGCCATCGATGGCCTCGCCGCGCGAGAGGGCCGGATTGCGGTGTTCTCGAGCGTGTCGGGGTTCTCTCCCCTCGTGCACCGCACCGCCTACGCCGCGTCCAAGCACGGGCTCCACGGGTTCTTCGACAGCCTGCGGGCGGAGATGAGCGGCACCGGCGTCTCGGTGACGCTCATCTGCCCATCGTTCGTGCGGACCGGGATCGAGACGCGGGCGGCGTTCCGGGCAGAGGGGCGCGGGGGATCGTGGTCGACGACCGGCACAGTGGTCTCGCCGGACCGAGTGGCACGGCTGGCCGTGGACGGCATGCTCGAACGGCGCCGACTCGTCCTGCCCTCGTCGACCGCCCGCCTGGCGTGGGTCGTGGCGCGGCTGACCCCGGGCCTGTACGACCGCCTGATGGCGCGGCGTATCGCCAACACCTGACACCGCCGGTCCCCCCCGGGCGCCCGGGAGACCCGATCCCACGGTTCGGTACCATCGCGCCATGGCCCGCCCGATCCGCATCGCCAACTTCGCCGGCATGTTCGGGGACCGGCCGACGGCTGCCCGCGAGCAGCTGGATGGTGGCCCCATCGACGTCCTCACCGGCGAGTACCTCGCCGAACTCACGATGCTCATCATGGCCCGGGTCCGGCAGCGCCACGTCGGGTACGCCCGGACCTTCATTCCGCTTGTCGAAGAGATCCTTGGCGAATGCCTCGACCGGGGGGTGAAGATCGTCGTCAACGCCGGCGGGCTCGACCCGATCGGCTGTGCGGAGGCGGTCGACGAAGTGGCGGACCGGCTCGGTCTCCGGGCCACGGTCGCCAGCGTCTCCGGCGATGACCTGGTCGGCCGCCTCCCCGACCTTCAGGCCGCCGGGCACACACTCGCCCACCTCGACACCGGGGAACCGCTGGGGGAGCGGGCGCAGGAGATCGTCACCGCCAACGTCTACCTCGGGGGGTGGGGGATCACCGAGGCCCTTCGACGGGGAGCCGACGTGGTCGTCACCGGACGTGTGACCGACGCCTCCCTCACCAGCGGCCCGGCGGCGTGGTGGCACGGGTGGGGGAGGGACGACTGGGACCGGCTGGCCGGGGCGGTGGTTGGCGGCCACATGATCGAGTGCGGATGCCAGGCGACTGGTGGGAACTACTCCTTCTTCACGGAGGTCGAAGACCTCACCCATCCCGGATTCCCGTGGGTCGACGTGCACGACGACGGCAGTGTGGTCGTCGGCAAGCATGACAACACCGGCGGTGAGGTCTCTCGCGGGACCGTCACCAGTCAGCTGCTCTACGAGATCAGCGGTGCTCGCTACCTCAATCCCGATGTGACCGTTCGGTTCGACAGCATCGAGATCGAGGAGACCGGCCCCGATCGTGTCCGACTCTTCGGCATCAAGGGAGAGCCGCCGCCTCCCGCCCTCAAGGTGGCGGCCGGGTACGCCGGAGGGTTCAAGAACTCGTTCCAGATAGGCCTCACCGGGCCCAACCAGGCCGAGAAGGCGGACCTCATCGAACGACAGGTATGGGACGCCTGCGAGTTCGGGCCGGGCGACTTCGATGCCGTCGAGACCTCGATCATCGGGGTCGGGGCGCAGGACCCGGACACCAACGACGCCGCCGTCAGCTGGCTCCGCATCGCGGTGGCGGACCGCGATCCCGACAAGGTGGGCAGGGCGTTCGCCGACACCCTCATCCACACCGCGCTCGGCTCCATCCCGGGAATGTTCGGTGCCTGGCCCCCCGGGCCGGGGAAGCCGTTTGCTCGGTACTGGCCCGCCATCATCGCCCGGGATGCCGTCCACGAGGTCGTCCGCGTCGGCGGCCAGGAGATCCCCATCGACCAGACCGATCCCGGCGATCCGTTCGAGGCCGACGTGCCCACGGTGCCCGCCGGCGACGCGGCGTCGGGAGCGACCGTGCGGCTACCGCTCGGAACGGTCGTCGGGGCCCGGGCCGGGGACAAGGGCGGGCACGCCAACCTCGGGGTGTTCGCTCGAAACGATGAGGTCTACGCCTGGCTCCGCAGGTTCCTCACGACCGCCACCCTGCGCCAGCTCCTGCCGGAGGTCGCCGAGCTCGACATCACCCGCGACGAATTCCCCCGCCTGCGATCGATCCACTTCTTCATTCGCAACCTCCTCGACGAGGGCGTCAGCTCCACCCTCCGTCTGGACGGACAGGCCAAGGGCCTCGGGGAGTGGCTGCGGGCCCGGGTCGTGGACGTCCCCGAGGACCTCCTGCCTTGAGGACGACACTCGCCATGCTCGCCGTGTCGATGGCCGCCGTGGTCATCGCCCCCCTGCTCATGCCGGGCTCCTACTCGGTGATCGAGCACTCCGTCTCCGAATCCGCCGCCCAGGGACTCGAGGGAGCATGGCTGACCCGGTCCGGCTTCCTCCTCCTGGGCCTGGCCGTCCTGCGCCTGACGCAGGCGGCCGGGAACGCATGGGGGTCATGGGGGAGGGCCGCTCACCGTCTCTACGGCGTCGGCATGCTCGGGGCTGCGGCGTTCTCGCACAAGCCGTGGCTCGACGTCCCGTTCGTCGAGTTCGAGGACGTCCTCCACTCGGCGGCCGCCAACGCCGTCGGTTTCGGGTTCACGGTGGGAGTCATCCTCGTGTCCCTGAGGCGGGGGCAGGCCCGAGGAGGCGCCCGGGTCTTCGACGCCGTGGCGGTCGTTGTGGCCCTGGGGCTCACGATGGCGATGTTCAACGTCTCGGGCATCGCGGGCCTCGTCCAACGGATCATGTTCGGGTTCGGGTACGCCTGGTACGGCATGGAGGCGATCCACGCCGAGCGTTCCCCTGCCCGGATCGGGGCGGCGTGACCCACGGATTCCGCGTGGGCCGGCTGCGAGCCGAGGCGTCACTCCTCGACGCGGTGGTGATCCTCGGCTGGGCGTTGTTTGCGGCGGCCATCGGCGTCGGGCTCCGGTCGTTCGATGTCGCGCTCACCTCTGCAGGGTCCAGGGATTCCCTCGCATTCCTGACGCTCGTCCTCCCGGTCGTTGTCACCTTCGCCCTCCAGGAGGCGTCCCCGGCCCGGGCGACGTTCGGAAAGGCACGCCGGGGGTTGACCGTCACCAGCCTGGACGGAGAGCGGATCGACCTCTCGAGGTCGGCAATCCGGTCGGCAGTGAAGTTCCTTCCATGGCAGCTCGCACACTCGGCGGTCTTCCGCCTCATCGACGATCCCTCGGCGACCGTGTGGGCCGTCGCTGCCGTCGCCGCCCAGGTCCTCGTGGTCGCCTCGGTCGTGACGGCGGCCCGGACCGGGCGGGCCCTCCACGACTTCGTGGCGGGCACCCGGGTCTGGGTGCCCGCCCCACCGGGAGGGACCACGGAGGCGGCGTAGGCTCTCCGTGTGAACCGCGTGGAGCGCCATGCGCTCATGGGGAGGATCTGGCCCGTGGCTCTGGCGGTCGTCCTCTCCGCGTGGGCGTGGTCGGCGGCCCCGGGCGAGTGGCCGAGCGGGCCCGGAGAACTGCGCATCTCGATCGGGTCCGAGGTCGTCTTCGTCCAAGAGATCGAGATCGGTGACACGACGCCGCTCGAGGTCGCCACCGCCGACGGGTTCTGGCTCGAGGCGCCCGGCGGTTTCCCGGTCGACGAGACGATCGCCGTCACGCTGACCGGCATCGAGGCGTCCGAGGGTTCGGCCGAGGCCCATCTCCTCCTCCCGGACGGGACGCTGGAACTCGTCCCGATCACGACGGTCGACGGTCCGACGCTCACCGCGCTTCGCCGTCCACCGGTCGATGCCCGACCGGTCACGGCGGTCCTGGCCGCGGTCCTCGTCCTGTGGGTGACCGAGGCCTTGCCCCTCCACACCACGGCCCTCCTCATCCCCGTCGCCCTCGTCGCCGGTGGCGTGTCGGGTGCCGGACCTGCCCTCGAGCACTTCTTCGACCCGATCATCGTGCTCTTCTTCGCCGGATTCCTCATGGCCGAGGCCATGAAACGGGTCGAGCTCGACCGCCTCGCCGCGGTGTCGATCGTCGCCACCGCCGGGTCGGGTCCCAAGCAGCTCCTGGCCGGCCTCATCGGGGTATCGGCGTTCATGTCGATGTGGATGTCGAACACGGCTGCCGTGGCCGTCCTCCTCCCGGTTGTCGTGGCCGTGACGGCTCCGCTGCGGAGTGAGGGGTACAAGAAGGCAGCGGTGCTGGGGGTGGCTTACGCCGCCACCATCGGGGGCGTGGGGACCATCGTCGGGACCCCGGCCAACGCCCTGGCCGCCAAGTTCGTCAACGACCTGTCGGGACGCTCCATCTCGTTCGTCGATTGGATGGGCTTCGGACTCCCCATGGTGGCGCTGTTCCTGCCGGTCATGGGCGTGTACCTGTGGTGGGTGGGCAAGGTCGACGTGGCCCCCGGCCGCTTCCGGGAGGCGCAGGCGATCGCCCGTACCCATCGGCTCGAAGCCGGTCCGATGACCCGGTCCCAGGTGCAGGTCCTGGCCGTGTTCGTCCTGGTCGTCCTCATCTGGCTCACCGAGGAGTGGCACGGCGTCAGCACGAGCATCGTGGCGTTGGGCGGGGCGATCCTGCTCATGGTCATCGGGAGGATCGAGCCGCAGGACGTGCAGGAGATCTCCTGGCCCACCCTGCTGACGTTCGGTGGCGGCCTCACCATCGGCGTCTTCATGGTGGACTCCGGGGTGGCCGACCACGTCGTGACGCGACTCGACTGGCTCGGCGGGCTCCCCTCGTGGGCGGGTGTGGCGGCCACCGCCGTGGTGGCCCTCGTGGCCACGACCATGGCTTCCAACACCGCGGCGGCCGCCATGCTCATCCCGCTGGCGTTTCCCCTCGCGGGCATCATCGGGGTCGACGCAACGCTGCTCGTGGCGGTGATCGCCATCGCGTCCTCCATCGATTTCGCCCTTGTCATCGGGACCCCCCCGACGATGCTCGCCTACTCGACCGGCCTGTTCGATGTCAAGGAGATCCTCGCCAAGGGCTCGCTGCTCGATCTCATCGGCATCCTGTTGCTCGTCACCGCGGTCGTCGGGTTCTGGACCGTCATCGGCCTTGTGTAGCGGCCCGCACCTAGCCTGTGGAGATGGAGGCCGACGAGTACCTGCGCATCGCCCTCGACCCACTTCGGCTGAGCATCCTCGGACGGGCTGCCGAGGGTCCCGTCGACGTGGCCGAGGTGGCCGCCGCCCATGCGGTCACCCACAAGTCCGTCCTGTCGAACATCGGGAAGCTACGGACCCTTGGTCTGCTCGATGACGACACCCGGCTCGTGCCGTCCCACCTCCGCGCCCTGGCCGCGGAGTTGGACCGTCCGCCGCCGGCCGCCGAGGGGATCACCGCCGAAGCCTGGAGTCTTGAGGAGGAGAAGGTCCTGCGAGCATTCTTCTCCGGGACGCGGCTCCGTTCGATACCGGCGTCGCGGGGGAAGCGCCGGATCATCCTCGACCACCTCGCCCAGGAGTTCGAGGTTGGGCGTCGGTACACCGAGACCGAGGTGAATGAGGTGCTGCTCGGCTTCCACGACGACTACGCGGCGCTCCGCCGGTACCTCGTGGAGGAGGAGTTCATGTCCCGCGAAGCCGGCGTGTACTGGCGCTCTGGCGGGCGCTTCGAGGCGCAGCGGGACTAGAACAGCTCGGTCACCGCCCAGGCCGCCCACATGAGCGCGATGGCGAGGGCGACGGCGAACTGGACGAGCGCTGCCTTCCCGAAGGACCTGACGGTCGCCGCGGTTGACGCCCGGGCCGTCGCCGGGCCCGAGGTGGCGGCCTCGGACAGGAAGACCCCGGTGACCCATCCCAGCGGAAGGCCGATCACCGGGACGACAAAGAAGCCGATGATCCCGCCCACGATCCCGATCCGCAGGGAGCGTCGACCGGCCGAACGGCTCGTGGCCGTGGCGGGTATCCGAACGCCGGCGACGATCCCGGCGACCGCCAGGGCGGCGGCTGCCGCCACGACGACGACGGCCCAGGCGTCCCATCCGGTGAACACCGCGAACAGCACCACGCCGGCCACGACGACGACCGAACCCGGCAGGGCGGGGACGATGGTGCCAACGACGCCGACGGCGATGATCAACCCTGTGACTACGGTTGCCCACACGACCATCAATCGGATGATACGGACATGATCGACTTCTACTTCGACCCCATCTGCCCGTGGTGCTGGATCACATCGAGGTGGCTGAGGGAGGTGGCCCCCCAGCGCGACCTGACCGTCAGGTGGAGAAGCTTCTCCCTCCACGTCAAGAACTACGAGATGGAGGGTGGACACGGCAAGGAGGACGCCCGCGGCCGGTACTGGCAGACACATCAGGCCCTCCGTGTCATCGAGGCGGTCCGGATGGCGATGGGAGACGAGATCGTGGACGCGCTGTACCTCGAGTACGGGCGTCGCTACCACCACGACCGGGAGCGTCCGGTCTCGATCGAGGATTGGGTGACGTCGGCCGGTCTCGACGCGTCGTGGATCTTCGCCGCCGACGAGCCGAGATGGGACGCCACCATCAGGGCCTCCATGGACGAGGCCCTTCGGGTCACGGGCCCCGATGTGGGTGTCCCGATCATCGTCTTCGACGGCGTCGCAGGCTTCTTCGGCCCGGTCGTCTCCCCCGCCCCCACCGGCGAGGCCGCCCTCGAGCTCTTCGACCACGTCGAGTACCTCGCCCGCGCCCCCTGGTTCCACGAACTCAAGAGGATGGAGAGGGGCCGGGCCGACGTGGG
>JBFKVA010000003.1:0-94147 GCA_041635475.1 Acidimicrobiia bacterium | reverse complement strand
GGACACCTGGCGCTTGAGGAGAGCCCACCCCCGGCCGAGGAGCTGGCGCTCGGGGCCGCGTGCGTGCTCCATGACCCGGTCTGACATCGCTCCGAGGCTACGACGAAGCGCTGCCTAGCGAGGATCGGGCCTCACCCGCCGGCCGTGACTTCCCACTCGACGACCGCCCTTCCGCCGACGAGGTCGTCGAGGGTGGCCATGACCGTGATCGAAGTGAACTCCCCAGGCGGGAGCCAATGGACCCGATAGGGCGGATTGTCATCGGTCCCGATCGCCGAGAACGCGGCCCCGTCGACCGAGGTGGCGAACGTCACCTCGAAGTAGCCGGCCGCGGTGGGCTCCACCTGGAACTCGACCCGCGGGTCGGCGATCCCGCCCGGCTTGACGATCGTGAGGGTGGGCGCCCGCACCCGGAGCGCCTCCTTTTCCGCCCGGAGGACGACCGTCGAGCGCCCGGGGACGGTGAGGCGAAGGGCGCCCGATTGGAGCGTTCGGACCCGGTCCTCGCCACCCCAGATGACGTGGAACCAGGTGGTCGGTGAGTACGTGTCGAACGTGACGGTGCGTTCGTCAGGGGCGTTGTTGGTCGCCACGACGTACTCGACCCGCTCCTCGCGATGGATCCTGGAGAAGGCGTAGACCCCGGCCTTGGCGTTGCTGTAGCGCTCCACCTGGGCACCGGCCGACAGGGCAGGGTGGGCGGCGCGCAGCGTCGCCAGTTCCGCCAGCGTCCGGTAGAGGGGATGGGTGGCATCGAGGTTGAGGTCGGCGGGGGTGGCGTCGGTGCCGATGAGGTCGTCGTCCATGGAGGAGGCCACGGCAGTGGGGAGGATGTCCGGGTGGGCGTCGTCCCCGTCTCCGGCGAATCCCTGCTCGTCCCCGTAGGTGATGGCGGGCATGCCCCGCGTGAGGTGGAGGAGGGCAAACGCCAGCCGCATCCGTGCCACGAGTTCGTCGTCGCTCGCCCCCGGATGCACAAGACGGAGGAGATGCCCGAGCCGCCCGGTGTCGTGGGTGCCCACGAGTTTGACGAGCATCGAGGCGTTCGAGTCGGCATCGGTGTAGAGATCGTCATCGGAGAAGTGCCGGCTGAGAACCCGGGACGGCGAGTCGGAGACGGCGAAGCCCAGGACGGCTTCGCTGAACCTCAGATCGAGCATCCCGTGGAACCCGAGCGCAGTCGAGTACCGAGCGTTCGCATCGGGATCCGCCCCGGTCCCGCTTCCGAAGACGAAGAAGCCGTCTCGACCGGCCTGCACCGCCGCGGCGTCGATCGCCGGGACCCAGGCCCGCCAGAAGGCGTCGTCCACGTGGCGAACCGCGTCGACCCGGAAGCCATCGATACCGTACCGGCGGATGGCGTCGGCGTGGATCTCGATCATGCCCTCGACCACGCGCGGATGCTCCGTGAAGAGGTCGTCGAGCCCGTCGAGGTCCCCGTACGTGAGGGCTTCCGGGTCGTCCAGCGACTCACCCCGGTTGTGATAGAGCGTGACGTCGTTGAGCCAGGCAGGGCGCTTGCGGGCGGCGTCCCCTTCAGCCCGGAACACGGGTACGTAGGGGAAACTCACCTCGGGATCGAGGCGAGGGAAGGCACCGGTGAGGTGGGCCGGGTCGAACGGGATGCCGGCGGCGTCGAGGTAGGGGTCGGTTTCCTTCCACCGGTAGGGCGTGGCTGCTTCCCGATGTCGGATGAGATCCCCAGTGTGGTTGGCGATCGCGTCCATGAACACCTTCATGCCGAGGTCGTGGGCGGCCGACACGAAGGAGACCATCTCGGCGTCGGTTCCCAGGTGGGGGTCGACGTGCGTGAAGTCGACGGGCCATGAGCCGAGGTGGCCCGCGGCAGACCCCGTGCCCGGGCCGTCGCCGAGCGTCGGCATGGTGACGAAGGGGGGTGTGATCCAGATGACCGTGACACCCAGGCCCCGGAGGTGGTCGAGGGATGCTTCCAGGCCGGCCAGGTCCCCGCCGTGGAAGTACCCGGGACCGTCGGGGAGGAAGCCGTGGACCCCGGGGCCGGCGCCGGGGTCGAGCCCTCCGTGATCGTTGGCGGTGTCACCATTGCGGAATCGGTCGGGGACAACGAAGTACATGACGTCGCCTGTCCCGGGGTGGCGGACCACGGGCGCGGCCAGGCCGACGGGCGCCGGCAACGTGGCCGCGGTGGGTGCCGGGGGGCCGGGACTCCGCTCGGCGCATCCCGCGAGGAGGAGGACTACCACGACAAGTCCGGCGCAACGTCGCATGGATCAAAGGGTAGGACGGGCCCGCCCGGGCCGAGTACCGGAGGCCGGGAGGTCGGCGGTGAGCTTGTGCATTCCCTAACTTGGAACGATTCCGGGGAGTTCCTATCCTCCGGGCCGGAAAGACACGCTGCCCCAGCCCATGGACCTCGCCTCCTATCTCCCCATCGTCGTCATGCTCGTGCTGGCTGTCGGCTTCGTCGCCGTCAGCGTGGCGCTCGGGCGCCTCATCTCGTACCGCGGGCCCGGTTCCCCCGAGAAGCTCGCCCCCTACGAGTGCGGCATCGTCCCCGAGATGGAGCCGTCCCAACGCTTCCCCGTCAAGTTCTACGTCGTGGCGATGCTCTTCGTCATCTTCGACGTCGAGATCATCTTCCTCTTCGCCTGGGCGGCCAACTTCCCGGAGCTCGCGTGGTACGGCGTGGCGACGGTCGGAGTGTTCACCTTGTTCGTTCTCGAGACGCTCGCCTACGTCTGGAAAAGGGGTGCCCTCGACTGGAACGTGCGCAAGCGGAGCCGCAGGTTCCTGACGACGTCCTACGAAGAAGCCGCCTAGTGCACCAATCGACGCCTCCGTCCGTCATCACGACGCGTCTCGATCGGGCGGCTGCCGCCGTCCGCGGCCTCGGAGTGGCCAAGTGGGCCCAGACCCGCTCCATGTTCCCGGCGACGTTCGGGCTCGCCTGCTGTGCGATCGAGATGATGGCCACCGGCACGGCCCACTATGACCTCGCCCGCTTCGGCATGGAGGTCTTCCGGGCGTCCCCCCGGCAGGCCGACCTCATGATCGTCGCCGGGCGGGTGAGCCAGAAGATGGCCCCCGTCCTCCGGCAGGTCTACGACCAGATGCCCGACCCCAAGTGGGTCATTTCGATGGGCGCGTGCGCAAGCTCCGGCGGCATGTTCAACAACTACGCCCTGGTCCAGGGCGTCGACCATGTGGTACCGGTGGACATCTACGTTCCCGGCTGCCCCCCGGGCCCGCAATCGCTCATGCACGGCATCCTCACCCTCCACGAGAAGGTGATGAGCGGGGAGATGGCTCGATGACAGGGACCTTCCCCCGCCAGGCGGGGGACAGCCGGGGGTGTCACCATGTCTAGGCCGTTGCCCGACGACGAAATCCTGCGGGGGGTTCTCGAAGGATTCGACAACGTCGAATGGCACCAGTCGCGGGGACAGGACGTCCTCGAGGTCCGGCCCGACGACCTCCTCGCCGTGGCCGGCGCTGCCAGGTCGGCCGGGTTCGAGATGTGCGTCGACGTGACGGCCACCGACCACCTCGGTCGCCGGGAGCCCAGGTTCGACGTCGTGGCCAACCTGCTGTCCATCGAGCACCGGCGGCGACTGCGGATCATCGTCCCGGTCGAGTTCGTCGAGGACCAGCCCCCATCGGTGTCGTCGCTCACACCCATCTGGCCCGGGGCCAACTACTTCGAGCGTGAGGTGTACGACATGTTCGGCATCGTGTTCGAAGGCCATCCCGACCTGACCCGCATCCTCATGCCCGACGACTGGGTGGGTCACCCCCTGCGCAAGGACTTCGCCGTGGGCGCCGTCCCGGTGTACTTCAAGGAAGGCGACGGGGCATGACCGACGACCGCACCGACCAGGCCGAGGCGCGCGACGTGTGGATCTCGGGGACGGAGGAGCCCGAGTGGCTCGTGCACGCCACCGATGAGGGCGCCCAGAAGATGCGCCACGTCGAGACGGCCGAGCGTCTCGCCGAACAGCTCGGAACGGTGGTCGGCGACGACTTCCTCCTCGAGGAGACGATCGGTGACGACGACCTGATGATCGTCAACATGGGGCCCCAGCATCCCTCGACACATGGCGTCCTGCGGCTCCATGTCGAGTTGGAGGGCGAGATCGTCCGTCGGGTCCAACCGATCATCGGGTACCTCCACACGGGAATGGAGAAGACGGCGGAAACCCTGCCGTTCATGCTGGGCGGGACCAATGTGACCCGCATGGACTACCTGGCACCACTCCACAACGAGTTGTGCTTCGCCCTGGCCGTCGAGCAACTCCTCGGCATCGACCTTCCGCCCCGTGCCGAGGCGATTCGGGTGCTCATGACCGAGTTGAACCGCATCAGCTCCCATCTCGTCGCCCTGGCCACCAACGGGATGGACATCGGGGCGCTGTCGATGATGCTCTATGGCTTCCGCGAGCGGGAAGGAATCCTGGCCTTCTTCGAGAAGGTGACGGGGCTGCGGATGAACCACAACTACATCCGGCCGGGCGGCGTGGCCGCCGACCTCCCTGATGGTTGGGAGGACGACGTCGAGGGCATCCTCGACGTGATGCCGGGGCGTTTGCGCGAGTACGACGACCTGCTCAAGGAGAACGCCATCTGGAAGGGCCGGACCAAGCACGTCGGGATCCTGACGGCGGAGGAGGCCGTGGCCTGGAGCATCACGGGGCCGATCCTCCGTTCGACCGGTATCGCCCATGACCTGCGCAAGGCCCATCCCTACAGCGGGATCGATCGGTACGACTTCGACGTCCCGGTCGGCACCAACGGCGACGTGTACGACCGGTACCGGGTCCGTGTGGACGAGATCTGGGAGAGCCTCAAGATCGTCCGCCAGGTGGCCGAGGCCATGCCGCGCGGCGACTACAAGACCGACGACCGCAAGATCTCCCCGCCTCCCCGCCAGCGGATCGATGAGTCGATGGAAGCCCTCATCCACCATTTCAAGATCCACACCGAGGGATTCAGGGTGCCCGAGGGCGAGGTCTACGTGGCAGTGGAGTCGCCCCGGGGAGAGCTGGGCTGCTACCTCGTCTCCGACGGCGGTTCCCAGCCGCTCCGGATGCACACGAGGGCGCCGTCGTTCGCCAACCTCCAGTCGGTACCCATCATGCTCGCCGACTCCCTGCTCGCCGACACGATCGCGGCCCTGGCCAGCGTCGACCCGGTGATGGGAGACGTCGACCGATGACGCCCACTCGCTTCGCTCGGAGGCCTCGCTGCGCTCGGCAGAGTCGAGAGACGAGAGACGAGAGACGAGGACTGACGTCCGCACGCTGTACCTCATACCTCGTACCTCGTACCTCTGGAGGCTCACGATGACGTGGAGTCGTGAATCGCTCGAGCGTGCTGAAGCAATCCTCCAGCGCTACCCCGAGAAACGATCGGCGGTCATGGCGCTCCTCTACGTCGCCATGAAGGAGGACGGGTACCTCTCCGACGCAGGGATGGCCATCGTCGCCGACCTCACCGGGCTCACCGCGGCCCAGGTGCAGTCGGTGGCGACGTTCTACGTCATGTACAAGACCGAGCCCAAGGGGCGCTACCTCATCTCGGTGTGCACCTCCATCTCCTGCTTCCTCATGGGGTCGGACGAGCTGCTCCATGCCATCGAGGACGAGGCCGGGATCCCGGCCGGTGAGGCCGACGACACCATCGGCGTCGAACACGCCGAATGCGTCGGGGCGTGCGGTGGCGCTCCCGCCTGCCTCATCAACTACGAACTCGTCGAAGGGCTCACCCCCGACAAGGGGCGGGAACTCGTGTCGTGGCTGCGCAAGGCGCTCCCCGACGTCATCAACGCGGATGAGGTCCAGGCGCTCTTCGGCGGGAGAACCTCGTTCGACTGGGCCATCAAGGAGGAGAACGGGGCCGTCGGGCCCTATCCGGCCTTCCCCGTGCTCGGGACGGCGGCCGAGAACACGAGCGCCCTGGAGCCGGGCCGTGGGTGAGCCGATGACAGAACTCCGCGTCCTCACCGCTCGCATGGTCGAGCACCCCACGGACTCCCACACGTTGGAGCGGTACCTTGCCACCGGGGGATACGAAGGTGCCCGGGCATCGCTCACCCGGACCCGCGACGACCTCGTCGGCCTCGTCAAGGAGTCGGGCCTCATCGGTCGAGGTGGCGCCGGGTTCTCGGCCGGGATGAAGTGGTCCTTCATGGCGCCCGCCCGCCCGTCCTACCTCGTCGTGAATGGCGACGAGTCCGAGCCCGGGACCTTCAAGGACCGCCAACTCCTCGAGCGGGACCCTCACCAACTCATCGACGGCATGATCATCGCCGCGGTCGCCAACGAGGCCCACCATGCGTTCGTGTACATCCGGGGCGAGTATCCGAAGCCGGCTCGACGCCTCCAACAAGCCGTGGTGGAGGCGTACACCGCGGGCTACCTGGGCCCGGGCATCTTCGGCTCCGACTACGACCTCGAGCTCACCGTTCACCTGGGTGCAGGCGCCTACATCTGCGGGGAGGAGACGGCCCTCCTCAACAGCCTCGAGGGTCGCCGGGGCGAGCCACGACTCAAGCCGCCGTACTTCCCGGCGGCCAAGGGGCTCTACATGCTCCCGACGATCGTCAACAACGTGGAGACGATCAGCAACCTGCCCCACATCCTGACGAGGGGCGTGGACTGGTTCAAGGGGCTGGCCCACGGCGAGGACACGGGCACATTCATGACCTCCATCTCGGGCCATGTCAACAAACCCGGCAACTACGAGCTGCCACACGGCCTGACCTGGCGAGAACTCATCTTCGACGTTGCCGGGGGCATCCGCGGCGGCAACACCCTCAAGGCCTGGATCCCCGGTGGCGCCTCCGCCCCTTGGTTCGTCCCGGACCGCCACCTCGACCTCGAGATCACCAAGAACGTCACCGACGCCAACGGCTCCATGCTGGGTTCGGGCGCCGTCATCGTCATGGACGACACGACCGACATGGTGGCCGCGGCCGAGCGACTCGTTCGGTTCTACGCCGAGGAGTCGTGCGGCCAGTGCACGCCCTGCCGGGAAGGCACCACCTGGCTCGACATGATCCTGCGGCGAATCCTCGACGGGGCAGGGCGGGCCGAGGACAAGGACCTCCTGCTCGATGTCTCCGACAACATCTCGGTCGGCCTGGCCTGGCCTCCCCGCCAGACGACGATCTGCCCCCTCGGACCGTCGGCGGTCAGCCCGATCATGGGCCTCGTCGAATACTTCCCCGATGAGATCGCAGCCCACCTCGCCACCTCTCCCCTGAGCGGGGCCGGGGGTGCCCGATGAGTGAGCAGGTCACCATCACGCTCGACGGCGTCGAGTGCCTGGTCGACCCCGGCCAGATGCTCATCGCCGCCGCCGAACAGGCGGGAACCCACATCCCCCGGTTCTGCTGGCATCCCCGCCTCAAGGAGGTCGGGATGTGCCGGCAGTGCTTCGTCGAGGTCGAAGGCCCACGGGGCGTCATGATGGTGCCATCGTGCACGCAGCCGGTGGCCGACGGGATGGTCGTCCACACCAAGACCCCGGCGGTGAAGAAGGCCCAGGAGGGGATCCTCGAGTTCCTGCTCATCAACCACCCCCTCGACTGCCCGATCTGCGACAAGGGCGGCGAGTGCCCGCTCCAGGACCAGACACTCTCCCACGGCCCCGGCGAGAGCCGCTTCGTGGAGGAAAAACGACACTATGTGAAGCCGATCCCGGTGAGCGACCTCGTGCTCCTCGACCGCGAGCGCTGCATCCTGTGCGCCCGCTGCGTGCGGTTCGCGGACGAGATCAGCGGCGACCCACTCATCGAGTTCGCCGACCGCGGAAACGAGACACAGGTCACGACGTTCCCCGACCAGCCGTTCTCGTCGTACTTCTCGGGCAACACCGTCCAGATCTGCCCGGTGGGGGCGTTGACCGCCACGGCCTACCGGTTCAGGGCACGGCCCTGGGACCTGCGGGAGGCGGCGTCGGTCAACCCGGGCACGACCGCCGGCGACAGCGTCACGATCCAGGCGTCGCGCGACGAACTCATCCGAGTCCTCGGCGTCGACAACGACGCCACCAACCACGGCTGGCTTGACGACCGCAGCCGCTTCGGCTTCCAATGGGTGACGTCACCCGACCGACTCCGACGGCCGCTCGTGCGGGGAGCAGACGGCACGTTCCACGCGGCGTCGTGGGGCGAGGCCGTGGCCACCGTCGCCGAGCAACTCCGGGGTGTCATCGACGACCACGGCCCCGGCGCGGTGGCGGCGATCGGCGGTGCCCGCGGCACCAACGAGGACGCCTACACCCTGGCCCGATTCATGAGGTCGGTCATCGGCTCGCCCCATCTCGACGCTCGGCTCGACGATGCCCTCGGCAGCCGCTTCCTCGCCACCCTGGCCGGACGGGGTCGAATCGGCGACCTCGAGAAGGCCCGGACCATCCTCCTGTGGGGTCCCGACCTCAAGGAGGAACACCCGACCCTCTACCTCCGGGTACGCCGGGCCGCACAGGAGTTGGGGGCGACCCTCATCGTCGTCCACCCCCGGGCCACGGGACTCGACGACCGTGCCACCCACCGCTTCACCTACGTTCCCGGCTCAGGCTGGGACACCCTCTCGGCGCTCATGGCCGGTGAGGGCGAGTTCGCCGCGGCTCGAGCCGCCCTCGGCGAAGGGCCGGTGGTGACCATCGTCGACCAGACGGGCCTGGTCGAGGACCCGCTCCTGGCCGAGGCGGTGGCGGCATTCACCCGCGACCTTCCCGGAGCCGGCGTGCTCCCGCTTGCGCGACGAGCCAACACGTATGGCGCACTCGACATGGGGGTCGCCCCCGACCTCCTTCCCGGCCGCGTTCCCACCTCCGGGGCCGCGATCGAGGCATGGGGCGACGCCGATCTCTCCGAGGGACTCGACACGAGGGGCATTCTCGAAGCCGCCGTCGCCGGTCGCGTCAAGGCGCTCCTGCTGGTCGGGGCTGATCCCCTGCGCGACGTGCCCGATGCCGACCTCGCCCGCCGAGCGGTGGAGGGAGCCGACTTCGTCGTGGCCATCGACTGCTTCCTCACCGACTCGTCGTCCGTTGCCGACGTCATCCTCCCGGCGGCCGGCTTCGGGGAGAAGGAAGGGACGGTGACCAACCTCGAAGGCCGGGTCCAGAAGGTGAATGCCCTCGTTCCGCCCCCGGGCCAGGCGCGGGCCGACTGGTCGATCCTCGACGACATCTCGACCCGCCTCGGTCGCCCCATGGGCCTGCAGTCGGCGCTGGCGATCAGCCGGGAGATCTCGGCGGTGGCCCCGGCCTACCGGGGCGTGACGTGGTTCCTGCTCGACTGGAAGGAGCGCGACGGGGTCGTGGTTCCCACGGACTCGGGGGAGCAGCCGCTCCAGTACGTGCCGGTCGCTCCGGCGGACCCGACACCGACCAAGTCGCCCCGGGGCGCCACGTTCGCGCTGCACCTCTCGCGCACGCTCTACGACGACGCGGTCCTCACCCGCCAGGCACCGGCCCTGGCGGGCCTGGCCGGCGGTGGGTTCGCAGGACTCAACCCGGCTGACGTGAAGCGGATCCGCGCCGACCAAGCGGTGACGGTGGAAGGCCACCGACTCCCCGTCATCGTCGACCCGTCCCTGGCGCCCGGCACCATCCACGTCCCGTTCAACCAGCCCGGCGGGCCGCTGTTCGCCGCCGGTGCGGTCGTTCGGGTCGAGGCGGTCGAGGCGGAGGCCCTCGATGCTTGACGTGGGGCTCGTCGTGGGCAGGGTGCTCCTCACTTTCGTGATCGGACTCGTGGCGGTGATCCTGCTCGTCTGGGCCGAACGGAAGGTCGTGGCTGACATGCAGAACCGGATGGGACCGATGCGGTCGGGCCCGTACGGGATCCTGCAGACCGTCGCCGACGGCCTCAAGCTCCTCCTGAAGGAGCAGATCACCCCGGTCCGGGTCGAACGGTTCGTCTTCGAGCTCGCCCCGTTCCTCGCCGCCGTGCCCGCGCTCCTCCTCGTGCTCGTCATCCCCTTCGCCCGTCCCCTCGAAGTGACACTCGCAGGAGAGGCCCGGGTCCTCCAGTTCGCGGCGCTCGACCTGAACATCGGGCTGCTGTTCGTCCTGGCGATGAGTTCTGTCGCCGTCTACGCGATCGTCCTTGCCGGCTGGTCGTCGGGCTCCAAGTACCCCCTCATCGGCGGTGTGCGCGGTACTGCCCAGGCCATCTCGTATGAGGCGGCCATGGGCCTCGCCATGGTTGCGGTCGTCATGTGGACGGCGACCCTGCCCGAGGTCTCCAGCCTGGGGGCGATGAGCCTGTCGGAGATCGTGCTCCGCCAACAGGCATCGTTCTTCAGCGGCTCGCTGTCATGGATACCGGCGTGGAACGTGGTCCCCCAGTTCCCGGCCTTCGTGATCTTCCTCATCGCGATCTTCGCCGAGACGAACCGTGCACCCTTCGACATGGTCGAGGCCGAGCAGGAGATCGTCGCCGGGTTCCACACCGAATACTCCGGGATGCGGTTTGCGATGTTCTTCCTTGCCGAATACCTCAACATGTTCACGATGAGCGCCCTCACCGTGAGCCTGTTCCTCGGGGGGTGGGGTGGTCCCTTCCTGGACAGGGTCTCACCGGTACTGGCAACACTGCTCAGCTTCGTGTACCTCGCCATCAAGGTGGGAGCCGTCCTCTTCCTGTTCGTGTGGGTGAGGGCCTCCTTCCCCCGGTTCCGGTACGACCAGCTCATGAACCTCGGCTGGAAGCGGCTCATCCCCAGCGCGCTCGTGTGGCTCGTCCTTTCGACGCTGGTCGTCTCGTACCGTCAGTTCGGAGCACCGTGGTCATGAGCGAGCCAGCCCAGAGAGAGGACATCTTCACCATCGTCGGCAACCTCCTACGGGGGATGCGAGTGACGTTCCGCCAGATGTTCCTGCCGCGGGTGACCACCGAGTACCCGATGGTGAAACGGGAGAAGCCGCAGCGCTTCCACGGTCGCCATGTGCTCAACCGTTACCCGGACGGCATGGAGAAGTGCATCGGTTGTGAGCTGTGTGCCGGCGTGTGCCCGGCCCGCTGCATCTACGTGCGGGGCAAGGACAACGATCCCGAGGACCCCACGAGCCCCGGCGAGCGGTACGGCTACGTGTACCAGATCAACATGCTGCGCTGCATCTTCTGTGGCCTGTGCGTCGAGGCCTGTCCCACCGAGGCCATCACCATGACGAACCTCTTCGAGATGTCGGTGACCAACCGCGACGACGCGGTTTACACCAAGAAGGAACTCCTCGTCCAAGTGGACGGGACCCCCAATCACATGTTCGGTGAGGGCCCGCTGGTCGACCTCGACGAGTTGCGGAAGGCCGACGGCTGGATGCGGGCCACGGCCCCCCAGGGCCGGGTCGAGTACGAGGGCGTCACCGGATGGACGCCGTCGGCCGGGGTCGGGCTCCGGCCCGCCGAGCGTGGTCAGGCCCACTCCTCCGATGCCACCCCGGACGACGAGACCAAGGAAGGGGGAGGGCACTGATGGAGGCCTTCGTGTTCCTCGTCGCCGCGGCCGGTGCCGTGGCCGGAGCCGTCACGCTCATCCTGGCGAAGAACCCGGTGTACGCCGCCCTCGGCATGCTCGGAACCCTCTTCAGCCTGGCTGTCCTCTACGTCACCCAGCTCGCCCACTTCGTGGCTGCCGTGCAGGTCGTCGTGTACGCCGGGGCGATCATGACCCTCTTCCTCTTCGTCATCATGCTCATCGGCGTCGACGCCGTCGAGGACACCTCCGAGCGCCTCCCCAGCCAGCGGGTCGCCGCGGTCGTCGTGATCGTCGGCGCCGTCCTGTTCGGGGGATACCTGTGGCTGTCGAACACGTTCACGTGGTCCCTGGCCCGGGCCGAGGTCGATCCCCTGGTCGGGAGCATCGAGGCCACCGGCCTCATCCTCTTCAGGGAGTGGCTCCTTCCGTTCGAGGTCACCTCACTGCTCCTCATCATCGCCGCGATCGGGGCGGTGGCACTCGCCCTCTTCCGCCCCGCCCGCCGGCACGTGGGCGACCCCGGATCCGGCGACTCGGGAGGTGAGCGATGACGCCCACGCCCGAGTGGTACCTGACCCTGGCCGCGCTCCTTTTCGTGATCGGTCTCGCCGGCGTGCTGACCCGCCGCAACGCCCTCATCATGTTCATGTCCATCGAGCTCATGCTCAACGCCGTGAACCTCACGTTCGTGGCCGGCGGCAGCCTCGTGGGCAACCTCCAGGGCCAGGTCAGCGTGTTCTTCGTGCTCGTCGTGGCCGCCGCCGAGGTGGTCGTGGGACTGGCGATCGTCATGGCGGTGTTCAGGCGGAGGGCCACCGCCGACGTCGACGAGCTCAGCGGGATGAGGGGGTGACCGTGGACGCACTCGTGACGTTCGCCCACGACTGGTTGTGGCTCATCCTCGCTCTGCCGCTGGCGGGGGCCGTTCTCAACCACTTCGCCGGGTCCCGCATGCCCGAGCCGCTGGCCGGGGTGCTCGCAACGCTGGCCTCGGGGGCGGCGCTGGTGGTGGCGGTCGTCGCCGCCATCCCCTGGATGTTCGGTGACGAGCACGAGGCGGTGACCGTGACCCTGTGGGAGTGGATGCCTTCCCTCGGTGCCACGCTCGAGATGCGGTGGGACCCCCTTTCCATCACGATGACCCTGCTCGTGGCCGGCGTCGGCTCGCTCATCCACCTGTACTCGATCGGCTACATGCACGGCGACTCGCGGTTCGCCAGCTACTTCGTGTACCTCAACCTCTTCGCCTTCTCGATGCTGGCGCTCGTCCTCGCCAACAACTTCGCCCTCATGTTCCTCGGGTGGGAACTCGTCGGCCTGTGCTCGTACCTCCTCATCAGCTTCTGGAGGGAGAAGGACGTGGCGGCGGTCGCCGGCAAGAAGGCCTTCGTCGTCAACCGAATCGGCGACCTCGGCTTCATCGTTGCCCTCATGCTCGTGTTCGGTGCGTTCGGGACCCTTTCGTTCGACACGGTGCTCCACGACCCGGGCTCGACCCTGGCCGCCGGCACCGCGACGGCCATCGGGCTTCTCCTGCTGCTCGGCGCCGCCGGCAAGTCTGCCCAGGTGCCCCTCCACGTGTGGCTGCCCGACGCCATGGCCGGCCCCACACCTGCGTCGGCCCTCATCCACGCCGCCACCATGGTGACCGCCGGTGTCTACCTCGTGGCTCGGGTGTCGCCGATCTACGAACTGTCCGACACCGCACTCACGGCCGTGGCCGTCGTGGGCACGGTCACCGCCCTGCTCGCCGCCACCATCGCCATCGCCCAGAACGACATCAAGAAGGTGTTGGCGTACTCGACGGTCTCCCAACTCGGGTTCATGTTCCTGGCCGTCGGGTCGGCAGCCCACGTGGCAGGGATCTTCCACCTGATCACCCACGCCTTCTTCAAGGCGCTGCTCTTCTTGGGTGCCGGGTCGGTCATCCACGCCATGGGCGACGAGCAGGACATCCGCAAGATGGGCGGGCTCCTCAAGAAGATGCCGGTCACCGGGGCCACGATGGCGGTGGCGACCCTGGCGATCGCCGGCATACCACCGCTGGCCGGGTTCTGGTCGAAGGACGAGATCCTCGCCTCCGCCTTCGACCGGGGTGGGGCCTACACCGTGCTGTGGGCGGTGGCCCTCTTCACGGCCCTGCTCACCGCCGTCTACATGACGCGGTGGTTCATCCTCGTGTTCCTCGGCCAACCCCGCTGGGATGAAGGGGTCCACCCCCACGAGTCCCCGCGGGTCATGACGATTCCACTCCTCGTCCTGGCGGTGCTCTCGCTCGGCGGTGGGTTCCTCAACACACCGTTCTGGCTGGGGCTCGAGCACTTCCTCGAACCGGCCTTCGAAGGCGTGCACCTCCAGCATGTGCCGGAGGGAACCACCGGGATGGTGCTCATCGTTGTATCCATCGTCGTGGCCGTCCTCGGCCTCGTCGTTGGGTGGCTGGTCTACGGCGGCGGTGACGAGCGGCGGGAGCGCGTGCTTGCCCGGTTCGCCCGTCCCCTGCGGGGAGCCGAAGGAGCCTGGTACGTCGACGAGGCCTACGAACGGACGATCGTGCGTGGGGCGGCGGCCTCAGCCGAGGGCATGGCCACCATCGACGTGACCGTCGTCGACGGAGCCGTCAACGGGGTCGCCTGGCTCGTGCGAAAGGCGGGGGAGTCGGTGCGGCCCCTGCAGTCCGGGTTCGTCCGCAACTACGGCGCAGGGATGGTGGCCGGGGCCATCGGACTGGCCATCTGGCTCGTGTCGAGGGGGGTGTGACCGTGGACTTCCCGGTCCTCACCTCGTTGATCGTGGCTCCTCTCCTCGGAGCGGTCGTCGTTGCGCTCGTCCCCTCCAGGCGATCGGAGGTCCACCTGCCGCTCGGCATCGCGCTCTCCATGATCCCGGTCGCACTGGCCGGGTGGCTCTTCGTGGCGTTTGAGAAGACCGCCGGGTTCCAGTTCGCCGAGTTCACCGAGATCTACTCGGGCTGGGGTGTGAACTGGCACCTGGGTGTCGACGGGATCTCGCTGCCCCTCATCGTCCTCACGACCATCCTGGTGCCGGTCTCACTGGCGGTCTCGGGAGCGATCACCGACCGCACGAAGCTGTTCGTCGCCATGGTGCTCCTGCTGGAGGCGGGGATGATCGGCGTGTTCCTCGCCCTCGACCTCATCGTGTTCTTCGTCTTCTTCGAACTCGTCCTCGTCCCCATGTACTTCATCATCGGTATCTGGGGCTCGGAGAGCAGGATCTACGCGGCCGTCAAGTTCTTCCTCTACACGGCCTTCGGCTCGGCGCTCATGCTGGCCGGCATCATCGCCCTCGGGCTGGGGAACCTGCGGGCGACGGGGTCCCTGACGTTCGACTACGTCGCGATCGCCGAGGTCGGCGTCGCCGTCGGCTCCCAATGGTGGCTTTTCCTGGTGTTCGCCCTCGCGTTTGCCATCAAGGTGCCCCTGTTCCCCTTCCACACCTGGCTTCCCGATGCCCACGTACAGGCCCCGACCGCGGGGTCGGTGCTCCTGGCCGGCGTCCTTCTGAAGCTCGGGACCTACGGCTTCCTGCGCTTCAATCTGCCGCTCTTCCCGGAGGCGACCCTCGATGCGGTGCCGTGGATGGCGGCGCTCGCCGTGGTCGGCGTCATCTACGGGGCGGCGGTGGCCATCGTCCAACCCGACCTCAAGAAGCTCGTGGCGTACTCATCGGTGAGCCACCTCGGGTTCATCGTGCTCGGCACGTTCGCCCTCACCCGCCAGGGCCTCGAGGGTGCCGTGATCCAGGGTGTCAACCACGGCCTGTCCACCGGCGCGCTGTTCCTCCTCGTCGGGATGCTCTACGAGCGGCGGCACACGAAGAAGATCGCGGACTTCGGTGGCCTGGCCAAGGCCGCCCCCCTCATGGCCGGGTTCTTCCTGTTCATGAGCTTCGCCTCCATCGGGCTCCCGGGCCTCAATGGGTTCGTCGGCGAATTCCTCATCCTCGTCGGGTCCTACGCGACCCTGCCCGTGTACGCCATCGTGGCCGCCACCGGCGTCGTCCTGGCGACCATCTACCTGCTGTGGGCCTACCAGAGGGTGTTCACCGGAGAACCGACGTCCGAGGACAACGCCGGCATGAAAGACCTGAAAGGGGTGGAGGTCACCGTGCTGTCGGTCCTGTCGATCCTCATCCTCGTCCTCGGCCTCTACCCGCGGATCCTGCTGGACAAGATCACCCCGACGACCGATGCCCTGCTCGAGCGCATGGAGATCTCGACGTCGTACGTCGTTCCCCCCGGGGGTTCTGATGGTTGACACGGCAGTGAGCCTCATCGCGATCCTCCCCGAGTTGGTGTTCGTCCTCGGGGCCGTTGCCGTCCTCATGGTCGACGTCACGTGGAAACCGGCCCTGCGGGTGCACGGCTGGATCGCCGCGGTGGCGGTCGCCGGGGCGTCGGGGGCCCTCTTCGCGCAGTGGCGCGACGTCGACGTCAACAGCATTCGGCTCGCCTACGGCGACATGATCCTCCTCGACCACCAGGGCGTCGTCTTCAAGGGAGCGCTCGTCGTCGTGACTGCCCTGGGCCTGGGTTTCGGCTGGGGCCTCTTCGGTCGCCTGGGGCGGAAAGGGGCCGAAGCCCTCGCCCTCGTCTTCCTGAGCGCCGCCGGGTTCATGTTCATGGTCGGCTCGTTCCACTTCCTCATGCTGTTCCTCGGCCTCGAGGTC
The DNA here is from genome assembly GCA_041635475.1 of Acidimicrobiia bacterium. GTDB lineage: Bacteria > Actinomycetota > Acidimicrobiia > Spongiisociales > JAENVV01. Next base: position 77,987 of record JBFKVA010000003.1, on the reverse strand, counting down.
GGGTCGATCAGCCTCTACATCCTGGCCGGGATCTCGAACGAGTCGACCGAGTCGGACGAGGCGGCGATGAAGTACTTCCTGCTCGGGTCGGTCGCCTCGGCGATCCTCCTCTACGGCGTCGCCCTCTTCTACACCGCCAGCGGCCACCTCGGCTACGGCGGGGCGTTCAGCTTCGTGTCGACGTTGAACACCCAGATCGTCTTCAAGCCATCGATCGTGCCGCTGGCGGTGGCACTCGTCCTCGTGGGCCTCCTGTTCAAGATCGCGGCCGCCCCGTTCCATGCCTGGGCCCCCGACGTCTACCAGGGCGCTCCAGCCGGGATCACCGGGTACATGGCGGCCGCCGCCAAGATCGGTGCCATCGCCGCCCTCGCCCGGCTCGTCCAGGTGGCGTTCCGCGACCTGCCCGACACGTGGCAGGCCCCCCTGGCGGGTGTCGCGGCGGTGTCCATCGTGCTCGGCACGATCTACGCCATCGTCCAGACCGACCTGCGACGAATCCTCGCGTACTCGGGCGTGGCCCACGCCGGCTTCCTCCTGGTCGGTGTGTCCTCGGGCGGGATTGGAGCCCGGGGTGTCGTCTTCTACATCCTCACGTACGCCGTGGCCCTCGTGGCCGCCTTCGGGCTCGTGGGCCAGGTGTCGGGGCCGGCCTCGGCCGGGTCGCCCCTCGACGCATATCGCGGTCTCTCGAAGTCGTCCCCGGTCGTCGCCGGGGCGCTTTCGGTCCTCATGCTGGCGTTGGCCGGGATGCCGGTGACCACCGGCTTCGTGGCCAAGTTCGGCGTCTTCACCGCGGCGTGGGCTGCGGGACAGGAGTGGCTCGTACTCGTTGCCCTCGTTGCCTCGGTGGCCGCGTTCGCCTTCTACCTCAGGGTCATCGTCCTCATGTACTTCGAGGACGGGGACGGCCCCACCGTGTCGCTTGGCCTGGGAGCCAAGGTGTCACTGGCGGTGTCGCTCGTCGTGACAATCGGGCTCGGGGTCTACCCGACGGTTCTCCTGGACCTCATCGACCGAGCCGTGTACTAGGCGATGACCGGATCGCTCGGCGCCACCGATGCGCTCGACCGGTTGCGAGTCGCCTTCCCCCTCGGTGACCGGCTGGCACTCCTCGACCCCGGTACCCGGGCGGTGCACCGCTCGATCCTCATGTCCTACCTTGAATCCGGCGGAGCTCCCGCCATCCATGACCTGGACGCCGAGGCGCTGGCGGCCCTCATGGCGGCCGATGCCGTGGTCGTGCGCGAAGGACGCATCGTCGGGGCCTACCCGTTCTCCGGTGAGGCCACCGGCCATGCCGTGACCGTGGGCGCCGTGACGGTCGGGTGCATGTGCTCCGTGGATGCCCTGGCCGTCGCCCCCGTGTTCGAGGTGGAGGCGACCGTCACCTCGGTGTGTGCCGTGACCGGCGTGCCAATCACCGTCGTCCAGCCCGGACCCGTCGCCGACGCCGTCCACGTCGGGATCCACTTCCAGGACCCGACCGGCCCGGCCGCCTCCAGCCTGTGCCGAGAGATGGTGTTCCTCCGGGACGCGGCGGCGGCCGCCGAGTGGCGGGGGCGCGACCCCGCCGCCCGGGGCGTGCTCGACCTGGCGGCTGGGATCGAGCTGGCCCGGGCGTTCTTCGCCCCGGTGGTGGCCCCGTAGTCGGAGCCCGTTCGTTCGGTCCCCTGCCAGACTGCAGCGCGATGCCCCGTTTCCGACGAGCCAGTGTGGCTGCGCTGATCGGCCTTGTTGCCGCGCTGTCCTTGGCGATCCCGGCCGGCGCGGTGGAGGAGGCGGTTTCGGACATCGTGATCATCCGCGACGGCGACGTCGTCTCCGGCGACCTCCTGGCGGGCGGGAACAAGCTCTTGATCAGGGGAATCATCGAGGGCGACCTCGTGGCCACCGCCTTCGAGGTGATCGAGGTCGAGGGGACGGTGGCCGGTGACCTCATCGCAGTCGCGCCCCGGATCGAGATCCGGGGGACGGTTGGGGGGTCGGTCCGGGCACTGTCGATGCGGACGATCATCGACGGCCGCGTCGGCGGTGACGTGATCGTGGCCGGGGGCACACTCCGGGTGACAGGGGTGGTGACAGACGACGCCCGGGCTTCGGTCGTGGCGGCCCACAACGATGGGGAGATAGGCGGCGATCTCGTACTTCGGGCGTTCCGGGCCACAGTGGAGGGGGTGGTCGTGGGGGACCTCGAGGGATCGGTGCGGTCGTTGACGGTGGGTGGCGAGGCGACGATCGGCGGTGACGTCGTGGTTCGGGGGCGGGCGGACATCGCCGACTCCGCCGAGATCGGGGGTCGGGCCAGGAGCCCCGACGCGTCGGCGGTGCCCCTCCGGGCCCGGTCGTACGGCGTCCTTGGCGTCCTCGTGGCCCTGTCGATCTGGCTCCTGGCGGGACCGGCCGTCCTGTGGGTGGCCCCGGCGTGGCTCGACCGTCACCGAGGACGGCCAGTGATCGGGCGCTGGGTGGGGGCCGGTTCGGTCGCTTTGGTGGGAGCAGTCGCAGTGATCGGGGGTTTGGGGGCCCTGACCGCCGCATCGTCGGGAGAGGGGGCGGTGGTCCTGGGGGTCGTGACCGCCGTCCTCGCGCTGTCAGCAATCGTCCTGATCGCCATCGCTGCGCTCCTGGGCGCGGTGCCGGCGGCGATGCAGATCGGCGGGTACCTCGGATCACCCTCGGGGCCGGTCTCAGCCCACGTCCGGGGAGTCGTCGCGGTCACCGCCCTGGCATGGGTCCCGGTGATCGGGGGTTGGGTCGTGGCCGCCTTCCTCGTCGTGGCCATGGGCGCGACGATCGTGAGACGTCCCGCGTCGGCGGGTGACACCGAGGCCTGACCGGCTGTCGCCGTGAGCGGGCTACCCGGCGGCGGCCTTGACGAGGAGGGCGATGGCCGAGAAGGCGGAGGCGATGAGGATTCCTACCCGGAGCCGCTCGCCGTCGAAGTGGTGTTTCACCCATCCGCTCGAGAAGAAACCGGCGAGCACCGGGACGGCAAGGCCGGCTGCCCGAAGTAGCGCGTCGCGGTCGATGTGGCCGGCAATGGCCAGCGCACCGATGTTGATGGCGAGTCCGACCGTGAAGATCGCCCCCAGGGTCGAGCGGACCTCCGGGCCGCGGTTGCGTGCGTAGAGCATCGCCAGCGGCGGCCCGCCGATCCCGGTCGAAGTGCCGAGAGCGCCGGCCAGGAGCCCGCCGGTGAACTTCGTCGTGGTGTTGAGGGGAATGCTCCACCCCGAGCTGAGCGCCACCACCGCCGCCAGCACGGCCGCGCCGATGATGAACGAGAGGTCGCGGGTGCTCACGATCGCCAGGAGCCACACGCCGAGTGCCGCCCCCGGGACCCGGCCGATCATGATCGACACCGCTCCCTTGAGGTCGATGTGGGTTCGCTCCCGGACGAGGGAGGCGGTGGTGATCACCGGGGCCACGAGTTGGATGGGTACCGGCACGAAGCCGGGGTTGATGAGGGCGAGAATGGGTACGGCGAACACTGCCATCCCCAACCCGATCGTGCCCTGGATGGTCGCGCCCGTGAACATGACCAACGAGACGAGGATCCACTGGAGCGGCGTCGCGAGGTCGAGCATGACGGGTGGAGGGTAGGGCCCTCGTCCGGTTTTCCCCCTTCGCTTGTCCTGCCTGGGCGGACATCGGCGGGGGGAGAACGTGCAGGGGGCCCGAGTGCACCCCGGGCCCCCTGCTGTGGCCTCCACCAGAGGTGAAGGAACCGTCACGCGAGACCGAGCGCCACCATTCCCCCCGCGAGGTTGGCGGCCCGATAGCCCAGGTTGGTGAGGAACGCTGCCGCCTCGTTGCTGCGGTTGCCGGAGCGACACACGATGAGATACGGGACGTCGCGGTCGAGACGAGCCACCTCGGCCGGGAGGTCGGCAAGACGCACGACCTCGCACCCCGGGAGGACGCCGAGGTTCCACTCGGCCGGTTCCCGCACGTCGATCATCACGCCGGACCGGGACTCGACCCACCGGGCCCACTGCGCGGCCGGCACCTGTTCCACGATCGCCATACCCCCGGGAGTGTATGCCGGCGCGGCATGTAGGCGGTGGGGCGGCGCGCCAGGGATCGACCACCTGATACCATACGGGGTACCGGTATCGGAGGTCTCGTGAAGTTCGAACAGTCGTTCTCAGAGGATGCGGTGACCCGACTTCGCCGGGTCGAAGGTCAGGTGGGTGGGGTGATCCGCATGCTGGAAGAGGGCCGGGACTGCAGGGAGGTCATGCAGCAGGTGAGTGCCGCCGGCAAGGCGCTGGAGCGGGCCGGGGTCCGGCTCCTGGCGGCACAGATGCGTCACTGTGTCCTCCACGAGGGTGAGGAGGGCGTCGAGGCCTACTCCCCGGAGGAGATCGAGCAGATGTTCCTCAACCTGGCCTGAACCTGGGGTGGTCAATCGATCGGATAGGGCAGTACCCTCGTCTGTCATGACGCTCGACACCCTGGGCCGTCCAGTCAGGGATCTTCGGATCTCGGTCACCGACCGCTGCAACTTCCGCTGTCGGTACTGCATGCCGCGGGAGGTGTTCGACCACGAGTGGGTGTACCTCTCCCACGCAGATCTCCTGACGTTCGAGGAGGTCGACAGGGTTGCCACGGCTGCCGCCGGGCTCGGGGTCACCAAGATCCGCCTCACCGGGGGGGAGCCATTGCTGAGACGGGACGTGCATCGACTCGTGGGGATGCTCGCCCGAATCGACGGCATCGACGACCTCGCGCTCACGACGAACGCGTCGACACTCGCCCGGCGGGCTCAGCAATTGAAGGACGCCGGCCTCAATCGCCTCACCGTCTCGCTCGACTCCATCGACGAGGCCGTCTTCCGGGCCATGAACGATGCCGACTTCCCGGTGTCAGCCGTCCTCGAGGCCATCGACGTCGCCGCCGAGGTGGGCCTGGGCCCGGTCAAGATCAACGCCGTTGTCAAGCGGGGGGTCAACGACCACACGGTGGCCGACCTGGCCGGGCACTTCCGCGGCACTGGCCACATCGTGCGGTTCATCGAGTACATGGACGTCGGGATGTCGAACGGGTGGCGCCTGGATGACGTGGTGAGCGCAGCCGAGATCGTCGCGACGATCGATGCTCGGTGGCCGCTCATCGCCGTGCCGCCCAGCTACCCGGGTGAGGTGGCCACCCGGTTCGAGTACCGGGACGGAGCCGGTGAGATTGGGGTGATCGGGTCGGTGACACAGCCGTTCTGCGGCTCGTGCACCCGCCTTCGCCTGAGTGCGGAGGGCCGGCTCTACACGTGCCTCTTCGCCGGGGACGGCCTCGATCTACGAACTCCCCTCCGATCGGGGGCGACCGACGATGAGCTGGCCGCGCTCATGGCGGCGACATGGCGCCAGCGCGCCGACCGGTACTCCGAGATCCGGTCGGCCGCCACCCCCGGGTGGCAGCGGGTCGAGATGAGCTACATCGGCGGCTAGGGCCCCCTCGGAGCTCGTGATGGGCGGTCGGTGAGCGCTCTGCGGAAGCGCACCGTGCCTGCGGGCATCGGGGGTGGTTGGGGACGTCGTTCTCCAAACGGGGCGATCTTGGATTCGTAGCATCGGGGGTGGAGGTGTCGCCATGATCGTGCAGGGCTATCGCGTCGAGCCGCTGACGCCCGACCGGTTCGATGACTTCGTCGCAGTTGTCGGCAACGGTGGGATCGGGGGGTGTTGGTGCATGTATTGGACGTGTCCGAGTAGCGCGGCCTGGGGCGCAGGCTGCGAGGGTGGGAGTCGCGCCTCGAACCGGCAGGCGTTTCGCGATCTCGTCGATGCGGGTCCGCCACCAGGCCTGCTGGCGTACGACGACGAGGACCCATTGGCATGGTGTCGGGTCATGCCCAGGACGTCGTTGCCCGGCCTGGCGAACTCCCGATACTTCAAGACCGATCTCGACATCGATGGTGTCTGGTCGTTGGCCTGCTTCGTGGTGAGACCGGCTCATCGCGGCAAGGGTCTGACGGCGGTGCTGATCGCGGCGGCGATCGACTTCGTGCGGGAACAGGGTGGCCGAGTCGTCGAGGGCTACCCATGGGACACCGACATCACGAAATCGGATTCGGTCGTGTACACCGGTCTGGCTTCGACGTTCGACCGTATGGGCTTCGAGGTGGTGCAACGGCGAGCCGAACACAAACCGATGATGAGAACCACCGTGTGAGGCAGCGGCGTGTGTCGGCTGACCGAGCGGCTGCGCTTTGATCGGCACGTGTCACCCGCCACGGCAGCGAACCGATGGCGTCGAGGTCGGTGTCTGCCCGTCCGATGGTGAGCTGTGTCGGTGGTCGGGCGGCTCTGGAGGCGTGGAGATCTCCATGATCTGGAACGCGGCCTCGGAGGGGTCGGTCAGGACTGCGAACGGGCCCATCGGGGTCGGGGTCGCGGAGAGGATCACCGACCCACCGAGTGTCCGACCGAGGGAATCAGCGGTCGCGCTGGCGGCGAGCTACATCGGCGGGTGAAGACGGGAGCCGACGACTCGCTCCCACCACTAGCATTCGGGTTGGCCGATTCGCCCCGCGGGAGAGACCGATCACTGATCGGCGCCGAAGGAGCAACGACCCGGAATCTCTCAGGCACCCGGACCGCGATGGTGAGGCCAGGCTGGAAAGCGGCTGCGTGCAGCCCGCCGAAGGAGTAAGCGCCGGAGCGTGAAACTCTCAGGTATCGAGGACAGTCGGGGACAGGAACGTCGTTCGAGGTGCCCATGTCCGAGCCCCACAGGATCCCGCTCCATGACCTCCACGCAGCGCTGGGTGGGCGGTTCGCCGAGTTCGCCGGCTACGCCATGCCGATCCGATACCCGGCCGGTCCGACGGCCGAGCACCTCCACACCCGGTCCCTCGCCGGGCTCTTCGACGTTTCCCACATGGGCGTGCTCGAGATCTCCGGTGAGGGCGCGGCTGAGGCCCTCGAGCGACTCGTGCCGTCGAACGTCCGCGAGCTGGCCCTCGGGAGGAATCGTTACACGTTCTTCCTCGACGATTCGGGAGGTGTCCTGGACGACCTCATGGTGACGAACCGCGGCGACCACCTCCAGCTTGTCGTCAACGCGGGCACCAAGGAGAGCGACCTCACCCACCTCCGGGGCCGAATTGGCGCCGATGTCGAAGTCAGTGACCTCATTCCCGCCGTCATCCTCGCCCTCCAGGGCCCGGAAGCGGCGGCGGTGCTGTCGGGCCTCGCCCCCGAGGCCGCCGCCCTTGCCTTCTCCCACGGCGCCTTGCTCACCGTCGACGGCGCCTCGGTGTGGGCGTCTCGTTCCGGCTACACGGGCGAGGACGGCTACGAGCTCATCATGGGCCCCGGCGACGGTGCCCGGGTGGCCAAGCTGCTCCTGGCCGACGAACGGGTCCGGCCGGTGGGACTGGCTGCCCGCGACTCGCTCCGCCTGGAGGCCGGGCTCTGCCTCAACGGCCACGACCTCACCCCGGACATCACCCCGGTGGAGGCCGGGCTCACCTGGGCGATCCACCGGCGCCGCCGCCAGGAGGGGGGGTTCGCCGGGGCGCACGTCATCCTGGACCAAATCGAGAACGGGACCGAGCGGGTCCGGGTGGGTTTCGTGGGCGGCCGCCGTCCGGTGCGGGAAGGAGCCACACTCCACCGGGCCGACGGCACCGAGGTGGGGGTGGTCACCTCCGGCACCTTCGGACCCTCGGTCGACCGGGCCATCGGCATGGGGTATGTGCCGACGGCAGACGCCGCGACCGGAACCCGGCTCGTCGCCTCCCAGCGCGGCAAGGACGTCCCCGTCGAGATCGTTGAACTCCCCTTCGTCCCCCATAGGTACGCACGATGACCCAGTTCCCATCCCGCCACATCGGACCACGTCCCGGCGAGCTCGAGTCGATGCTCGAAACCGTCGGCGCCGAGTCGATGGCCGACCTCATCGATCGAACGATTCCCCCGGGGATCCGCGACTCGGAGCTGTTGATTCCCGAGGGGATCGACGAGCACCTCGCGCTCGCCGAACTCGCCTCCCTGGCGGACATGAACGTCGTGAACACGAGCCTCATCGGGCAGGGCTACTACGGGACCGTCACCCCGCCGGTCATCCGCCGTAACGTCCTCGAAGACCCGGCGTGGTACACCGCCTACACGCCCTACCAGCCGGAGATCTCACAGGGCCGCCTCGAGGCCCTTCTCAACTTCCAGACGATGATGAGCGACCTCACCGGAATGGCGATCACGAACGCGTCGCTCCTCGACGAGGGGACCGCCGCGGCCGAAGCCATGACCCTCCTCCATCGGGCGTCGAAGGGGGCGATGGGTGACAGATTCCTTGTCGATGCCGACTCGTTCCCGCAGACCATCGAGGTCGTGGAGACGAGAGCGGAGTCGTTGGGTCTCGAGGTCGTGATCGGCGACCCGACCGGCGTGGACGCTTCCTACTTCGGCCTGTTCGTCCAGTACCCGGGGGCGTCGGGGACCGTCCGCAGCCTCGTACCGATCATCGAGCGCGCCCATGCCGCGGGCGTGCTCGTGGCCGTTGCCGCTGATCCGCTCGCCCTCACGCTCCTGGTCCCGCCGGGGGAGGCCGGAGCCGATGTCGTCGTCGGCTCGGCCCAGCGTTTCGGGGTCCCGATGGGGTTCGGCGGCCCCCACGCCGCCTTCATGTCGGTCCCCCACGGGCTGCGGCGGTCGTTGCCCGGTCGCCTGGTGGGCGTGAGCATCGACTCCGGAGGGCGCCCAGCCCACCGACTCGCCCTGCAGACCCGGGAGCAGCACATCCGTCGGGAGAAGGCCACCTCCAACATCTGTACCGCCCAGGTGCTCCTGGCGGTCGTCGCCGCGATGTACGGCGTGTACCACGGGCCCGAGGGACTCGTCGCGATCGCCCGGGCCATCCACCGATCCGCCGGGCGGCTCCACGCGTCCCTGGTGGCTGCCGGGTTCGGTGTCAACGAGTCGTTCTTCGACACGCTCACGGTACGTGTCCCCGGTCGGGCGGTCGACATCCACGCCGCGGCCACGGCCCGGGGACTCAACCTGCGCGACCTGGGTCCTGACACCGTGGGGCTGAGCGTCGACGAGACGACGACCGAGGCGATCCTTGAACTGGTGGCCGAGGTCTTCGGGACGGAGTTGGCCGAGACGCCGTCGCCGGGTCTGCCGTCCGAGCTGGCGCGCACGTCGGCGTTCATGACGCACCCGGTGTTCTCCGACCACCGGTCGGAGACGGAGATGCTGCGGTACCTGCGTCGCCTCTCCGACCTGGATGTTGCCCTGGACCGTTCGATGATCCCGCTCGGGTCGTGCACCATGAAGCTCAACCCGACCGCCGCCATGGAGCCGATCAGCTGGGGTGAGTTCGCCAACCTCCACCCGTTCGCTCCCGCCGACCAGTGGGAGGGCTACGCCCGGCTCATCGACGACCTCGAGTCGTGGCTCGTGGAGATCACCGGATACGACGCCGTCTCGCTCCAGCCCAACGCCGGCTCCCAAGGCGAGTACGCGGGCCTCCTGGCGATCCGCGCCTTCCACCGCTCGCGGGGGGAGGGTCATCGCGACGTGTGCCTCATCCCGGCATCAGCCCACGGCACCAACCCGGCTTCGGCCACTCTGGCCGGCATGCGGGTCGTGGTGGTCGGGTGCGACCCCTCGGGCAACGTGGACCTCGACGACCTGCGGGCAAAGGTGGCCGAGCACGGGCCGTCGCTGGGGGCCCTCATGGTCACGTACCCCTCCACCCATGGCGTGTTCGAGGCGTCCATCACCGAGATCTGCTCGATCGTGCACGCCGCCGGGGGCCAGGTGTACCTCGACGGGGCCAACCTCAACGCCATGGTCGGGCTGGCCCGTCCCGGACGGTTCGGGGCAGACGTCTCCCACCTCAACCTCCACAAGACGTTCACCATCCCCCACGGCGGGGGCGGCCCGGGGGTCGGCCCGATCGGCGTGCGCGACCACCTGGCCCCGTTCCTGCCCGGCCATCGAGCCCTCGACGGAGGAGACAGCGACGTGGGGGCCGTGGCGTCAGCACCCTTCGGCTCGGCGGGCATCCTCCCGATCTCCTGGATGTACCTCCGGATGATGGGTCCGTCCGGGCTCCGTCTCGCCTCCGAGGTGGCGATCCTGTCGGCCAACTACGTGGCTGCTCGGCTGGGTGACTCCTTCGACGTCCTCTACCGGGGGGAGGGCGGATTCGTGGCCCACGAGTGCATCCTCGATCTCCGGCCGATCACCGAGCGAACCGGGGTGACGGTCGAGGACGTCGCCAAACGACTCATCGACTACGGCTTCCACGCGCCGACGATGAGTTTCCCGGTGGCGGGAACGCTCATGGTGGAGCCAACCGAGTCGGAACCCCTCGAGGAGCTCGACCGGTTCTGCGAGGCGATGCTGGCTATCCGGGCCGAGATCGACGAGGTGGCTTCCGGGCGCATTCCCCACGCCGACTCCGCCCTGGCCCACGCTCCGCACCCGGCCCACGACCTGCTTGGTGAGGACTGGGATCGTCCCTACTCGCGGGAACAGGCCGCCTACCCGGGGGGTGTCCGCTCGTCGAAGTACTGGCCGCCGGTCGGTCGGATCGACGGTGGCTACGGCGACCGCAACCTCGTGTGCTCGTGTCCGCCGGTGGGGGCGTACGAAGACTGACGTCGCACGAACCCCTTGCGGTGGTGGGAAACGGCTCCTACCATCTCTTCACCACCAACCACCAACACCGAAGGGCCGCGCTCTCGAGCAGCGGCCCTTCGCTCGTCCGGGGTGTCGGACGGGGAGGTGATCGTCGTCCGGTGTGGGTTGGCGCCGCCACGCTCGACGTATGCTGACGGGTCATAACGATCTGAGGTTGTTCCCATGGCCCGCCGGGTCGCCGTCGTCTTCCTGCTCTTCGCAATCCTCGTCGCCTGCGCCCGTACCGGTGACAGGCCTCGCGTCCTGAGGCTGGCGACGACGACGAGCACCTACGACTCGGGACTCCTCGACGCGATCCTGCCGGTGTTCGAGGCCCGGTTCGACGCTCGGGTCGAGGTGGTCGCCGTCGGTACGGGCCAGGCTCTGGCCTTGGGCGAGGCGGGGGACGCCGACGTGGTCCTCGTGCACGCCCGGGCCCGCGAAGAGGCGTTCGTCGCCGCCGGCCACGGCATCGCCCGTCATGACGTCATGTACAACGACTTCGTCATCGTCGGCCCTCCCGGTGACCCGGCCGGCATCGTGGGCATGGCGACGGCCGCCGAGGCCTTCGCGGCCATCGCCGCAGCCGAGGCGACGTTCGCCTCTCGCGGGGACGAGAGTGGGACCCACTCCAAGGAGATGTCGTTGTGGGCGCGGGTCGGCCTGGATCCCTCGGGCCGGTGGTACAAGTCGATCGGCCAGGGCATGGGCTCGACGCTGGAGTTCTCCGAGGAGACCTCGGCCTACACCCTTGCCGACCGGGCGACGTTTCTGTCCCAGAGAGAGAACCTGACCGGCCTGGACATCCTCTTCGGAGGTGACTCGATCGCCGACAACCCCGACTCGAGCCTTCGCAACCCGTACGGCGTCATCGCGGTCACGCCGGTCACGCCGGGCGTTGCCTCCGACCTGGCCGAGCGTTTCGTCGAGTGGATCACGAGCATCGAGGCGCAGGAGCTCATAGGAGGGTTCACCTCACCGGGAGGGGAAACCCTCTTCTACCCGGACTCGGAGGCCTGGCACTCCCGGTAGGCCACGGGCTGCGGCCCTGCCATGATTGCCCGACATGCGGACCCTCGTCGATGCCCTCACCTCCGCCGTGCGCCTCCTCGCCGAGGGAGATGCCGCCCTCCTCGAGATCGTCGGGCTCACGTTGCGGGTCACCGGAGGTGCGCTCCTCATCGCCATGCTGATCGGGATCCCGTTAGGAGCCGCGATGGGCCTGAGCCACCGGCTCCCGGGGGCCGGCCTCATCGTGCCGCTCGTCTACACGGGCATGGGCCTGCCCCCCGTCGTCGTCGGCCTCTTCGTGTACATGTTCCTCTCCCGGGAGGGTCCACTCGGTGCCCTCGGCTGGCTGTTCACCCCGACGGGGATGATCGTCGCCCAGTCGATCCTGGCCCTTCCACTCGTGGTGGGTCTCACCATGTCGGCGGTCCAAGGAGTCGACCCCAACCTCCCCCTCCAGCTCCGTGCCCTGGGCGCCACCCGTCGTCAACTCGCGTTCACGACCCTCGTCGAAGTCCGAGGAGGGGTCACGGCCGCGGTCGTGGCGGCGTTCGGGGCGATCATCTCGGAGGTCGGAGCGGTGTTGCTCGTCGGCGGGAACATCGAGTCCGAGACCCGCGTCCTCACCACGGCGATCGTCCTCGAGACCCGCAAGGGCAACTTCGCCCTGGCCCTGGCCCTCGGCATCATCCTGCTCACCCTGGCGTTCGTCGCCAACTTCGCGTTCTACCGACTCGAGGGCCGGGGGAGGTCGCGATGACGGCCTTCGCCCTGGCGGGCATCCGCCGCACCTACGGGGATCGAACCGTGGTCGATATCGCCGACCTCGAGGTGCGCGAAGGCGAGGTCTTGGGGATCGTGGGCCCGAGCGGTGCCGGCAAGAGCACCCTGCTGCGGTTGCTCAACTTCCTCGAACCCCCGACGGCGGGCGCCCTCACCTTCTTCGGTGGGGTCGTCCCTGAGGAACCCCCGATCGAGATGAGGCGCCAGGTCACGACCGTCTTCCAGCGACCGGTGCTCCTCAACCGCACCGTTCGCGAGAACCTCGTCTTCGGGGTTGGCCTGCGGGGCCGAGCCCCGGACCGAGACGTAGTCGCCGGTTGGCTCGAACACCTCGGTCTGTCGGACCTTGCCGACGCCCCTGCCCGTCGGCTGTCCGGGGGTGAAGGTCAGCGCGTCGCGCTCGCCCGGGCGCTGCTCGTCGAGCCGAGGGTCCTCCTGCTCGACGAGCCGACATCGAACCTCGATCCGTACAACGTGGGCCTCATCGAGCGCACGATCGGTCAGGTCCGCGGAGCCCACGACACGACGGTCGTCCTCGTCACCCACAACGTGCACCAGGCACGACGGCTGGCCGACAGGGTGGCGCTCATGATCGGTGGCCGCCTCATCGAGGTCGGTGCCACCGAGGGCTTCTTCACGGACCCCGTCCGTGAGGAGACCGCCGCCTTCCTGCGCGGCGACCTCGTGTACTAAGAGACGAGAGACGAGGGACGAGGGACGAGGGACGAGAGGCGGGAGACGCGTGACGCTCCCCCCCTCACGTGGTCAGGAAGCGTGCGAGCACGTCGAAGGCCACCTCGAGGTTGCCGACGGGAACCGACTCGGCGCGTTGGTGGGCCTGGGCCGTCTCGCCCGGCCCGTAGTTGATGGCCGGCACGCCGTACTCCGCGAGGCGGGCGACGTCCGTCCAGCCCTGTTTGGGATGCCGGGTGGCACCGCTGATCCGCTCGAGGCGCTCGAGGTGATCGTTGTGGTCGGGAACCGGTCCCGACGGGGCGCGATCGACGAAGACGACCTCGTCGGCGAGGTCCCCGACGAAGGACCGGAAGCGGTCCTCGGCCTGTTCGAGCGTGAGGTCGGGCGTGAACCGGTACGAGACGTTCAACTCGAACTCCCCCGGGATGACGTTCCGGGCAATACCGCCGGCGGCCAGCGTCGGACTCATGACCTCGTAGAACGTGAGGCCCCGGATCGTGACCGGCCGCGGCTCGGCTGTGCCCAGCTTGTCCAGGAGCCGGGTTGCCTTGAGGATGGCGTTCTCCCCGAGCCACGGACGGGCCGAATGGGCGGATCGGCCGTGGAAGCGGAGCGTCACGTTCATGGCGCCGTTGCATCCCTCCTCGAGGTTGAGGTCGGTTGGTTCGAGGACGACCGCGAACTCGGCATCGCACAGCCACGGGACGGCGGTGAGGATCGTCCGGAGCTGGTTCTCCTCGATCGGGCCCTCCTCCCGGTCGTAGAAGACCCCGACGACGTCGAAGGGGCCGGCCGTGACAGCGGCGTCTTCGAGGAGGTGGATCATGACGGCCACCCCAGACTTCATGTCCGATGCCCCGAGCCCATGGACCCGGCCATCTTCGACGAAGGATGGCGGCTGACCCTGATGCGGGACCGTGTCGATGTGTCCGACGAGGAGCAGGATCGGGCGCCCTGTCCGTTCACCGACGACGAGGCCGTTGCCCACCCGGACCACGGGCTTTCCCGTGAACCGCTTCTCGATGGCCGCGCAGAGGGCGTCCTCGTGGCCGTAGGGCGACGGATGATCGATGAGCCAGACAAGCGTGTCGAGGAGGTCCACGACCGGTCAGGGTACCGGTCCGGCACCCGACTCGTGGCGCGCTTCTCCTGCCCGGCGACCCCTCGTGGCCGGTCTGCGGGTCGCGTAGGGTGGAAGGATGCAGCGTTCCAGGAACCCATGGCGTCCGACCGTCCTGCAACTCCTCAACGGCCGCTACGAGCACGCCTCGGCGGCCGTTGCCTATGGGAGTCCCGTGCGGGGCGAGGACAAGGAGAACGCCGACATCGACCTCATCGTGGTCGGCGACCTCGACTCGGCCCCGTACAAGGAGTCGATCATGTTCGGTGGGTGGCCGCTCGACATCCACGTCCACACGGCCGCCTCGTTGTGGGACGTATCGTCCAGGCGGGCCCGGCGAGACCGAGTGTCGGTGCTCCCCCACATGTTCACGGTGGGCGAGATGCTCTTCGATCGAGACGGCATCGGCGGCAACCTCAAGAGCCGGCTCACCCGGCTCATGGTGAACGGACCGACCCCCCTGTCCGACGGCGAGATCACGCTCTTCCGCCATCGGATCAGCGACGGTGTGAGCGATCTCCTCGATCCCCGTCCACTGGGTGAGGTCATGTTCTCGGCAGCCAAGCTGGCGAAGGACATCGCCGACTTCACCCTTGCTCGCAATCGGCACTGGCTCACCAGCGGCAAGGCGGTCCACCGAAACCTGCGGCAGGTCGATCCCGAGCTGGCCGACCGGCTCGCCGAGGCGTGGGCCCGGGTCGGCTCCTCTCCTGACGAGCTCATTGCGGTGGCCGACGAGGTCCTCGAATCGGTCGGGGGGCGGCTCTTCGAAGGAGCGACGCCGGGGTACTAGGTGCCGGCCTCGTGCGGCCCGATCCCCACCGAGCCGGAACGCTGGGTGGGCAGCGGCTGAACGAAGAGACCGGCGGGGACCTCAGCCCCCGCCCGCACGAGCGCCAGGTTCCAGGACGGCGAGGACCCGAGTCCCCACCGGAGGATGCGAATCGCGATCCGTCCCGCCAGGAGCGCTCCGGGCCTGCGCCGTACCCCGAGGACGCGGCGAAGGCGGCGAGGGATCGTCGCCACGGCCGCCGCCGCCAGGAGTCGGTATCCCACCAGCAGTCCTCCCGTGAGCGGGGGCCGGGCGAGGAACGCCGTCGTCGCGGCCTGCCCCGGCGAAGGAGCCAGCGACGGGTGCTCGGCGATCCACCGCGCCAGGTCGTGGGCGGTGGCGGGGAGCGGGTCGGCGTCGAGCATTCGACCGATGGCGTGCTGTTCGACGACGAAGCGGTCGGCGTCGTCGGTCGTCAGGGGGGATCGTCCGAAGCGGTCGTAGGCGACGAGGAACGAGTCGGTGAGGGCGTTGTGCACCCAGGCTGCGAGGCCGGCGTCCCCGGCGTCGTACGCCTCTCCCCGGTGCGACATCCCGATGACGGGCCGGTGGGCGCGACGGACCATCTGGATCGCCCGCTCGACCTCGGGCATGGCGCCGTAGGTGGACGCAGTCACGTACGACGATGTGCGCGAGAGCCGACCGAGCGGATCCTCCTCGTACCGTGAGTGATCGAGCACCCCCGCCACCACCTCGGGGTGGGCGGCTTGGACGAGGAGCGCCCGGATACCACCGATGAAGCCGGACACGTCGCCGATGATGGCCCAACTCGCGCTGCCCGGCCCGCACAGCCCCGGGTCGCCGGCGTGGTCGAGCGTGTCGGCGAGCGGGTAGGGGGCATGCCCGAACGGGCGGGCGGCAGCGGTGCCAATGCGTCGGCGGAGTGAGTCGAGCATCCTGAGGAATCTACGGAGTCCTCGCCGGGTCGGATCCCCGCCCGCGCTCACGGTCCGGTCGAGCGGCCGGCAGGCCCGAGGAGTCCCGGGAGCTCTGCGGGCGTCGCCGCCAAGTGGGTGGCGCCAGCATCGGCCAGCTCGATGGCCGACCCGAACCCCCACAGGACGCCGACGGTCCCCATCCGGTGGGCCCGGCCGCCTTCGATGTCATGCGACCGGTCCCCGATCATCCAGCCGTGCCCGGCGGAGAACTCCGAGCGGGCCCAGGCGATGACGTCGGCTTTCGTGTCGCGGGACCCGTCGAGGGATGCGCCGGCCACGAACCGGAAGTGGGGGGCGAGCCCGAAGTGCTCGACGATGCGGCGGGCCGGCTCCGTCGGCTTCGAGGTGGCGATGCCGAGGCGGAACCCTGCCGCCTGCAGGGCCTCCAGGGCCTCCGGGATCCCCCCGAAGACCCGGTTCTCGGCCCAGCCGACGTCGAAGTACCGGACGCGGAAACGCTCGATCGCCTCCTCGGCCTCGTCGGCGGACAGGCCCACGCCCCGGAAGGAGTCCCGGAGTGGGGGACCCACCCAGCCTCGGAGTTCGTCGGGCGTCTGGGTGAGGCCCCACGGTCGAAGGGCGTGCACCACCGATCGACTGATGCCCTCGAACGGGTCGGTGAGGGTGCCGTCGAGGTCGAAGTAGGCCCACGTCACCGTCGGGTCGGCCCGGTCACGCACTCACCCCATGGTCCCGGAGGGCCGCGTTGAGGCTCACTTTGCGGTCGGTGGACTCGTTCCGCCACCCGATGATGTACGCGCATTGGAGCTGGGCCGCACCGCCCGGGAACTCGCGGGTGCGGGTGCCGGGCACGACGATCGCTCGCGGGGGGACCTCGCCGCGATACTCGGGGCGCTCGGCGGTGGTGACGTCGTAGATAGGGGTCGAGGCGGTGATCGTCGTGTTGGCGCCGAGGACCGCCTCGGTGCCGATGTGGGCACCTTCGACCACGATGGCTCGACTCCCGACGAAGGCACCGTCCTCGATGATGACGGGGACCGCCCCCGGGGGCTCGAGCACGCCACCGATGCCCACGCCGCCCGACAGGTGGACGCCACGTCCGATGTGGGCACATGACCCGACGGTCGCCCACGTGTCGACCATCGTTCCCGCCCCCACCCAGGCCCCGATGTTGACGTACCCGGGCATGACGACGACGCCCGGCTCGCAGAACGCCCCGTAGCGGACGGTCCCAGGAGGTACGACCCGCACCCCTTGTGCAGCCAGGTCGGACTTGGTCGGGATCTTGTCGTGGTACACGAACGGGCCGGCTCGCATCTCCGTCAACTCGGCCACGGCGAAGTACAGGAGGACCGCCTTCTTCGCCCACTCATTGACGACCCAGCCCTCCGCCGTGGGTTCGACGATCCTCACCTCCCCGCGGTCGAGGGCGGCGATGGTGCGTTCGACGGCTGCCGCGGCGTCACCGATGACCGACCGATCGTCGTAGGCGGCCTCGATCAGGTGCTGGTCAGACATTGGCGGATCTCCTCGGTGGCACGGACACATTCGTCGATGGTGGGAACGAGGGCAAGACGGATGTGCCCCTCGCCCCCGGGTCCGAACACCCGTCCCGGGGTCACCATGATGCCGCCCTCCAGGAGGCGATCGGACACCCCGAGGTCGTCGCCGACGTCCACCCACAGGTAGAGACCGGCGGTCGACCCGACGACGTGGAAGCCGGCGGCCTTGAACACCGGCCCCAGGATGCGGCGCTTGGCGGCGAAGACCGCGTTGCGCTCAACGACGTGTCGATCGTCCGACCAACCGGCGATGGCCGCCTCCTGCACGAACTCCGGCGGCGTCGTCCCCGCCACCTGCTTCAGCCTTCGCATCGCCTCGATGCCCCGGGCGTCACCGACGACGGCCCCCACCCGGTAGCCGGTCATGCCATCCCGCTTCGAGTTGGAGAGGAACGACAGCACCCCGGTGAGGTCTCGGTCCGCCAACTGGAGCGCGCTGATGGGAGGGTCCTCCTCGTAGACGTCGAGGTAGCACTCGTCGGCCGCCACCCAGCAGTCGTGGGCTGCAGCCCGCTCCATCAGGGCCTTGAGGTCTGGCTCGGTGATGACCGCCCCCGAGGGGTTGTGCGGGTAGTTCGTCCACAGGATCTCCGCCCGGTCCCACACGTCCCCATCGATGTCGTCGGGGCGGAGGACGAAGTCCCCCGAGAGAACGGGGAGGTGAGGCGTGACCCCGGCGTGGAGCGCTCCCCGGGCACAGGGCAGGTAGCCGGGCGTCGGGCAGATCACGATCGCCTCCCCGCCGGGCTCGCACAGGGCGGCCGGTGCGTGGAAGACCGCTTCCTTCGATCCGCCGGTGATGATGACCTGCGACTCCGGATCCACGTCCACCCCGAGCCGCCGCCGGACGTACCCGGCGACCGCTTCCCGGGCCTGCGGGAGGCCGGCCGCCAGCGGGTATTGGGACGTGGCGGGAACGGCTGCCCGCAGGGCGTCGCGGATGCTTGCCGGGGTCGGCTCGCGCGGGTCACCCACCGTGAAGTCGAGGATCGGCCCGGCCGCACCCCTGGCCCGCTCGTGGAGCGCCGCCATCGGATTCTCGCCCAGGCGGTCGAGGATGGGGTTGATCCGCACCCCGTCAGCCTAGGAGCGGGGGGTCGGGTCGAGGGGACTCGTCACCTCCTCAGGGTATCCGGAGTGTCCACCTTGACAAGATGACATCGGTATGACATCATGACGATGTCGTTATGACATCACTTCGTCGCACAACCAAGGAGTCAGACATGTTGGATCCAGCCGTGGCCCGGGACTTCCACCGGGCGATCACCCAGACCGTGGCCTCACCCCGGGTCCCCGATCGCCGGGAACGGTCCCGGTGGCCGGTGAGGCGCGGCCCGGCCCTGGGAGGGCGTCGATGAACCTCGACGTCATCATGGCCTCGGTGGAGGCCGCCGTGGAGTCACAGCTCCGGTTCGCCACCGACCCGGCCGTCCGCGAGGCGGGCTCGGTCCTCGTGGCGTCGCTGGGACCCGCCCTGCGGGAGGCAGGACTCCAACTCGCCCGCCAAGCGGCCGAGGAAGTCGGGGCACAACTCGGTGACCGCACCGTCGAGGTCGTGCTCGACGGCGACGATCCCGTCCTGCGCATCAGCGACGACCCTGCCGCCACCGGTGACGTCGATCCCGGCGACCTGGACGCCCGCATCACGCTCCGACTCCCTGCCCAACTCAAGGCCCTCGTGGAGGAGGCCGCCGGCATGGGCGGCGACTCCGTCAACGCCTGGGTCGTCAAGGCCCTATCCGGCAAGGCCAGGACCCGTGCCTCTGGTTCCTCCGTCTCCGGGAGCTTCGACCTATGACACCCATCACCGAACGGTTCGCCCTCAGCGGCGAAACCGCCAACCTCGTTGTCACCGTCCCCAGTGGCACCGTCCGCCTGACCGAGTCACCCGACCCCACGGTCACGGTCGAGGTCGAGGGCAAGGGCGCGGACCAGGTGGAGGTGACCGCGGTCGGCGACGACATCACGATTTCCCACAAGGACCATGACCGGAGATTCCTCGGCTTCGGGGGTGGCGTGACCATCCGGGTCCAGCTGCCGACGGGATCCGACCTGCGGCTTGCCACGGCATCGGCCAACCTCCTGGCAGACGTCGGGTTGGGAGAGGTCAGGTGCAGCACTGCCTCCGGGGATCTCCGTCTCGCCAAGGTGGCCGGGAGTCTCGAGGCCAAGTCGGCCTCCGGTGACATCAGCGCCTCGGTGGTCGGGGGAGCCGTCAAGGCCAGCCTCGCCTCCGGTGACGTCCGGGTCAAGAAGGTCAGAGGTGACCTCCAGGTGAACACCGCCTCGGGCGACGTGCGGATCGAGAAGGCATCCGGCGACGTCCGGGCCAAGTCGGCGTCCGGGGACATCATCCTCGGACTGTGGACCGGCCACGACCTGTGGATCAGGACGGTGTCGGGCAGTGCCCGGCTCGCAGTCCCCACCGGGACCCGGGCGGACCTCAGCCTCCGGTCGATGTCCGGCGACATCCGTCTGCCGGACACGCCCTCCCCACCGGCCGGTGAAACGAGGATCGAGCGTCGGCTCTCGTTCGCCTCGGTCTCGGGTGACTTCGTGCTCGGCGTCGAGTAGGTGGGCTCCAGCCGCCGGCACCCCTCCTCCGGTGCCGGCGGTGGCGGGCTCTCGATCCGGCCGGTAACCGTCCGGATGGGCGAGAATCGATACTCATGGACCGACACCGCCTCGTCATGACCGGACTGGGTCTGCTCCTCGTGGCGACGGTTGCCGTGGCGTGGGCCTACTGGCCGCACGGCGACGAACTCGCCATTCCCCCCCAGGTCGAACGACTGGCTCCCGGCCCCGGCGACCAGGTGCCCCGTCAGGTCCCCCTCACCGTCGACGTCGAGCCGGGCTATGAGGTGCGGATCTTCGTACCCGTCGACGGAGTGTTCATCGAGGTCCCCCTGGACGAAGTCGATCGCGGTGGCGCCGTCAACGGGGTCTTCGTATGGGCCCCCGGTCCGGGCCGGACCCTCGTGGAGTGGGCACAGGATCAACGGGTGCGGGTGCTCATCGAGAGCACTTCGGGTGTGGTGACGGTCGATGAGCTCGAGTGGGGTTTCCGCACCTACTGAGCTCGCTGACGGGCGTCGGCGCCACCGTCGCGGTATGGTCGGGGACGATCATCGTGGGTTGAGGGAGCGCGTGACGTGAAGAGGTTGGCTGTCGTTGTCGGCGTCTGCGCCGCAGTCTTGGTGACCCCGGTCACGGCCTTCGCCCAGACCATGGCGGACCCCGCCGACGAAGCGATGTGCGACCTGACCCCGGCTGATGGCAGCTGGATGCTGGGGGCGACGGGGGTCGACATGGAACTCACGATCCTCGGGCTCGAGCCCTTCGACGTCGTCGTGCCCGGCGCCGTCGCCGGGTGCGCCAACCGATGGCAGTACTTCGACGGCACGATGATCTCGGTGGGGATCTACCGCATGGGGTCGGCGGCGGATGCCAAGGCCGCCAGCGACGCCCTCCGTACCTCCGCCGACGCGGCGACCGCGGTCGCTGCGTTCCCTGCCCTCGGTGACGGGGCGTGGATCGCCCGGTTCGAGTTCGCCCAACTGGCGTTCACCCACGCCGGGGCCCACCTCATCGGAGGGATGTCCGATGAGTCATACGGATACAGCCGCGACGACTACACCGAGCTCCTCGTCGAGCGGATGCACCACATCGTGGAGGCCGCGACCGGCGAGACACCCGGCACCGGCATCGTCGAACCCCACCCCGAGGACGATGTCGTGTGCGTCTGCGACACGATCCCGGCTGCGCTCCCGGAGGTCCTCGTCGGAGGTGGAACTGCCGCGGCCGCGGGAGCAACCGGCGTGGCCCTGGGCCTCCCCGAGTTGCTGAGTCGGCGCCGACGCGGAGCCGGCCGGCCGACGGATCGGACTCGTTCGACGTCGTAGGCTTCCACCATGCGATTCCTCGAGGACCTCGCGGGCCGAACCGACGACCTCCGGCGGGAGGGGCTCCACAAGCAGGAACGCCTGCTCGACTCCCCCCAGGACGCCGTCATCACCCTGGCCGACGGCAGCCGGGCCATCAACCTGTGCGCCAACAACTACCTCGGCCTCGCCAACCACCCCGACCTGGTGGCCGCCGCCCAAGCGGCCCTCGACACGCACGGATACGGCATGGCGTCGGTGCGCTTCATCTGCGGGACCAACACGGTCCACAGGGAACTGGAGCACCGGATCAGCCGGTTCCTGCGGACCGACGACACGATCCTCTACTCCTCCTGCTTCGACGCCAACGGCGGGCTCTTCGAGACGATCCTCGACGAGGAGGACGCCGTCATCTCCGACGCCCTCAACCACGCCTCGATCATCGACGGAGTGAGGCTCTCGAAGGCTCGGCGGTATCGCTACGC
Source organism: Acidimicrobiia bacterium (assembly GCA_041635475.1). Lineage (GTDB taxonomy): Bacteria > Actinomycetota > Acidimicrobiia > Spongiisociales > JAENVV01. Next base: position 56,084 of record JBFKVA010000003.1, on the reverse strand, counting down.
CAACAACGACATGGCAGACCTGGAGGCCCAACTGCAGGCGGCCTCGGGGGCCCGCTATCGGCTCATCGCCACCGACGGGGTCTTCTCGATGGACGGTGTCATCGCCGACCTGCCGGCCATCTGCGAACTGGCCGACCGCCACGACGCCATCGTGATGGTCGACGATTCGCACGCCGTGGGGTTCGTCGGGGAGAACGGCGGCGGAACACCCGAGGCGAGCGGAACCCAGGACCGCGTCGACATCGTGACCGGCACCCTCGGCAAGGCCCTGGGAGGGGCGTCCGGCGGCTACACCTCAGGACGGTCGGAGATCATCGGGTGGCTGCGTCAGCGGTCGCGTCCGTACCTGTTCTCCAACAGCCTCGCCCCCGTCATCGCCGTCACCTCCCTGCGGGTCCTCGATCTGCTCGCCGAGAGTGGCGATCTTCGCCAGTCGCTGCACGCCAACTCCGCCCGGTTCCGGGAGCGGATGGCCCGGTCCGGTTTCACCCTGGCCGGCTCCGGGCACCCGATCATCCCGGTGATGATCGGGGACGCGGCGTTGGCGACCGAGATGGCGGACCGACTCCTCGACGAGGGCGTCTACGTCGTCGGGTTCTCGTTCCCGGTCGTTCCCCGCGGCCAGGCCCGGATCCGAACCCAGATGTCGGCCGCCCACACCACGGCCCACGTTGACGCGGCCGTCGACGCCTTCGTCAAGGTCGGCCGCGACCTGGGGGTCATCTGATGCGGGCACTCCTCAAGGCCCTGCCCGAACCGGGCCTGCGCTTCTCGGACGACGAAGAGGTCCCGCGTCCCGGCGACGACGACGTCCTCATCAGGGTGGCCAAGGCGTCGATCTGTGGCACGGATCTCCACATCATGCGCTGGGACGAGTGGGCCCAGGCCACGATCCCTGTCCCCATGATCGTCGGGCACGAGTTCACGGGCGAGATCGTTCGACTCGGCGCCGACGTGGACGGCCTCGACGTGGGTCAACGGGTGTCCGGCGAAGGACACATCACCTGCGGGCACTGCCGCAATTGCCGGGGTGGCCGTCGCAACTTCTGTCACAACCATCGAGGGGTCGGCGTGACCCGTGATGGTGCGTTCGCCGAGTACCTCGTCATCCCGGCCGCCAACGTGTTCCCGCTCCCGGACCACATCGACGACGACGTGGCGGCCATCCTCGATCCACTCGGCAACGCCACCCACACGGCCCTGGCCTACGACATGGTCGGAGAGGACGTCCTCATCACCGGGGCTGGCCCGATCGGGATGATGGCCACCGCGATCGCCCATCACATCGGGGCCCGGCACGTCGTGGTCACCGACGTCAACCCCTATCGGCTACGGCTGGCAGCCGAGTTGGGGGCCGACCGGGTCATCGATGTGCGCAACGAGGACCCGACCTCCGTCATGGCAGATCTCGGCATGACCGAAGGCTTCGATGTCGGCCTGGAGATGTCGGGGCACGAAACGGCCATCAACCAACTGCTCGACGTCATGAACCACGGGGGACGGGTGGCGATCCTGGGCATCCCCTCCAAGCACGTCACCCTCGACCTCAACGATGTCATCTTCAAGGGCCTCACGATGCAGGGGATCTACGGACGGAGGATCTTCGAGACCTGGTACAAGATGGCGGCCATGCTGCAGAGCGGACTCGACATCAGGCCCGTCATCACCCACAGGTTCGCGTTCGACGAGTATGAGCAGGCGTTCGACCTCGTCGCTTCCGGGGAGTGCGGGAAGGTCCTCCTGGAGTGGTGACCTCCCTCACGTCACCCGCCGGGTCCTGCTCGGCCCGATCGTGTGCGGCCGGAGACGGCCGCTCACGACCACGGCGACGACGACCATGAGCATGCCGACGACCTGCAGCCCGTGGAGGGTCTCGGCCAGGAAGAGCCACGCCGAGAAGGCGGCCGAGAACGGCTCGAGCGTGATCACGAGGCCCACCTTCTCGGCAGGTGCCGTCCGCAGGGCCGTGACCTCGATGAGGAACGGGACGGCCATCCCCAGCGTGGCAATCCAGGCGATCAGCCACCAGCCGGTGGGCGGCACCCGCTCCATGAGATCGAGGGGAACGAACGCAAGCATGGTCACCCCACCGATGACCATCGCCGCCGTCGTCACCGACAGGGGCGAATGGCGCTGGTTGAGGTCCTCGGCGATCACGAGGTAGACGGCCAACCCCAACCCCGACCCCAGCGCCAGGGCGATCCCGATGGCGTCGAACGACTCGACGATCCACGCCTTGCCCAGGAGGGCGGCGCCGGTGACCCCGACGGTGACCGCCGCCCCCATGCGCCAGCCGTAGCGGATGTGGTGCCGGACCCGCTTCCAGACCACGACGAAGGCGGGTCCCAGGAACTGGAGTCCAGCGGCCGGCCCCACCCCGATGCGCGTGATCGCCGAATAGATGGCGAGGTTGAGCATCGCCATCCCGGCGCCGATGAGCAGCACATACCGGAAGTCCCGACCGAACCGGAACCGGTGACCGGCCACGAACGGCAGGCAGATGAGGCCGCCGCCGACCATTCTCACCGCGATCACTTCGAGCGGATCAAGGAATTCGAAGGTCGCCCCGGCCACCGTGAGGGCGGTCCCGAACAGGATCGACGAGACCCCGGCCCACGCCAGGCCGACGTACTGGCTCCTTCTCAACTGAAGGCCGCGTGCCCCGTGATCGCCTGTCCGAGGATGAGTTGGTGGATCTCGTTCGTGCCCTCGTACGTGTACACGCTCTCGAGGTTCACCATGTGGCGGATCGGGGCGTACTCCAGGGTGATGCCGTTGGCGCCCATGAGGGACCTGGCCTCGCGAGCCACCCACATCGCCTCTCGCACGTTGTCCATCTTGCCGAAGGAGACCTGGGCGGGAGCCAGGCGGCCCTCGTCCTTGAGGCGGCCGAGATGGAGGGCGAGGAGCGTTCCCCGGTTGACGCGCACGAGCATCTCGACGAGGCGCTGCTGGGTGAGTTGGAAGCGTGAGATCGGGCCACCGAAGGCCTCCCGCTCCTGGGCGTAGGCGAGTGCGGCCTCGTAGCACGAGCGGGCCGCGCCCATCGCCCCGAAGAGAATCCCGAATCGAGCCTCGGAGAGACACGAGAGCGGACCACGCATGCTGGCCACGCCCGGGAGCACCGCGTCCGCGGGGAGTCGGACGTCGTCCATCACGAGTTCGGCAGTGTGCGACGCCCGCAATGACATCTTGTGGACGATCTTGTTGGCACTGAACCCGGCCGTGTCGGTGGGGATGATGAAGCCCCGGATCGTTCCGTCGTCCGCCCGGGCCCACACGACGGCGACGTCGGCGACGTTGCCGTTCGTGATCCACATCTTCGTCCCGTTGAGGATCCAGTCGCCCCCCGGTCCCTGGCGGGCCGTGGTCCGCATGTTGGCGGCGTCCGAGCCGGAATCGGGCTCGGTCAAGCCGAAGCACCCGATGAGGTCGCCGGTGGCCATGCCCGGCAGCCAGGTTTCCTTCTGCTCCTCCGAGCCGTACTTCCAGATCGGGAACATGGCGAGCGACCCCTGCACGCTCATGAACGACCGAACCCCGGAGTCCCCGGCCTCCAACTCGAGGGCGGCCAGCCCGTACTCGACTGCCGACGTGCCGGCGCAGCCGTATCCCTCCAGGTGCATGCCGAGGAGGCCGATCTCGCCCATCTTGCGACCGAGGTCGTCGGGGAGTGTGGCGTCCTCGAACCATTCGCCGACATGGGGGTCGATCTCCTTGCCGACCCAGTCCTTGACGGTGTCGCGAATGAGCTTCTCCTGGTCGGACAGCACGGAGTCGATCGCCAGGAAGTCGTGGGGATCAAGTGCCAGCTTGTCGGTATCAGCGTGAGACATGGGCGGCATCCTAGGTCGCTCGATGTGGGGGCGGATCGGAGTGGCCCACCCCCAGCCGACCTCGGCCCGCCGGTACCCTGACGCCCATGGACCCCGTTCGCCTCACCGCCTGGAGCCACGGCGCCGGTTGAGCCTGCAAGCTCAGCTCCGCTGAATTGGCCCAGGTCCTGGCGCCACTGCACAACTCACCTGCCACGCGGCACCCAGACCTCGTCGTCGGGCTCGAGGCCCCCGACGATGCCGGGCTCTTCCGCGCGCCCTCGGGCGACATCCTCGTCCAGACAGTGGACTTCTTCACCCCGGTCGTGGACGACGCCTACGACTGGGGGCGGATCGCGGCCGCCAACGCCCTGAGCGACGTGTACGCGATGGGCGGTTCCCCACTCACGGCGCTCCAGTTGGTGGGGTGGCCCCGCGATGACCTCCCGTTCGACGTGCTCGACGCCGTCGTCGAGGGCGGGATGGACGTGATGGCCTCCGCCGGGTGCACGGTGATCGGTGGTCACTCCATCGACGACCGGGAACCGAAGTACGGGTTTGCCGTCACGGGCATTGCGCCGGGCGGTCGGTACGTGACCTCCTCCGGGGCCCTGCCGGGCGACGTACTCGTCCTCACCAAGCCCCTCGGCACAGGGATCATCTCGACGGCCATCAAGCGGGGCGTGGCACCGGCCGAGCTCGTCGTGACCGCCGTTGCCACGATGTCCGCCCTCAACCGGGATGCGGGCGACGCGATGCTCACGTGCAATGCGCACGCCGCCACCGACGTCACCGGGTTTGGGTTGCTCGGTCACCTCCACGAGCTTCTCGTGGCCTCGGGGGTGTCGGCTGTGATCACGGTGTCGGCGGTCCCGTTCCTGCCCGGAGTCGAGCGCTTGGCCGCTGACGGGATCTGGCCGGGCGGGAGCCAGCGCAACCACGAGGCCGCGCTGGCCTACACCGAGGCGCACGACGTGGACCCCTCGACCCTCCGCGTCCTCGCCGATGCCCAGACGAGCGGCGGTCTCCTGGTGGCGGTCGCCCCGGGAGCCGAGTCCCCCTTGCTGGCCGTGGGCGGCGTCGTGGTGGGTGAAGTCGTCGCCGGACCGAGCAGGATCCTCCTGCGATGAGCAGACCGCGGGTCGTCGTCGTTGGCGCCGGCTTTGCCGGCCTCAACGCCGCCAAGGGCCTGCGCGGTCTCCCGGTCGACGTCACGATCATCGATCGGCGCAACTTCCACCTCTTCCAGCCCCTCCTCTACCAAGTGGCGTCGGCTGCACTCAACCCGTCGGACATCGCCTACCCGATCAGGGCCATCTTCCAGCGACAGCGCAACGTGACGTCGATCCTCCTCGACGAGGTGATCGGGATCGACCTGGAAGCGACCACGGTGACCCTGGGCAGGGGTCCTACCCTCTCCTTCGACTATCTCGTCGTCGCCACCGGGGCCCGTCACTCGTACTTCGGCAAGGACGAATGGGCCGACGTCGCCCCCGGCCTCAAGACGGTGGAGGACGCCCTGGTGATCCGGCGGCGCATTCTCGGCGCCTTCGAGGAAGCCGAACTCGAGCCGAAGCGAAAGGAGGAATGGCTCACCTTCGTGATCGTCGGTGCAGGCCCGACCGGTGTCGAGCTGGCCGGGGCGATCCAGGAGATCGCCGTTCACTCCCTCGGTCGCCACTTCCACCGCATCGACCCCTCCCGGGCGAGGGTCATCCTCGTCGAGGGTGCCGGCCGCGTCCTTCCGCAGTACCCCGAGCGGCTGTCACGAAGCGCTCGACGCCAGCTCGAGGACCTCGGCGTCGAGGTGAGAACGGGCACGATGGTCTCCGACGTCGACGAGACAGGGGTCACGTTTGCGAGTGGTGAGCAGGTGAGGTCCCGCACCGTCCTGTGGGCGGCCGGGGTGGCTGCCTCCAGCCTGGGGGCCACCCTGGGCACGGAGCGCGACGGAGCGGGGCGGGTCCGCGTGAATGCCGACCTGTCGATCGCGGCGCACCGCAACGTGTTCGTCATCGGCGATTTGGCCGCGGTCACCTCGATGGGGCGAACCGTGCCGGGGGTGGCGCCGGCGGCCATGCAGCAAGGACGGCACGTCGCCGACCAGGTGGCCGCCGACCTGCGGGGCCGGCCCCGCCGCCCTTTCCGCTACCGCAACAAGGGTGCCCTGGCAACGATCGGCCGGGCCCGGGGTGTCGCCGACTTCGGTCGCCTCCGGTTCGGGGGAGTCGTCGCCTGGGCCTTGTGGATGGCCGTCCACATCTTCTACCTCATCGGCTTCCGCAACCGTGTGTTCGTCTTCTTCTCCTGGGCCTGGAGCTACCTGACGTTCCGGCACGGGGCCCGCATCATCACCGGGACCGACGGCCCGGACGCTCATCCCGAGGCACCCACGGGCCACCCATGACGGGCTCGGTAGCGTCCCCGCGATGAAGGTGCTGCTGCTCGGCGTGGGGATGCAGGGGAAGGCAGCCCTGCACTTCCTCATGCACCACGACACCGTGTCCGAGGTGGTCGCGGCCGACGCCGACCTCGTGGGCCTCGAGGGCCACGCCCGGGCGATGGGGTACGAGCGCGTTTCTGCCCGTTCGCTCGACGCCGCCGACCCGGATTCCATCGCCGAACTCCTGGGTTCCGGTGTGGACGTGGCCATCGATCTGCTGCCGCCTCGGTTCGCCGAGACGGTCGCCCGTTCGGCGGTGGCCCGGGGGGTGCACCTCGTGAATGCCCTCTTCGTCTCACCGGGCCTGGCTCGGCTCGGGGCCCGGGCAGTCGCCAACGGCGTGTCGATCATCCCCGAGTGCGGCCTCGACCCCGGCCTCGACCTCATCCTCCTCGGCGAGGCTGCTCGAGGTTGGGATTCCATCGATGAGATCGTCAGCTACGGGGCCGGTGTCCCGGAGCCCGCCGCCGCCGACAACCCCCTCAAGTACAAGGTGTCCTGGACGTTCCAAGGGGTCCTCGACTCCTATCACCGAGCGGGCACGGTGATCGAGGACGGGCGCGTGGTCCCGGTACCCGCCGACGAGATGTTCGCACCTGCCAACGTCCACACCGTCGACATCGCCGGGGTCGGGACCCTGGAGGCGTTCCCCAACGGCGACGTCGTCGAGTACGTCCGGCGGCTCGGGATCGAGGTGGCCGGCCTTCGACGCGCCGGCCGCTACTCGATGAGGTGGCCCGGGCATGCTGCGTTCTGGAAGGACCTCGTCGATCTCGGCCTGCTCGATGACGACCCGGTCACGGTGGCAGGCATGGAGGTTCACCGCCGCGCGTTCCTGGCGGAGGCCCTCGGCCCGCGGTTGGCCTACGGCCCCGGCGAACGCGACGTCGCGATCGTGCGGGTGGAGGTGGCCGGCTCGCGGGGGGGAAGGCCGGGACGCTCGACCTGGGAGGTGGTGGACCGGCGCGACCTGGCCACCGGGATCCTCGCCATGGGTCGCACCACCGGGTACACCGCCGCCATCGTCGCCACACTCATCGGCACCTCCCGCATCACGAAGCGGGGCCTCCTGTCGCCACTGATCGACGTGCCGTTCGGTCCGTTCCTCGACGAGCTCGCCCGCGTCGGGATCGAGGTGAGGCGAACGAGCTGATCCCTTCCCGATGGCTGGACCTGCACCGAGTACCACCGTGACAAGCTCTCGACGGACGCTACCGTCAAACCCCCCGACGACGGACGCCCGATGCTCATCGACTTCCGCACCCACCCCGACGAGTACCGCCACTGGAAGCTCACCTTCCACGGTCGCCACGCCCACCTCTCGATGGACGTGGACGCCGATGTGCCGATCCTCGGCGACTACGAGCTGAAGCTCAACTCCTACGACCTCGGTGTCGACATCGAGCTCGCCGATGCGGTCCAGCGCCTGCGCTTCGAGCACCCCGAGGTGGGGGCCGTCGTCATCGACTCGCTCAAGGACAGGGTGTTCTGCTCCGGGGCGAACATTCGGATGCTCGGCAAGGCAGACCACGCCCACAAGGTCAACTTCTGCAAGTTCACCAACGAGACCCGCAACGGCATCGAGGAGGCCAGCGCCTACTCGCACCAGGTGTACCTGGCCGCGGTGGGGGGGACCGCCGCCGGCGGTGGCTACGAACTGGCGCTGGCGTGCGACGAGATCATCCTCGTGGACGATCGGAGCGCCGCCGTTTCGCTACCCGAGGTGCCGCTCCTGGCCGTCCTCCCCGGGACCGGTGGGCTGACCCGGCTCACCGACAAGCGCCTCGTCCGGCGTGACCTCGCCGACGTCTTCTGCACCACCGAGGAAGGCGTCCGGGGCCAGAAGGCCGTCGATTGGGGCCTCGTGGACGTCACCGTGCCGACGTCGCAGTTCACCGAGTACGTCGAAGCCCGGGCCGAGGAGGTTGCCTCGGCCACGGATCGACCCGGGGGGCCCGGGATCGAACTCACGCGCATCGAGCGGACCATCGACGGGGATCGGATCGAGTACGAGTGGGTCTCGGTCGAGATCGACCGCGGGCAGGGCATCGCCACCGTCACGCTGCGAGGGCCCTTGGACGCTCCACCGACCGACGTCCTGGACCTGCCGTCCGTCGGGGACGCGTACTGGCCGCTCGCCCTGGCCCGGGAACTCGACGACGCCCTGCTCCACCTGCGTCTCAACGAGCTGACGATTGGCACCCTCATCTTCCAGACCGAGGGCGCCCCGGCACTCGTGGCCGAGCACGACGAGTTCCTCGCCAGCAGTTGGTGGAGCCACTGGTTGGCACGGGAGATCGTTCTCCTGTGGCGCCGCCTCCTCAAGCGTTTGGACGTCACGTCGCGTACGACGGTGGCCTTCATGACCCCGGGCAGCTGCTACGTCGGGTTCCTGGCGGACATCCTGTTCGCGGTGGACCGAAGCTACGGCCTCATCGGTGGCTTCGAGAACGACGACCGCCGCCCGGCCACGCTGCGCCTGACCGACCTGAACTTCGGGCCGCTCACCATGCCCAACGGGCTCACCAGGCTCCAGACGCGATTCTGGGGTCACGACGGCGTCGTCGAGCGACTCGAGGAACGCAAGGGTGTCGACCTCGACGCCGAGTCCGCCAACGAGGCCGGTCTGCTCACCGACGCCATGGACGACCTCGACTGGGAGGACGAGATCCGCCTCGTGCTGGAGGCCCGTACCGCCTTCTCCGCGGACTCGCTCACCGGGATGGAGGCGAACCTGCGATTCCCGGGGCCGGAGACGATGGAGACGAAGATCTTCGGTCGCCTCACGGCGTGGCAGAACTGGATCTTCCAGCGTCCGTCGGCGGCGGGAGAGGACGGAGCCCTCAAGATGTATGGGAGCGGACTCCGCCCGACGTACGACCCCAAGCGAGTGTGAGCAATCCTCCGATAGGGTTGGACCGCAGGACTCGAGACCACGGAGACGCCGATCATGACCGCAGTCGACTACGCCGCCCTGATCCCCAACAACGTGGGACTCCGCGAAGACCCCAAGCTGCAACGGGCCCTGGAGAAGTGGCATCCCGGCTACATCGACTGGTGGATGGAGATGGGCCCGGACGGCTTCCAGACCGCCGACGTCTACCTGCGCACGGCCATTTCGGTGGAGAAGGAGGGCTGGGCCAAGTTCGGCTACGTCAAGATGCCCGAGTATCGGTGGGGCATCCTCCTCGCCCCGGACGTCGAGGATCGCCGGATCGGGTTCGGCGAGCACCAGGGCGAGCCGGTGTGGCAGGAGGTCCCCGGGGAGTACCGGTCGATGCTCCGGCGGCTCATCGTCATCCAGGGCGACACCGAGCCGGCCTCGGTCGAACAGCAGCGGATCCTGGGGCGGACGGCCCCGTCGCTCTACGACATGCGCAATCTCTTCCAGGTCAACGTCGAGGAAGGCCGCCACCTGTGGGCGATGGTCTACCTCCTCCAGAAGTACTTCGGACGTGACGGGCGGGAGGAAGCCGAAGCGCTCCTCGAGCGCAGGTCCGGTGACGAGGACACCCCCCGCATGCTTGGTGCATTCAACGAGGAGACACCCGACTGGCTCTCGTTCTTCATGTTCACGTTCTTCACCGACCGGGACGGCAAGATGCAGCTGGAGGCCCTGGCCCAGTCCGGCTTCGATCCACTCTCCCGCACGTGCCGATTCATGCTGGCCGAGGAAGCCCATCACATGTTCGTGGGGGTGACCGGCGTCGGCCGGATCGTGCAGGCGACGGCCCAGGCGATGAAACGGGCCGGTATCGAGGACCCCTACGACGAGGAGGCCGTCCGCAGCCTCGGGGTGATCCCACTTCCCCTCATCCAGCGCAAGGCCAACCTCCACTTCTCGGTGACGCTCGACCTGTTCGGTTCGGAGGTGTCCACCAACGCCGCCACCTACTACACGGCCGGGCTCAAGGGGCGGTACCACGAGGACCAACTCGGAGACGACCACCGCCTCACCGACGACTCGTATGTCGTCCCCCAGATGGTTGACGGAAGGGTCGAGGGCGTCCCGGTACCGGCGCTGTCCGCGCTCAACGCCCGCCTGCGGGACGACTTCGCGGACGACTGCAGCGGGGGCATCCGCCGGTGGAACCGGTTCATAGCCGACGAGGGGATCGAGTTCGAGATCAACCTGCCCCACGTGGCCTTCAACCGGGCGATCGGGGAGTTCGGCGAGCATCGCATCGCCCCGGATGGTGCGGTGATCCCCGAGGAGACCTGGGCCGGGCGGGAGGCCGAGTGGCTCCCGACGAGCGATGACCAGGAGTTCATCGCCGACCTCATGCGGCCCACGTACGAAGCGGGTGAGTTCGCCGGGTGGATCGCCCCCCCGGCCCGCGGCATCCATCGCAAGGCGCTCGACTTCGAGTACGTGAAGTTGCCGGGCTGACCCCCGGGTTCGGCTGTGCCCTGGGGGGCGATAGCCTCTGTCCATGCACGTGCTCAAGCGGCTCCTTGCGGGGTGGCTCCTGTGGCGGCTGTTCGGCCCCGAGTCCCAACCCTCGTTCCCGGCCGGCCAGGTCCACCCGCTCCGGCTCCCGGGCCGGTCGGTGTTCGTGGGCGACCTCGAACTGTTCGTCCGCGAGGCGGGGCCGCCGGAGGCCCCGCCAATCGTCCTCCTGCACGGGTGGGGTGACCACAGCCTCGTCGTCTTCCACGCCCTCATCCCCGAGATGGCCGACCGGTTCCGGGTCGTCGCCATCGACAACCGCAACACCGGCAAGTCCGACCACATTCGAGGTGGATACGACATCGCGGGCAACGCCGACGACGCGGCCGGGGTCATGGCGGCCCTGGGCATCGAGTCGGCGGTCGTCGTCGGCTACTCGATGGGGGGCATGATCGCCCAGTCCCTCGCCCGCAGGCACCCACACCTCGTCAGAGGACTGGTGCTGGCCGCCACCGCCTCGACCCCGCCGGGCACGAAGGGATGGCAGGGCGTCGCGCTCAGGGCGGGGATCATCGTCCTGCGGGCGTTCGGTCGGGTCAGCCGCATCGAGCACTCCTGGCTGCGGACGAAGATCCTCCAGGACAGCCGGGCCGTGGCCCCCGAGCACCTCCGATGGTTCTGGCAGGAGCACCTCAACCGCGACGCCACCCTCTACTGGGAGGCCGGGTTCGCGGTGACGCGGTTCGACTCGGCCGAGTGGCTGAGGGAGATCACGGCCCCCACCACCGTCATCATCAACACGAAGGACCAGATCGTGCAGCCGACGGCACAGTATGAGGTCGTTGGCCGCGTCCCGAACCTCCACGAGGTCGCCGAGATCATCGGTGCCCGCCACGAAGGCCCCCTCACCCACCCGTCCGAGTACGCGGCCGCGATCATGCGGCTGGCCGAGGCGGTTGCGTGAGCGCGATCGTCATCGAACAGCTCGAGAAGCGCTACGGCGGCTTCACGGCCGTCGACGGCCTCTCCCTCGAGGTCGAGGTGGGGGAGACCTACGCCCTCCTGGGCCCCAACGGCGCCGGCAAGACCACCACCATCGAGATCCTCGAGGGACTCCGGCCTCGCTCGGCGGGGTCGGTGTCGGTCTTGGGCCTCGATCCCGGCACCCACAAGGAGGACCTCCACCGGCGGATCGGCGTCATGCTCCAGGAAGGTGGCCTCTATCCCGGGGCCCGAGTGGTCGAGATGCTCGAGCTGTTCGCCTCGTTCCACGCCGAGCCACGCGACGTCGACGGGCTCCTGGCCCTCGTCGGCCTCACCGAGCACCGCCGGGCCATCTACCGCAAGCTCTCCGGGGGGCAGAAGCAGCGGCTTTCGCTGGCGATTGCCCTCGTCGGCCGCCCCGAACTCGTCTTCCTCGATGAGCCGACCGCCGGAATGGACCCGGTCGCCCGGCGCACGACGTGGGAGATCATCGAAGCCCTCCAGTCCGAGGGTGTGACGATGGTGCTCACGACCCACTACATGGAAGAGGCCGAGCGCCTGGCAGACCGGGTCGGGATCGTCAACCGGGGCCGGCTCCTGGCCGAAGGGACGCCCGACGAACTCACGGCCGGGGGAGGGGAGCTTCGGCTCAAAGCAACGGCCCCGTTCGACACGCGGGCGCTCGGGACCCACATCGGGGCGCCGGTGCGCGCCTTGGGACACGCCGCGGCCATCGTGGACGTCGAGGCCAGTCCCGAGATCATCGCCGCGGTCGCGGCCTGGGCGGCCGCCCACGCCGTTCACCTCACCGAGGTGCGGGTCGGCGCGGCCGGCCTCGAAGAGGTTTTCCTGGAAATCGCGGGAGACGACGACGCATGACGTCCCTCCGTGCGATTGCCAAGGCCGATCTCCTCATCACGCTCCGTCGCGGCGAGTCGGTCCTGTTGACGTTCCTCATCCCACTGGGCCTGCTGTTCTTCGTCGGGTGGACCGGCATCCTCGGGATCGAGATCGAGACCCTCGTCCCCGGGCTGTTCGCCCTCTCCATCATCTCGTCGGCGTTCGTGGGTTTGGCGGTCGCCACCGGGTTCGAGCGCAAGTACGGTGTGCTGAAGCGGTTGGGGGCAACCCCGGTGTCGCGCCTGACGCTCATCCTGGCCAAGGCGCTCTCGGTGGCCGTGATCGAGGTCCTGCAGCTGGCGCTGCTCTGGATCGTGGCGGCGACCGTGTTCGACTGGGCGCCGGACGTGCGCCTCCTGGGGTTGGTGGCGGGTCTCGTGTTGGGAACCGTGGGCCCGGCCGGGCTCGCCATGTTGATGGCGGGTCGCCTCCGGGCCGAGGCAACCCTGGCCCTGGCCAACGGCCTCTACTTCGTGTTCCTGGGGATCGGAGATGTCTTCGTGCCCGCCGACTATCTCTCCGACGGGGTCGTCGCCTTGTCCAACCTCCTGCCGGCGGCCCCCTTGGCCGGCCTGTTCCGGTGGGCGACCGGAGCCGGCGAAGTGACGGCGTCGGTGTGGATCGTGCTGGCGGTGTGGGCGATCGCTGCCCCCCTGGCCGCCTCCAAGACGTTCCGTTGGGAGGAGTGAGGCCGGATCAGAGGAGGACGTCGGCCACCATGGCTGCCGAGAGGAGGGTCAGGTGGATGTTGGAGTAGTGGAACACCTTCATCGCCCGCGAGGTGTCGCTCAACAGGCGAACGGCTTCCCACAGGAACCACACGCTCGACATCACCACCACCGAGAGGTAGAGCCACGAGAGGCCGGCGGCGATCCCGAGGGCGGCGGCGATGAGGAACAGGATCGAGGCGTAGCGAATGATCGAGCGCACCGTCCGCTCCTCGCCGTGGACGACGGGCAGCATGGGCACGCCCGCTGCCGCGTAGTCGTCCTTGTACTTCATCGACAGGGCCCAGAAGTGCGGCGGCGTCCAGTAAAAGACGACCGCGAAGAACAACCAGGGCTCCAGGGCCAGAGAGCCGGTCACGACGGCCCACCCCACGAGGACCGGGGCGGCCCCGGCGGCCCCGCCGATCACGATGTTGTGCGGGGTGCTGCGCTTGAGCCAGATCGAGTAGACGAAGACGTAGAAGAGCAGGGCGGCCGTGGACAGGGAGGCGGCCAAGAGGTTCGTCGTGATCCACAACCACACGAAGCCGATGGCCCCGAGGACCACGCCGAACACGAGTGCGTGATCCGGGGGCACGACCTTGCGGGCCAGGGGCCGGCGGGAGGTGCGGCGCATCGTCGGGTCGATGTCGCGGTCGACGTAGCTGTTGATAGCGTTGGCGCCGGCTGCCGAGAACGAACCGCCGACGAGCGTGGTGAGCACGAGCCAGGTGGACGGCCATCGCCCGGCGGCGAGCACCATCGAGGGGATCGTCGTGATGAGGAGCAGCTCGATGATCCTCGGCTTCGTGAGGGCGATGTACACCCGGACGGTGTCGACGAGGCCGCTGCGCGCAGCCAGGGGGTCGGTGATGACGGGTGCGTCGCTCATACGGCGCGGGAGGCTAGCGGCAGGGTTCCCGGTACGCCGGGTACCGCGGCCCCCGTCGAGCGGTCGATGGCAGGCTACGCTCGCGCCGATGCGCCTTCTCCTCGTGGTCCTCGCGTTCGCCGTCGCGGCCTGCAGCCCGGCGTCCGAGGGCCTGGCGGTCGTCGCCAACGGCCAAGGCTCCATCGGGGTCGGTGAGCAGCGACTCGTGCTCGCCCACCGCGGCGACGACGGTGCCGACCTTTCCGGACCGGACATCCCCACGACCCTCGAGCTGACGAGTCCGTCGGGCGTGACGACGACCCACCCCACCGAGTTCATCTGGATGCTCGAAGGCGTCCGCGGGCTGTACGTGGCCCGGGTCCCGTTCGACGAGGCCGGCATCTGGAACGCCGTCCTCACGCCCACCGGTGGGAAGCCGACCGCCGACTCCCCGTTCATGGTCGAGGCGGACTCCGTCGTCCCCGACGTCGGCGAGCCCGCCGTCGCCAGCGCCACCGCCACCCTGGAGGATGCCGGCCAGGACGACCTCTCCGACATCACCACCGATCCCGATCCCGACCCGACGCTGTACGCGGTGTCGTTGGACGAAGCGCTCACGCTCGGCACTCCGATCGTGCTCGTGTTCGCCACCCCGGCCTTCTGCCAGACCGCCACCTGCGGTCCGATGCTGGAACAGGTCAAGGCGCTCAAGGCCGACCTGGGGGACGCGGCGATCACCTGGATCCACGTCGAGGTGTACACGAACCTCGACGACCCGGAGCGACTCGAACTCGTCCCCGCCGTGGTGGAGTGGGACCTCCCGTCGGAGCCCTGGACGTTCGTGATCGGTTCCGACGGCGTCGTCGTGGCCCGTCTCGAGGGGGCGATGGGTGACGCCGAACTGCGGGACGCGGTGGAGGCGGCAGCTCGATGAGGTCGAGGAGGGGAGCGTGTCGGCCCGAGGAAAACCGTTCGTCCGGAGAATCTTTGCACGCCGATGGGCGGTGCTTAGTATGCCCTTCGTCGCGCCGCGGCGGGCGGTGCAACGAGCGTCGCCCCCGGGTACTGAGGAAGGACACGACGTGAATCGCATCCGTGGGTTTGGCCGGCTTGTGCCACTCGCCGTCATGGCTGTGGTTCTGGCCGGTTGCTCACTCACGATCCAGGACGGCGTCCTCGATTCACTCGCCCCCGAAGGACCGATTGCCGAGGACCTGGCCGGCCTCTACTGGCTCGTGTTCTGGATCGCCACCGGCGTCTTCGTGCTCGTCCAAGGCGGCCTCGTATACCTCCTCATCCGATTCCGGGCACGCCAGGGTGACGAGTCCGAACCCCGGCAGGTGCACGGCAACGCCAAGCTCGAGGTCGTGTGGACGGTCATCCCCATTCTCATCCTCGCCGCCATCGCCGTGCCCACCGTGTCGCGCGTGTTCAAGTACACCGAGTGTGCGCCCGACGCCTACCACGTCGACGTCATCGGGCACCAGTGGTGGTTCGAGTACCGCTACCCGGAGGCCGGCATTTGGACCGCCAACGAGTTGGTGATCCCCACCGACCAGGAAGTCTGCCTGTCGATGGAGTCCGACGACGTTCTCCACAACTTCTGGATCCCCAAACTCAACGGCAAGCGCTACCTCGTCCCCGGCCAGGAGACGACCCTCCTCATGCTGGCCGACGAGCCCGGTGAGTACTTCGGGCACTGCGCCGAGTTCTGCGGGCTCTCGCACGCCCGGATGCGCATGCGCGTGATCGCCAAGGAGCCGTCCGACTTCGAGGCGTGGCTGGCGGCCCAGGACCTCCCGGCAGTCGAACCGACCGCCGGGTCACTCGAGGCCGAGGGTCTTGAGCTCTTCAACAGCCTCGCCTGCTCGGCCTGCCATCTCATCCGGGGCGTGAACAACAGCTCCGTGTCCAACGTCATCGCCATCGGGCCCGAGCTCACGCACTTTGCCAGCCGGGGGTCGTTCGCCGGCTCCACCCTGGAAGCGGAGGATCCCGACGCGCTGGCCATGTGGCTGGCGGACCCGCCGCAGTGGAAGCCGGGATCCTTCATGCCCGACCTCGACCTCACCCCTGCCCAGATCGAAGCGCTCGTGGCCTACCTGAGGAGCCTGGACTGATGGCCGGCACGCTCACCCGCCCCACCCGCACCGTCTTTCGACGCCCATCGTCCACCGACGGCTTCTGGGGGTGGGTCACCACCACCGATCACAAGCGGATCGGGATCCTGTACGGCTACTCGGCGTTCTTCGGCTTCCTCATCGGCGGCATCGAGGCGCTCCTCATCCGCCTCCAACTCGCCCGGCCCGACAACGACTTCCTCTCGGCCGCCGAATACAACACGCTCATGACCACCCACGGCGTGATCATGGTGTTCCTCTTCGTGATGCCGATGGCGGCGGCGTTCTTCAACTACCTCCTGCCCCTCATGATCGGGGCCCGCGACGTGGCGTTCCCGAGGATGAACGCCCTGTCGTTCTGGATCTTCCTCTTCGGTGCGCTCTTCGTCTCGTCGTCGTTCATCTTCGGAACCGCCGGCGCCCCGATCGGCGGAAACCTCCCCGGCGGGGCCGAGACGGCGTCCTGGCTGGGTTCGGGACCCAACGGGGGGTGGTTCGGGTACGCCCCCAACAGCCTCACCACCTACTCGCCCGGGTCCGCCATGGACTACTACACGGTGGGCCTCCAGGTGCTCGGCCTGGCATCGCTCATCTCGTCGATCAACTTCATCGTGACGATCCTCAACATGCGGGCCAAGGGCATGAAGCTGCTGCGCATGCCGGTGTTCGTCTGGATGACCTTCGTCACCGCCTTCCTCCTGCTCTTCTCGCTTCCGATCATCACCGCGGCGGTGTTCATGCTCATGTTCGACCGCCAGTTCGGGACGGTCTTCTACGACGCCGCCGCCGGGGGAGACCCGGTCCTCTGGCAGCATCTGTTCTGGCTGTTCGGGCACCCGGAGGTCTACATCATCGTGCTGCCGGCGATGGGCATCGTGTCAGAAGTGCTGCCCACGTTCAGCCGCAAACCACTCTTCGGGTACTCGGCCGTGGTGTTCGCCGGGGCGGCCATCGGGTTCCTCGGGTTCGGGGTGTGGGCCCACCACATGTACGCCTCCGGGATCACCCCGGTCGCCCAGGCCGCGTTCGGCCTGGCGACGATGACCATCGCCGTGCCGACCGGCATCAAGATCTTCAACTGGCTGGGCACCATGTGGGGAGGCAAGATCCGGTTCACCACGCCGATGCTCTTCGCAATCGGCTTCGTCTCCCTCTTCGTCATCGGGGGACTGTCGGGGGTCACCCACTCGATCGTCCCCTCCAACTGGCAGCAGACCGACACGTACTACATCGTCGGCCACTTCCACTATGTGCTCTTCGGGGGAGCGGTCATGGGCCTGTTCGCCGGCCTCTACTACTACTTCCCCCACCTCACCGGCCGGATGATGAACGAGCGAATCGGCAAGCTCCAGTTCTGGACCATGTTCACGGGCATGAACCTGACCTTCGCCCCGATGCACTGGCTGGGCTTGCAGGGCATGCCCCGGCGGACGTGGGTCTGGTTCGAGGAGATGGGCCGGGGCGTCGGCCTGTGGAACCTCGTGGCGACCATCGGCGCGTTCACGATCGCCACCAGCGTGCTGATCTTCGCCATCAACTTCATCCGATCGAAGCGGAACGGCACCATCGCCGAGATCGACCCGTGGGACGCCCGCACGATCGAGTGGTCGCTGCCGCTGCCGGTGCCCGCCTACAACTTCGCCGAGACCCCGACGATCACCAAGCTCGACGATTTCTGGCATCGCAAGTACGGCGAGGATGACGAGGGACGGGCGGTCCCCCGCCCCGACCTGGCGGAGTACCTCGCCCGACTGGTCGAGGACGGGCGCAACCCCAAGGAAGTCATCCACCTTCCGGCCCCGTCGTACTTCCCGTTCCTCGTCGGCGTCGGGATCTTCTTCCTCGCCTACGGGTTGGCCTACCTCGCTGCCGGCACCGGGCTCCCCCTGCTGGTCACCGGGGCCCTGATCATGATCGGGTCGTTCGTGGGCTGGTCCGTCGAACCCCTCGAGGAGCCGCACGACTCCCAGGAGGTCGACGCCGTATGAGCGCTCCGCACGACGTGCACGAAAGCACCGGTATCGAGAACCGGAAGCTCGCGATGTGGGCCTTCCTCAGTTCGGAGTTCCTGCTCTTCGGCGCGTTCATCTCCAACTACCTGCTGTTCAAGGGCCGGCTCCCGGTGACGGACGCCCTCCATCCGGTGAACTTCTACGACATCCCGTTCACGTCGATCTCGTCGTTCGTGCTGCTCATGTCCTCCTTGACGATGGTGCTCGCCCACCACGCCCTCGCCGAAGGCGACCAGGGCTCGGCCCGGACGTGGCTGCTTGCCACCGCCGGGCTGGGCGTGACGTTCCTCGGTGGACAGTTCTTCGAGTTCAGCGAGTTCTTCGACGCCGGCGCCGGGCTGGGGGTGGCACCGGTGTGGTCGTCGTTCTTCCTACTCACCGGGTTCCACGGGACCCACGTGGCCGTCGGCGTCCTCATGCTCGTGATCCTGTTCGTGATCTCCCTGCGCAACGACGGCCTCTCCGAGGCCCAGGGCCTCAACCTGGAGTTGGTGGGCCTCTACTGGCACTTCGTCGACATCATCTGGATCGTGATCTTCACGATCATCTACCTCATCCCCTAGGACCTCGCATGGCTCATCCAACCCCCAAGCAGTACATCCGGGTGGCCATCTTCTTGGCGGTCCTCACCGCCGTCGAGGTCGGCCTCTTCTACCTCGAGGCGGGGGTGGATGGGGTGACGCCGTCGATGACCTCGCCCGCCCTCCTCATCCTGGCCGCGGTGAAGTTCCTCACCGTCGTGGGCTGGTTCATGCACGTCAAGTTCGAACGACCGCTCGTGAGCCGCTTCTTCTCGATCGGATTCGTCATCGCCCTCGGGGTCTACGCCGTGGTCCTCACCGAGATGGCCCTGGCGTTCGCCCGCGGTTGACGTGACCCCCGAACTGCGTGAGGTGCTCACGTGGCACCCCCACCCGGACGTCTGGATGACGGTCGTCCTGCTCGCCGCCGGCTACGCCTACGCGGTGCGTCGAATCGGGCCGCTGAAGGTGATGGGCGAGCCCGTGGTGACCCGTCGGCAGATGTGGCAGTGGTACACGGGGGTCGCCGCCCTGTGGTTGGTGTCCGACTGGCCGTTCCATGACCTGGCCGAAGGGTCCATGTTCTCCGCCCACATGGTGGAGCACCTCGTGATCGCCTTCGTCACGGCCCCCCTCCTGCTCATGGGCACGCCGCGGTGGCTGGCCGAACTCGTCGTCGTGGAGACACGGCTGCTCGGGTTCATCCGGTGGGTCTCGCGGCCGCTCCGGGCGTTCGTCCTGTTCAATGTCGTCTTCGTCGGGCTCCACTGGCCGGTCATCGTGGAGGCAATGGTGACGAGTGCCCCCTGGCACTTCGCCGTGCACGTGGCCATGTTCCTGTCGGGACTGGCCATGTGGATGCCGGTCCTCTCGCCCCTTCCCGAGGTGCCGACCCTGTCCCGGCCGATGCAGATGCTGTATCTCATGGGGCACTCGGTGCTCCCGATCGTCCCGGCGGCCTTCCTCACCTTCGGGAGCTCGGTGATCTACCCGATCTACGACACGTTCCCGCGGCTGTTCGGATGGACCGCGCTCGAGGACCAGACGATCGCCGGCATCATCATGAAGCTGGCCGGCAGCTTCACGCTGTGGGGGGTGATCGCCACGATCTGGTTCCGCTGGTCGGCCGAGCAGGCGGCGGAGGACCGCCAGCAGCCGGACGAGCGACTCGGAGTCGGGACGTGACGAGGCTGCTGGTTGGCCTTGGCGTGCTCGGGTTGGCTCTGGTGGGGTGCGCCCAACCGCCCGACGGTCCCGCCGTCGTCGGCGTCGTCATCGCCGTCGACGGGAACCTCTCCACCGTGGACTCGTTCACGATCGTCACCCCCGAGGAGGAGCGCCTGACGTTCGTCCCCGACCCCGACACGGGGAACCCGGGGTTCCCGCTCGTGCACCTCGCCGACCACCTGCGCTCGGGGGACCCGATCGAGGTCCGATACGAGGAGCGGGCCGGCGTCGCCTGGGCGACGTGGGTCGACGATGCGTCGGGTGGCCACTGATCGGGAGGGTCTCGGTGCCACCTAGCCTGTACCTCGATGTTGGTCTTCGCGCACCAGGGTGGGTGGGACGAGTTCCTCTACTTCGCGATCCCGGTGGTCGTGGGGTTCGTCGGGCTGCGCTACGCCGAGAGGCAGGCCAAGGCCAGGGCCGCGGCCAGCCGCAAGGGCGAACGCGACCGCCCGGGCAGGCGCGACGAATAGGCGCACATGGGGGGTCGGCGCGCAGGGGCGGGCCGGGTCGGTATGGCTAGGATGCAGCTCCGATGAGTGACTTCCTCGCCGCCGCCGGAGCCGCCCTGCCGGGCGTCCCCGACCAACTCGTGCTGCGCTCCGCCAGCGCCCGCGCCACCGCCCAGGGCGTGGGCGTCGATGACGTGCTCCAAGCCTGGGGTGGTGGGGGGGCGATCCAGGGCGGCGGCCCGGCTGCGGCCCCGGCCGCGACCAAGGTGGCTGCTGCCGCGTCGGCCCCGGCTCCCGTTGCGAAGGCTGCCCCCGCCGCCACCGCCGTCGTCCCGACCCCGGTCGTGGTGGAGATACCCGACGACGCGGACCCGATCGACCCGCCGCTCATCGGGGCCCGGCTGCGCCAGGGGCTGCGCCTGGGCGGGTTCATGGGAGCGCTCGGTGGGTTCGTGGCGGCCGTGTACGGGATCTCCTCGACCTTCGACGCCGTGGGCGTCACCGATGAAGCCGTCACGGTCACCGTCGGCCGCAGTGGTGGGATCATCGCGTTCGCCGCGATCATGGCCGTGGCCGGCATCGTCATCGCCAAGGGAGCGGTTGGTCTTCCGGCCGCCTTCGATCGCAACTTCGGCACCGAGCACCACCCGGTGGTCATGGCGCTCGTGGGGATCGGAAGTGGCGGCGTCCTGGGGGCGGCGCTCGGCGCGTTCGTCACGGGAACTGGCTCCGTCGACGCCCTCGACGAATCCCTCGTCCATGTCCCGGTCGGCGTGGCCTTCCTCACCGCCATCGGGGGTGGGGCGGTGGTCGGCGCCCTCGTCGGCATGATCGCCCAGGCCGCGGCCGTCCCCGCCGGGCTCGAAGGCTCCGAACGAGACGCAGCGCTTGCCGTCCGCAAGCGCCTCGCCACCGGCTACATCTTCCCGGCACTCGTGCTCCTGGCCATCGGCGGGCTCGTGGTCTCGTTGGGGACGATCCTGCTCACCTTCCATGCCGTCGCCCCGATCATGGCCGTGGTCGTGGCCGGTGCCATCCTGACGTTCGCGTTCCTGTCCGGGGGGCGTCCGCGGATCCGCGCGGGCAAGACGGAGGTGATCGTCGTGCTCGCCACGCTGGCGGTGCTCGTCTACTTCCTCGTCATCATCAACAACGCCATGTTCGGGACCGGCCACTGACGGCTGTCGTCGACGCCCCGGCGGAGTGGCAGACCTAACCTGCCGGCCATGCGGTCTCTCAAGCGCCTCTCCTTCGCCCTGCTCATCCTCGCCCTCGTTCTCTCGCTCGGTGGAATCTGGCTGAGCAGACGATCGTTCCCGATGATCGACGGGAGGGTGGCCGTGCGCGGCATCTCGGCCGAGGTGAAGGTCGTGCGCGACACCGACGGGGTCCCCCATGTCTACGCCGAGAACGAGCACGATCTCTACTTCGCCCAGGGGTATGTGCACGCCCAGGAGCGGTTCTGGCAGATGGACTTCTGGCGCCACATCGGCCAGGGCCGCCTCTCCGAGATGTTCGGCGAAAGCCAACTCGACACCGACATCTTCCTGCGGTCGCTCGGGTTCACGGCGCTGGCCCAGGCGGAGCTGGCTGCGGCACCCCAGGAGAACAGGGACGTCCTCGCCGCCTACGCCGAGGGGGTCAACGCCTACATCGCCTCCCGTTCGCCGTCGCAGCTCTCCCTCGAGTACGCCGTCCTCGCCCTGCAGAACCGGGGGTACGTGCCGGAGCCCTGGGAACCGATCGACACCCTCACCTGGGCCCGGATGATGGCCTGGGAACTCCGAAGCAACATGGACGAGGAGATCGAACGGGCGGCGGCGGCCGCCGCGGTGGGGTTCGAGCGTGCGAGCCAGCTCTTCCCCGCCTTCCCCGACGACAAGCTCACCACCTTGGGTGGGTCCGGAAGCCGGCTCCCGCAGCCGGCGTCCTCGGCCCTCATGGCAGCCATCCGTCCCGCGCTCGACGATCTCGTCGAGAAGGAGAAGCGCCTGGCCGCCCTCCTCGGCCCGACCGGACTCGGCATCGGCTCGAACAACTGGGTCGTGTCCGGCACCCACACGGCCAGCGGACTGCCGCTGCTCGCCGATGACCCCCACCTGGCCGTGCAGATGCCCTCGATCTGGTTCGAGAACTCGCTCCACTGTGACGCCTGCGGCACGCATCTCACCGGGTTCTCGTTCGCCGGCGTCCCGGGGGTCATCATCGGCCACAACGACCGGATCGCTTGGGGCGTGACCAACTTCGGCCCGGACACCATGGACCTCTTCATCGAGAAGGTGAACCCCGCCAACCCCGACGAGTACGAGGTCGACGGGGTGTGGCATTCCGTCGAGACCAGGTCGGAGACGATCGTCGTGGCGGGTGCCGACCCGGTGGAGATCGAGGTGCGGTCCACCCGGCACGGGCCGGTGGTCACCGGCATCTACGGACCCGCCGACCAGGACTACGCGGCCGCCGTGGGTGAGGTTCCCGATCGGTTCGTGGTGGCACTCCAGTGGGCGGCGCTGCGGCCGTCGACCCTGCTGTCGGCGATCCTCGGCATCAATCGGGCCACCAACTGGGACGAGTTCCGGGCGGCCGTCCGGCTGTGGGACATCGCGTCGCAGAACATCGTCTACGCCGACGTCGACGGGAACATCGGGTACCAGGTCCCCGGGACCATCCCGGTCCGGAGAAGCCCCGGCGGCGAGTACCCGTCGATCGGCTGGACAACCGACACCGATTGGATCGGATGGGTGCCGTTCGAGGACCTGCCGACGTCGTTCAACCCGGCCAGCGGCATCATCGCCACCGCCAACCAGCCGCCGTGGCGCCCCAGCGACGGCCCCTACCTCGGTGTCGACTTCGCCCACGGATACCGCGGCACCCGGATCTACGACGTCCTGGGGAGCTCGGAGCGACCCCTGACCGCGGTCATGTTCGCGCAGCTCCAACTCGACGGATACGACCCCTTTGCCGCCGAGGTGATCCCGACGCTCCTGGGCGTCCCCGGCGACGGCCCCGTCGCTGCGGCCCAGGATCTCCTCGTCGAGTGGACCACCGGTGACGAGGCGTTCCAGGCGAGCTCGGACTCGGCCCCGGCCGCGCTGTTCTACGCGGTGTGGGAACAGATCATGGCTCGCACGTTTCGCGATGAGCTTCCGGAGGTGGCGTGGCCAGGGGGCGGCGGGCGCTGGTTCACCGTCGTTCGTTCCCTGATGGCGACCCCGACGGACCCCTGGTGGGACGACGCCGCAACGCCGGACGTGGAGGAGAGGGACGACATCCTTGCCGCCTCCCTTGCCGGAGGGTGGGAGACCGTCGCCGGGCGGTTGGGGAGCGACCCGCAACGGTGGCGCTGGGGCGACCTGCACACGACGACCTTCGAGAACCAGTCCCTCGGCCAGTCGGGCATCGCACCGATCGAGGCCCTCTTCAACCGGGGAGGCTTCCAGCCCGGCGGGACGTCGTCGGTCGTCAACGCCACCAGCTGGAGCCCGGGGTCGTTCGAAGTGACCTGGTCACCGTCGATGCGCATGATCGTCGACCTCGCCGACTTCACCGCGAGTCGTACCATCCACACGACGGGCCAGTCCGGACACGCATTCCACGATCACTACGTCGACTTCGCTCCGAAGTGGGAGACTGGCGAGTACCACCCGATGCGGTGGTCCGAAGAGCAGGTGAATGCGGCGGCAGCCGGCGTGCTCGTGCTCGTCCCCGGAGGTTGACATGACAACAGGTGGCATGCGGTTCAATCGAAAGCAGGTGGAGCGGATCATCGCCCGCGCCGTGGAGGCGGAGGCCGATGAGACGGAGTCGTTCTCAACCGAGGATGTCGTCCGGATCGCGTCCGAACTCGGGGTGGCTCCCGAGGAGGTCTCGGCGGCGATAGCCCTCGAGCTTTCGACGAGCCACTCCACGACGAGACGGGGCCTCATTCCCGGGGAGATCGCTGCGGCCCGGCTCATCCCGGGGGACCCGTCCGAGGTGGCAGCCCGGACCCGGGAGTGGCTCGGCAGGGCCGAAGGCATGCGGGTGCGGCGCCGGCACGGCGAGCTCGAGGTGTGGGAGAAGGACCCTCGCACCCTGGCCAACATCCGGGCGGGCCTGGGCCTCAACGCAGGCGGCAAGGACCTGCGCGGAACGGGCGCCATCGAGGTCGTGCACACGCCGGTGCCCGGAGGGGTGAATGTCTCGATGCGGGCATCGGGGAGCTACCAGCGGGGCGCGGCGGCGGGCATCCTCGGTGGCTTCGGGCTCGTGGGCGTGGGTGGGGCAACGGCGCTCACCATCGCCGCCTCCCAGCCGTGGGCCTGGATCTACCTCTTCCTCCCCCTGCTCGTGATCGGGGCGATCGTGGCGGTGGCCGCTCCCCGGGTGTGGACGAACAACGTGGAGGGGGCGATGGAGCGCGCCCTCGACGCCGTCGCCGGGGGACCACCGCCGAGCACCGACTCGGTGGTCGACGTCATCAATGACATCCGGGAGACGTTCACGAAGCGAACGGACACCCGGCGTCGCGCCAAGGGGCGTACGATCGACCTGTGATCACCGGCGCAGGTGCTTGGCGAGGAAGCCGATGACGTGTGGCAGTTCCGGCACATACTCCTCAAGGCGGTCGTGGACGGCGTCGGGCACGAGGAGCGCCTCGGAGCCGGGAGGGGAGAGCCGTGAGAGCTCATCGAAGTCGCGGTGGGAGATCACTTGGTCCCGACCCCCGTGGACGAGCATGATCGGGCAGGTCGCCTGGCGGATCCGCGTCCGGGGAGCGATGTCATCGAGGGTCTGGCCGATGACGCGCTCCATCGTCCGGATGATCGCCCACTGCACGAGGCGGGGGAGGCGAGCCACCGGCGAGGCTTCGCGCATGAGTTCCCACGGGTGGGAGAACGCACCGACCGCCACCACCGCCGCCAGGTCGGCACGCCGCGACGCCACGAGGATCGAGGCGCCGGCCCCGATGGAATGCCCGAGGAGGCCGAGGGCGGTCACGTGCGGGAGTTCGGAGGCCCAGTCGAGGGCGACGTCGATGTCCTGGGCGAACCGGGGCATGGACATGTGGTCCGCCTGGTCGGACGCGCCGTGGTTCCGGGCGTCGAGCAGGACGAGTGAGTAGCCGGCCCCGTGGAGGATGGGAGCGATCGGCAGCATGAGGCTGGCGTTGCCGCCCCAGCCGTGGATGACGACGAGCAGCGGGGCCGGACCCGGCCGGGGGATGTGCCACGCCCTGAGCGACGCGCCATCGATGGCGGTGAGCCAGACCTCCTCGGCGTCGAGCCCGACGTCTTCGGGAGTGTGGGGTTGGTCGCGGCGAGGGGGCACGAACTTGCGACGGAGCCACCGTGGGAAGCCCACGAACGCGGCGGCTCCCACCGCCACCGGGACCCCGATCGTACCCACCTTCCGTGCCGTCGCCATGTCAGGAGCGTATCGGCGGTTTCGCCACACGAGACATCGCAAAACCCTCCTGCCCCTACCCTTGCCCGGTGCTCGCCATCATCTCGTACCCCCCGATCCCGATCTGGGAGCTCGGTCCCCTGAGGCTGTCGCTGCATGGGCTCTTCGCGGCCATCGGGTTCCTGGCCGGGGCGATGCTCGCCACCCGGCATGCCCGGGAACGCGGCTACGACACCGAGCGCTACCAATCGATCCTCACATGGGGCCTCATCGGGGCGATGCTGGGGGCCCGCTACTTCACCACCCCGGCGGCGATCGTGGACGGGGTGCCCCTCCTCACCGCGCTCAACCCGATCCAGGGGAACTTCTCGATCATGGGCGGGTTCCTCGGCGGCATCATCGGCGGCGTGGTACGAACGAGGATGCTGGGTCTCAAGTTCCTGCCGTTCGGCGACTTCTCGGCGTTCGGGCTGGCCCTCGGGACGATCGTGGGGCGAATCGGGGATCTGGCGATCGTCGAACACCTCGGTGCCGAATCGGACGCGTTCCTGGCGTTCGGCCTCAAGCCCGGCTACCGGCCGGCCCCCCAGCACACGATCCTGCAAGCGGCCTGCGACGCGTCGAGTACCCCGGTGGGGGAGGTGTGCGCCTCGTACCATCACACGGGCCTCTACGACATGCTCGGAGCCATGCTCCTCATCGGGGTGCTCTACCTGCTCAAGAAGGTGTGGAAGGGACGCCACTACGGGCAACTCCTCGCCGTGTGGGTGGTGTGGTACGGCATCCAGCGATTCCTCATCGACTTCACCCGCCTCATTCCGGAAGGCGCGCTGGGGGCGAGCGCGGCCGACGCCACCCTCGGCCCCTTCACGTGGAGCCAGTGGAGCGCCCTGGGGGCGGCCGCCCTCGGCGTTGTGCTCGTGTTCGTGTTCAATCGCTTGACCCCGGTCGTGAGCGAGGACGCCGACACCGTCTACCAGGAGGCGTGAGCACTTGGCGTTGGGTCATGTCGGCCCTAGGCTCCGTCTCCCATGCGGTTCGTTGCCTTTGCGTATGTCGGGTTTACCTGGACGGATGTCCGGGCCGATCTCACGCGCCGTTGAACCGCCCCAGCGCACGAGCATCGCACACCCGGAGTCACCGCTCCGGGTTTCGTGTTTCCCGGGGCCCCACCAAGGACCGAATGAAATGGAACGCAAGACACATCGAAGCGCCCAGACGGCCGACACCGTGGTCACGGCCGGCGACGTTCGGTTCGGGTTCGACCCGTTCCCGGTGATCGCCGGCCCGTGCGTCATCGAGTCCGAGGAGCAAATCCACGCGATCGCCGCGACCGTCCAGAGGGCCGGGGCCAGGATGCTCCGGGGCAACACGGTTGCCCTCATCGGCGACGCCGGGTCGTTCCGACCGCTCGGCCTCACCGGGGTCCGGATGCTGGCCGAGGCCGGGGAGGCGGTGAGCCTGCCGACCGTCACCCAGATCGCCGAACCTCGCGACGCTGAGACGGTGGCAGCCTTCGTCGACATGCTCGAGATCGGCTCGGGGAACATGCAGAACTTCGAACTCCTCAAGGCGGTCGGGGAGACGCACAAGCCCGTCCTGCTCAAGCGGGGGCCGTCCGCCACCCTCGACGAGTGGTTGTGGGCCGCCGAGTACGTGCTGGCCGAGGGCAACCCCAGCGTCGTCCTGTGCGAGCGAGGCATCCGGGCGTTCGAACGAACCGACACCCTCGACATCTCTGCCGTTCCCTCGATCCAGGAGATGAGCCACCTCCCGGTCATCGTGTTCCCGAGCCACGCCGTCGCCGACGCCGCTTCGGTGGCGCCCCTGGCTCTGGCCGCCCAGGGGGTGGGTGCATCGGGCGTCGTCATCGAGGTCCACGAGTCCCCAGGGCACGCCCCCAGCAACCCCAACGGGCACCTCGACTTTGGGCTGTTCTCGGTGCTCATGGACCGGCTGGGCATCAACCGGCTCCGCGACGCCGTCGACCTCATCGACCGCGACATCGTGCGACTCCTCGCCCGTCGGCGACGCATCACTACCAAGATCGGCCGAGTCAAGGCCGACCGGGGGATGCCGGTGTTCATTCCGAATCGCGAGGAGGAGCTCCTGGCAATCATCAGGGAGGAGGCCAGGCTCCAAGGCATCGATGAGGAGTACGCGTCGCGGCTCTTTGCGATCGTGCTGGCCGATTCGCGCGACGCCCAGGAGAAGGACCGGGCCGAGCGGGGCCTGTGAGGTCGATCAGGCGAACACCACGAACGCGGCGTAGGCGGCGAGCAACCCGATCCCTTCGAGGCGGGAGATCGTGTGGGACACGGCGAAGACCGCGGCCAGGAGCACGATCCCCATCATGAACCACAGCGTGGGGATGACGGGTTCGACGAGGACCCCGGGCGACACGAGGGCGAGGCTTCCGCCGACGAGGGCCGAGTTGAAGATGTTCGACCCGAGGAGGTTCCCGAGGATCATGTCGTGGTCACGCCGCCGGGCGGCGGCCACCGCGGCAGCCAACTCGGGGAGGCTCGTTCCGACCGCCACGAGGGTCCGCCCGACGAACCCCTCGCTCAGTCCGGCCTCGACGGCGACGACGAGGGCTCCATCGGTGAGGAGGTCGGCCCCGAGCAGCATGACGCCCAGGGCCGCCAGGGCGAGGAAGATCTCCTTGACCGACGAGTTGGGGGACTCGACGAGGCTGGCGACCTCCTCGAGGAGGGCGGTCTCGGGTTTGCCCTGTTCGAGGTGGAAGAGCTGCCACACCGCCCAGGCCATCGTGACGAGAAGCACGATCCCGTCGAAGCGATCGAGGGACCCGTCGCGCAGGACCACCGTGAACATGCCCATGGCGACGTGGGTGACCGAGCCCTCGTCCTTGAGCACGGTCCGCGAGCCGAAGATGGGACTGATGATGACGGCGACGCCAAGGACGAGCGACAGGTTGGCGACGTTCGAGCCCGTGATGTTGCCGACGCCGAGGTCGAACGAGTCGATGCCGCCGGTGATGCTCACGAGCAGTTCGGGGATGGAGGTGCCCATGCCGACGACGAGCGCCCCGATGAGGAGCGTCGACATGCCCCACAGCTTGGCCAGCCGGGCGGCAGAGGCCACGAAGCGGTCCGCGGCCAGGGCCAACAGGGCGAGACCCCCGACCATGGAGAGGACGCCGAGGGTCATCGCGGAGCACCCGGGAGGAGAACGTGCATCGTGTCAGGGGAAGCCTATCGGCTCTCACCCGACGAGGGCTACCGGGCCCAGGCCAGCCACTCGGTGACCCGGGTCATGTCGTAGGCAGGCCCGTTGAGGCCGATCGTGAGCTCCGCCACGCCATGGCCCGCGAGGTCATCGCCGACGGCGGGCGTGAGGTCGCCTCCGACCGAAAGTTCGATCTCCGAGGCGTCGCGGCCGACCTCGGCACACCATCGGGCGAGGACGTCCTTCTTGTGGAGCCAGATGTGGGGCTTGGCCGGGTTGTACCAGGTGTGCCAGATGTCTCCGTGCTTGGCCACGAGGCGCAGGGTCTTGCGTTCGCCCCCGCCCCCGATGAGGATCGGGATCCTGCGGGTCGGGGGTGGGTTGAGGGCCCGGAGTCGGGCCTCGATCCGGGGCAGTGCCTCCCCCAGGGCATCGAGGCGTCCCCCGGCCGTTCCGAACTCGTACCCGTACTCCTCGTAGTCCTTCTCGAACCAACCGGAGCCGATGCCGAGGACGAACCGTCCCCCGGAGATGTGGTCGACCGTGCGGGCCATGTCGGCGAGGAGGTCGGGGTTGCGATACGTGTTGCAGCTCACGAGGCACCCGATGGTGACCGAAGTGGTCTGCTCGGCCCACGCCGCCTGCATGGTCCACGCCTCGAAGTGCTTGCCCTCGGGATCACCGTAGAGCGGATAGAAGTGATCCCAGTTGTAGACGGCGTCGACCCCGAGGTCCTCCGCCCGCTTCACCGCGGCCCGGATGTCGGAGTACTCGGCGTGCTGGGGGTGGAGCTGCACGGCGATCCTCATCGTCGGGCCCCGTCCCTCAAGCCGGCCTCCCGCTGGTGGAGGGCCACGTGGACGTTCATCAGCTCCAGGTGCTGGGCCACCGAGTTGGCCGCGGTCTTCATCGGTTGTTCGGCGAGGAACGCCTCGACCTCCCGGGCCAACTCGGGATCGAAGAACCCCGACAAACCCTCGGCGAAGTGACGATGGGTGAAGGGTGGGAACGAGGCCATCGCCTCGTCCCAGCGCCGTCGCAGGCGGTGCCAGGCGGCGGCTTGCGCGTGCCGGTTGCGCAGGAGCCGAGCCGCCACCCATGAGGCGTCCTGGTTGCGGATTCCACCATCGATCGTCATGTCGACCACCCGCTCGGCCAGGGCGGGCTCCCGGGTCGAGGCGAGGGCTGCCAGGATGCGCTGCTGGAGCTGGGCGGTCGGTGCGTTGGGGTAGGCCTCGAACAGGCGCTGGAAGAGGTCTTTGTCGGCGTGGGCGCCAGCCACGTCGATGATGGCCTTCGAGATGTCCGCCTGGCGACCGGCCGGGTCGGCGAGGACACCCTCGATCTCGGCCAGCGACCATGCCACGAGGGCCGGGTCGTCGGCCTGGGTCCCCAAGGCGGCGATCACCAGGCCGCGCAGGGAGAGCGTGAGGTCGGAGTCTTCAGCCCGCGGCTCCCGCCCGAGTCGGTCGAACACCGGCCGCAGCAGGCGTTCGGCTGCCGCGGCGTACGCTGCCGGGTCCATGACCTTGCCGATCACCGACAGATGCCCGATGAGCATCTGCCACACCTGGTACCGATCCTCCTCGGTGTACGCGCCGGCGAGCGCGAGCCACTCGCCGGCGGAGCGGTCACCCGAGAGGAGGAGGGCCCCGGCGTCGTCGAGGACCGTGAACCGTTCGAGGGGATCGAGCTCCCGAGTCTTGCCCAGGAGGGCCGAGAAGAGCTCGGCGGAGTAGTTCACCCGATAGAAGCCGTGGCCGCCGGCGTTGGCGGTGATCCACTCGACGTCGCCGAGTGCCAGGAACTCCTCGTCGGACTCAAGCAGATGGGTTGCCCTGTGTTCGACCCCGTCCACCGAGTAGCGGAGCTGGAGGGGCACCTTCCACAGCGTCGTGTCCGCCTCGTCATCGACGAACAGGAAGCGGCGTTGGCCCACGGTGACGCCTCCCGGTGCCCGTCGAACGTCGATCCGGGGATAGCCGGCCTGCAGGATCCACGTGTCCATCACGGCGTTGACCGGGTGCTCGGTCGCTTCGGCCAGGGCGGCCCACAGGTCGGCGGTCACGGTGTTGGCATGGGCGTGAGCCCTGAGGTAGGCGCCCACGCCCGCCCGGAAGGGCTCCTCCCCGATGAACTGTTCGATCATGCGCAGGACCGCCGACCCCTTCCCGTACGTGAGCGGGTCGAACATGTCGTTGGCCTCTTCGGGCGAGTTGACCTCGTACTCGACGGGTCGGGTGGTGGTCAGCGCGTCGACCACAAGCGCGTCGAAGCGATCGGCCCCGCGGTCGGCGGCGAACGCCAGCCAGCGTTCCCATTCGGGATGATGGGCATCGACGGTCTTCATCTCCATGAAGGAGGCGAACGCCTCGTTGAGCCAGATCCCCTCCCACCACTGCATCGTGACGAGGTCGCCGAACCACATGTGCGCGAGTTCGTGGGCGACAACGTCGGCGATCCGGCGCTTCTCGTGCTGACCGCTCGTCGCCGGGTCGAGGAGGAGGGCGGTCTCCCGGTACACGATCGCCCCCAGGTTCTCCATCGCCCCGAAGGCGAAGTCGGGGACGGCGATGTGGTCCACCTTGTCGGCCGGGTAGGGGATGCCGTAGTACCCGGCCAGCCAGCGGAGGTACTCGCCGGCCGTCTCCTCGGCCCATGCCGTCATGTGGCCCTTGCCGCGAGCGTGGGCGATGCGCACGGGGACGCCGTCGACGTCCTTGGTCTCGGTCACCTCCAGGGGCCCGACGATGAGGGCCACGAGGTAGGTGGACATACGCATCGTGTCGGCGAACACCACGCGCACCTGCCCGTCACCAAGATTGTGACGCTCGATCTCGCTCGAGTTGGAGAGAGCCGTGAGATCGGCGGGGACGATCATCGAGATCCCGAACACGGCCTTGTAGGCGGGCTCATCCCAACACGGAAACGCCCTGCGGGCGTCGGCGGCCTCGAACTGTGTCACCGCGATGGCCTGTTCGACCCCGGTGGCGTCGGTGTAGGTCGATCGGTACCAGCCGTGGAGCTTGTCGTTGATCGTGCCCGTGTAGCGGATGGTCAACGTGTGGTCGCCGGGTTCGATCGGCGCGGCGAAACCGAGTTCGACCCGCTGGGTGGTGGCATCGGTCGAGATCGACGTCGGCTCGATGCCGTCGAGGTCGGCTCCGAGGAAGTCGAGTTCGATGGCGTTGAGGACGAGACGGTTCGTGGCGGCCGGGACGTCGATGCGGATCGTGGCGGTTCCCCGGAACGTGAACCGCTCCAGGTCGGGCTCGAAGACGAGGTCGTACCGGGACGGTACGGCCAGCTGGGGCAGGCGATAGGGGTCGTCGGGCACGGCGAGGCTCCAAGGAGGGTGGTCAGGCGAATCGCCATGCTACCGCCCTGCGTGACCGACGGGGAGGCGCCCCCACCCGGGGCAGGCCCTAACCTGCGGTCATGACCTCCCGCGCCGACATCGGACTCATCGGCCTGGCCGTCATGGGCCAGAACCTCGTTCTCAACATGGATGACCACGGATACACCGTCGCGGTCCACAATCGCACGCGTTCGAAAGTCGACGAGTTCCTGGGCGGGGCCGCCGCCGGGACACGCGTCGTCGGGACCGACTCGCTCGAGTCCCTCGTCGCGCTGCTGGAGCGACCCCGACGGGTCATGCTCATGGTGAAGGCCGGTGCCCCGGTCGACGACACCATCGAGTCCCTCGTACCCCTGCTGGAACCCGGCGACATCGTCATCGACGGTGGGAACTCCCACTTCGCCGACACCGAGCGCCGGTTGCGGTCGCTCGCCGGCCATGGGATTCGCTTCGTCGGGACCGGCATTTCCGGGGGGGAGGAGGGGGCGCGGCACGGTCCTTCGATCATGCCGGGAGGCGACCCGGAGGCCTGGCCTGCCGTGCAGGGCATCTTCAGGGACATCGCGGCCAAGGCTCGTGACGGATCCCCCTGCTGCGACTGGGTGGGGTCGGGGGGTGCCGGCCACTTCGTCAAGATGGTCCACAACGGGATCGAGTACGGGGACATGCAGGTCATCGCCGAGGCCTACTGGCTCCTGCGGGCCCAGGGCCGGTCCCACCCCGAGATGGCCGCGATCTTCCGGGAGTGGGGTGCCGGGATCCTCGACTCGTACCTCATCGACATCACCGCCGACATCCTCGCCTTCACCGACGAGGATGGATCGCCCCTGGTCGAGAACATCCTCGACGCCGCCGGCCAGAAGGGAACCGGCAAGTGGACGGCCATCTCCGCCCTCGACCTCGGCCGCCCGATGACACTCGTGGCCGAGGCCGTCTTTGCCCGCATCGTGTCGTCGCTCAAGGACGAACGGGTCCGCGCCTCCGCGGTCTTCAGGTCGGAGACCGGTCGCCCCGACCTCGAGGTCCTCGATGTGCGCGACGCCCTCTACGCGTCGAAGCTCATCTCCTACACCCAGGGGTTCATGGTCCTGCGTGCAGCGTCACAGGAGTATGGCTGGGACCTCGACCCCGGGGTCATCGCCGGGCTGTGGCGAGCCGGCTGCATCATCCGAGCAGCGTTCCTGGACGACATCACCGCCGCCTTCCAACGAGCCCCGGAGCTCGAGGCCCTCGTGCTCGACCCCTTCTTCGCGGACGCCATCAACGGCTCGCTGGCCGGGTGGAGGAAGGTGGTGAGCCAGGCGTCGCTGGTGGGCCTACCGGTCCCGGCGTACGCCTCGGCGCTCTCGTTCTTCGACGGGTATCGGTCGGCCTCGGTGCCGGCGAACCTCATCCAGGCCCAGAGGGACTACTTCGGGGCCCACACGTACGAGCGGGTCGACGGTCCCCGGGGTACGTGGTTCCACACGGATTGGACGGGGACGGGGGGCTCTGCGACGTCGTCGACCTACTCGGCGTAGGTCACGCCTGCTCGACTTCGGCTCGGCGGATGCCCAGGAAGAAGAGGATCGCGTCGAGGTATGGGACATTGAGCGAGGTGTCGGCGGCGTCCTGGACCACCTGTTTGGCGTTGAACGCGATCCCTAGCCCGGCCGCGTCCAGCATCTCGAGGTCGTTGGCGCCGTCCCCGACCGCCACCACTTGCTCGTAGGGGATGTGTTCGGCATCTGCGATCTCCCGGAGCAGCTCCGCCTTCCTCGCCGAGTCGACCACCGGTCCGACGATCCGGCCGGTGAGCTTCCCGTCGACCAGTTCGAGCACGTTGGAGTGGGCATGGTCGAGCCCGAGCCGGCTTGCCACCCAGTCGGTGAAGATGGTGAACCCCCCGCTCACGACCGCAGTCTTGAACCCGAGCCGACTGAGGGTTCGTACGAACGTGCGAGCTCCCGGGGTGAGCCGGATCCGATCGCGAACCGCGTGGAGCCGCTCCTCGGTGAGGCCGGCGATGAGAGCGACTCGTTGTTCGAGCGCCTCACCGAAGTCGAGTTCACCGGCCATGGCCCGGGCGGTGAGGGCGGCGACGGCGTCGGCCACGCCAGCTTCCTCCGCCAGGAGGTCGATCACCTCGTCCTGGATGAGTGTCGAGTCCATGTCCAGCACCACGAGGCGCTTGGCTCTCCGTTCGAGGCTGAGTCGCTGGACCGAGATGTCAATGGCATGTGACCGCCCGACCTCGAGGAGCGACCTGCGCATGTCGGCTTGGGAACCCCCCGAGACCTCCAACTCGAACGACCGAACCGGGTAGGTCGAGAGCCGAACGATGCGGTCGATGTTGGCGCCGTGGCCGGCGATGGCGCCGGCGACGGCCTGCATCCCGGTCGCCGAGAGGTCGCGGCCGATGACGGTGACGACGTGCCGGGGTTGGCCGGCGCTGGTGTCCTCGTCTCCCTCAACCGGCTCGAACTGCAGGTGGATCCCCGCCTGGTACCCGAAGAAGAGGAGGTTCTTGATCACCGGCTGGTCATCGGGGAACCGGGTGATGACGCCGAGGGTGAGGTGACCTCGGATGACCACCTGCTCCATGTCGAGGATCTCGGCTCCGGCACCGGCGAGCACCTCGAGCAACCCGGCGGTGATCCCGGGCCGGTCGTCGCCGGTGATCGTCACGAGGATGGTGGTCATGCCCGGGCAAGGCTAGACAGGCCCCGGTGGGCTCCCGCGTAGGCTGGGCCCGGCATGGAGGACGCGGCACTCGGGATCGACATCGGGGGATCCGGGATCAAGGGCGCCGTTGTCGATGTGACGTCCGGGGGCCTGCTCACCGACAGGGTGCGGATGGCGACGCCGTCGCCGGCCACCCCCAAGGCGGTGGCCGAGGCGGTGTCGGGGATCGTGGCCCGGGTCGGGTTCGTCGGCCCGACCGGCGTGGGGTTCCCCGGCTCGGTCCGTGCCGGTGTCGCTCGGCTGGCGGCCCACGTCGACCCGTCGTTCCTCGGGGTCGACCTGGTCGACCTCTTCTCGCGGGCGACCGCCGTCACCACCCATGTCATGAACGACGCCGATGCGGCAGGGGCCGCCGAGATGCGATTCGGTGCCGGGAAAGGGGAGTGGGGGACCGTCGTCCTCCTCACGTTCGGGACCGGGATCGGCAGTGCCCTCTTCCGCGGCGGTGTCCTCGTCCCCAATACCGAGTTCGGACACCTGGAGTTCGGCGGCAAGGCCGCCGAAGTCGATGCCTCGGCTGCCGCCCGCACCCGGGACGGGCTGGGCCTCGCGCAATGGAGCCTGCGGGTGAATGCGTACCTGGCGCATCTCGAGATGCTGCTCTCCCCGGACCTCGTCATCGTCGGCGGCGGGATCAGCAAGAAGTGGGACCGGTTCGGCTCTCAGCTGGCAGCCAGTGTGCCCATTCGGCCGGCCCGGCTCCGCAACGATGCCGGCATCGTCGGGGCCGCCCTCCTGGCCGCGACGGGCTGAACCGTCACTCCGTCGAGACGAACTCCCCGTACCGCTCCAGGGTGGCAGGCTCGAAGCGTGCGGTGACGATCATGGCGTCCGACAGGGGCTCTTCCTTGATGACGGTGGTCGATCCGCGCAG
Source organism: Acidimicrobiia bacterium (assembly GCA_041635475.1). GTDB lineage: Bacteria > Actinomycetota > Acidimicrobiia > Spongiisociales > JAENVV01. The sequence goes on along the minus strand of JBFKVA010000003.1, from coordinate 20,112 downwards.
CGAGGCGATGAGATCGCCACGGCTCCAGGGGATCCGCAGCGTCGCCTCGATGCTGCCCTTGTCGAGGGCCTCCGTGATCCGGCCGAGGAGCGCGTCGGTGTTGAATCCGGTCCGGGCCGAGATTGTGATCGACTCGGGATGGAGGCGCTCGAGCCGCCCCAACTCCACCGGGTCGCACAGGTCCGCCTTGTTGAGCACCTGGATCTCCGGGACCTCCGCCGCCCCCGGGATCTCCCCGAGGACGACCCGCACCGCCTTGATGTGGTCCTCGACGTCGGGGTCGGATGCGTCGATGACGTGGAGGAGGAGGTCTGCCTCCGCGATCTCGTCGAGCGTCGAACGAAACGCCTCGATGAGCTCGTGGGGGAGTCGCTGGACGAACCCGACCGTGTCCGAGAGGAGGACTTCGGTCCCGGGAGGAAGTGTGAGACGTCGCACCGTCGAGCCAAGGGTCGAGAACAGCTGGTTCCGCTCGAGCACCTTGGCGTCGGTGAGGCGATTCATGAGCGACGACTTGCCGGCGTTCGTGTACCCGACGAGGGCGACGACGGGGACGTGGTTCTGTCGTCGCCGTTTCGACTGGGTCCTGCGGGTCTTCTCCAGGTCCTTGAGGCTCCGACGGAGTTTGGACATCCGGGACAGGATCCGTCGCCGGTCGGTTTCCAGCTTGGTCTCGCCCGGGCCTCGGGTGCCGATCCGGGCCCCCAGGCGGCTCATCTCCGTGCCCTTGCCCTTGAGTCGCGGCAGGTGGTAGTTCAGGAGTGCCAGCTCGACCTGGAGCATGCCTTCCCGGCTGGTGGCGTGCTGGGCGAAGGTGTCGAGGATCACCGCGACCCGGTCGACCACGTCACAGTGAAACCGCTTCTGGAGGTTGCGCTGCTGGGTGGGAGTCAGGTCGTTGTCGAACACGACGACGTCGATGTCGAGTGCCGATGTGAGCGCCACCAGCTCCTCGACCTGCCCGGAGCCGATGAACGTTGCCGGCTCGGCCGCTTTCCGGCGCAGAAGGACGGTGTCGACCGGGTCCGAGCCGGCGGTGTCGGTGAGGAGTTCCAACTCGGCCAGCGATCGCTGCGCCCATTCGAGGTCGTGTCCGGGAAGGGCGACCCCGACGAGCAGCGCGCGCTGGCGTCCCACCTCGAGGTCGGTGACGGTTGCGGTGAGGCGTCGGCGCTGGCGACCATCGGTCATGGAGGGAACGCTAGGTCGGTCGCGGCCGATGTGTCGCGCAATAGGAACGGTGGGGGTCCGCGTACCGGCGACAGCACACGTACCATGCGGTCCGATGTCAGACAACGGTGAGGCGATCGGCCCCGGGATCATCACCGCCAGCGGTGAGTACCGGGTCATGCCCGGATGGAGGGTCGGCCACCTCCAGGAGGAGTCGACCCGCTCGGGCTTGCTGGTCCCGGCCGGAAGCGAGAAGTCGTCGGATGCGCTCGCTCTCGTCGATGTGAACACGTCCCAGCGCTTCTGGGCCGTTCCCGCCGGTGCCTGGCGTTTCCTGTGGCCAGAGGGGAATCGAATCGTCGTCGCCGTCCGCGAGTCCCAGATCATCGCCGAGGAAACCACCCCCGACGACTTCGACGAGGGCAACTACCTCTGATCGGTGGCGGAGGCGGATGGGAATCGAACCCACCAGGCACGTTTCGGCACCTCAACGGTTTTGAAGACCGCGGCAGCCACCAGGTCTGCATTCGCCTCCAGGGAGAACACAGTACCGGGCGCGGTATCGTGGTGGACATGGAGCGGGGACTGGACGTCATCGTCAACGAGGGTGCGTACGACCACCTGCCGTGCGCGGCCCTGTGTCGGAACGACTCGGTTCCGGGGACGCCGTCACACTGACCATGTCCGAGACCTTCTCACACTTCCTTCGCGAGCGGCGGGAAGCCCTCGGCGTGGGCACGGCCCGGTTCGCGGAACTCGTGGGGCGCTCTCCGTCGACGGTGCGGGGCTGGGAACGCGGCCGGGCCCGGCCCGGGGATCCGGCAACCGTTGCCGCCATCGCCGCGGTTCTCGACGTGGACGAGGAGATGCTCGCCGCCCTCATTGCCGGGGAGGAGGTCGATCTCCCGGAGGAGACCACCACCCCACCTTCTCCGGTTTCCACCGCGGTGGAGGTGCCGTCGTTCTTCGTCCCCACGGGTGTGAGTCCGCTCGAGGACGAGCGCCTGCGTCGTGTCCCCCGCCTCCCCACCCCACCCCGCCGAACGGTCGTCGACCGAGCTGATCGGGGACTTCGCTATCAGGCCCGGGTGGTGGCGACGATCGTCGCCATCGTCGTGCTCATGCTCGTGCTCCGATGGGCCCTCGGTGGCTTCGCGGAGGCGTTCGGGGATCTGCGGGCATCGGTCTTCGGGCCCTAGCCCAGCCGTCAGGCCCGGAGCGCCTGGTCCAGGTCGGAGATGAGGTCGCCCACCGCCTCGATCCCCACCGAGAGTCGGACGAGATCGGCGGGGACCTCCAGGGCGGTGCCGCTCACGCTGAGGTGCGTCATCGCCGCCGGCACCTCGATGAGTGACTCGACCCCCCCGAGGCTCTCGGCCAGGAAGAACAGCTTCGTGGCCGTCACGATGCGACGGGCGGCGTCGACGCCCCCGGCGGGGCGGAACGAGACAATGCCACCGAAGCCCTTCATCTGACTGGCCGCCAGGCCGTGGTGGGGGTGGGAGGCCAGCCCGGGGTATGTGACCTCGGCCACCTGGTCGTGGGCTTCCAGGTACTCGGCGATGGTGGCGGCGTTCTCCGAGTGGGCCCGCATGCGCAGCGCCAGGGTCTTGAGGCCCCGCAGGACGAGGAAGGCGTCGAACGGCCCGGCCACCGGGCCGATGGCGTTCTCCAGGAATCGCAGGCGTTCGAGCAACTCTGATTGGGAGGTCACGAGGGCACCACCGACCACGTCGGAGTGGCCCCCCAGGTACTTGGTCGTCGAGTGGGCCACGAGGTCCGCGCCCAGGGCGACGGGTTGCTGGAGGTAGGGCGTGGCGAACGTGTTGTCGACCACCGACAGGGCCCCGGCCGCCCGCGCGATCCCGCACAGGGCTCCGATGTCCACGATTCGCAGGAGTGGATTGGTGGGACTCTCGATCCAGACGAGGCCGGTCTCGGGCCGGATGGCCGCTGCCACCGCGTCGAGGTCGGATTGGTCGACGGCGTCGACCGTGATGCCCCGGGCGGTCCACACCCGGGTGGCGAGCCGGTACGACCCGCCGTACGCGTCGTTGGGGAGGATGACGTGCGCTCCCGGTTGGAGGAGCTCACCGACGAGCGACATGGCGGCCATCCCCGAGGACGTTATGACCGCTCCTCCACCGGACTCCTCGGGCACCCCCTCGAGTGCTGCCAGCGCCACCCCGAGGGCGGTCCTCGTGGGGTTGGCGGTGCGTGAATACTCGTACCCGAGGTGCTCACCGGGGCCGGTCTGGGCGTACGTCGACGTTGCGTAGATCGGCACGACGACCGACCCGGTGGTCCGATCGGGCTCCTGGCCGGCGTGGATTGCCTTCGTCTCGAACTCCATCACGTCACCTCGAATCGGTTCGCCGCCATCCAGCCGTCGTTGAAGACCTTGGAGAGATACCCGCGCCCGGAGTCGGGCAGGAGAACGACGACGAGCCGATCGGGATTCCGTTGAGCCACCTCCAGCGCCGCGACCACGGCCATGCCGCCGGACCCCCCGACGAGGATGCCCTCTTCCCGGGCCAGCCGACGGGTCATGGCGAAGGCCTGGGCGTCGGTCACGAGGATGAACTCGTCGATGACCTCGGGGTCGATCGTGTCGGGCCAGAAGTCCTCACCGACGCCCTCGACGAGGTATTGGTGCACGGAATCGGGGTCGGGGGCCGTGAAGATCGAGCCCTCGGGGTCGGCGCCGGCGACCCACACATCGGGGTTTCGCTCCTTGAGGTAACGCGACACTCCGGTGAGGGTGCCGCCGGTGCCTGCCCCGGCCACGAAGGCCCCGATGGTGCCGTCGGTCTGTGCCCACAGCTCGGGGCCGGTGGTCCGGTAGTGGGCGTCGGGGTTGGCGGGGTTCGCGTACTGGTCCGGGGAGTAGGCACCGTCGATCTCGGCGACCAGCCGGCGGGCCACCGCGTAGTACGAGTCGGGATGATCGGGGAGGAGTTCGGTGGGCGTCACGATGACCTCGGCCCCGTAGGCCCGGAGAAGGTCGATCTTCTCGCTGCTCACCTTGTCGGGCACGGTGAAGATCGCCCGGTAGCCGCGGACGGCGGCCACCTGCGCCAGACCGACGCCCGTGTTGCCGGAGGTGGGTTCCACGATCGTGCCTCCCGGACGCAGGAGGCCGAGGTCCTCGGCTCGATCGATCATGGCGAGTGCCACCCGCTCCTTGACATTGCCGCCGGGGTTCATGAACTCGAGCTTGGCCACGAGGTTCCCGGCCGGGAGCAACGCGCCGAGACGAACCAGCGGCGTCCCCCCGACGGCCTCGAGCACGGTGGCGTGGATCATGACGCGACGCTAGTCGGCACGGCTCCACCGGTTCGTCCTCTACCTTGCGCCTCATCATCCTCGGCGCCGGCCTCCTGCGAGTCCCCAGCCCGCAACCGGTCGATTCCGACGCGGTCGGCTGAGAGCGCCCTTTCGACGCGCGTAGCGTTGTCCCATGCAACGCCTGGTCGTCATCGCCGTCGCCTTCCTCCTTCAGGCCGCGCCGGCGGCCGCCCAGGTGGCGTGCCCGCAGGTTGCAGGCATCACGTGCGACGGATGGGTCACGGACACGGCGGGGGTGGTCGAGGACGACGCGTATCTCGAAGAGGTCGTCAGCCGGGTCGTGGCCGCCACGGGCCACGAGGTCGCCGTGGTGATCGTGTCCTCGTCGCCGGACAACGACCCGGGCCGACTCGCCGTCGACATCGGGAATGGCTGGGGGGTGGGCGATGCCGACCGCGACGATGGCATCGTCGTACTCGTGGATCTCGGCGCCAGGAGGACCGAGATCCGCACCGGGCCGGGCGCCGAACTCCCCGGCGCCTCGTTCATCGCCGGGCTGGGCGACTCGTTCTTCGCAGCAGGTGACTTCGACTCGGGGATCGCGTCGATCCTCGGCGGGATCGAGACGACGTTCGTGGACGGTCCGGCCGAGTTCACCGTTGATGACGCGACCTCCGACCAGAGCAGGTTCGGGGTGGTCGGGGTCCTCTTCGGCGTCATGATGCTTGGCATCATCGGTGTCTCTGTCGGGTCGGTCGTCCTCGGCATCCGCCGAACGGCCCGGGCGGTGAAGGCCCGCCTGGCGGAGTCGGACGGGCGCCGGGAGCGGGTTGCCATGCGGCTTCGGCGCCTCGTTCCCTCCGGTCACGACCTCGTGCTGGGAACCGATTTCCTGCTCCCACAGCCGGAGCTGTCGACTGATGTCCCCACCGGTGTCGGACTCGCCACGTTGCGGGCGATCGTGGACGACGCGCCGGTGGCGGCCGGCCCCGCCCTCGAAGCCCTCTGGGCGCTCGATGTCGTGGACGCCCTCGACCGGGAACGCATGAGGATCCACCGCACGATGCCGCTTGAGCTCGTGGTGACCGACGAACAGCAACTCCTGGAGGACGCGGTCCAGGAGGCCGCCTCCGCGGCGACGTCGGCCGAGGATGAGGCCGAACTGGCGGTGCGCCTCACCGAACTCGACCGTCTCGTCGATGCCCTGCGCCCCTACCGAGTGGCCGAAGCAAGGACCCGGCTCACCCGGGAGCTGGCGATGCGGGCCACGGACAGCCCGATCGGGCCGGTCGTCGTGACCGACGTCGGTGAGCGGCTGTTGCAGTCGGGCCCCGTCCTCCTGGCCGATCAGCCGCTCTCGGACTCGGTGCGGGAGGTGGTGGAGGCCTACGAGGTGGCGGCCGAGAAGACCCGACGGGTGGAACGGGTGCGGGCCCACATCGACGATGCCACGAGCGCCGCAGCCGTCTCGGTGGCACTCGCAGACGTCGGGGAGGACACGGACGTCACGCTCGCCGCCTACGAGGGACTCCTCGACAAGCTGCGGGGCGCGCAGCCGGAACGGGACGGGATCTCGTCGCCGGCCCTGGCTGCGTTCCTGCTCATGAACAACGACGAGACCGCGGTGGCGGAGTTCCTGGCCGCGTACGCGCAGGCTCGAGAGGATCACCCGGCGGGCACGGCGGTGGAGTACGCCCTGGCCGGTGTGCAGACCCGGGCCGAGATCGATGAGGCTCGCTCGCTCGCCAGCGAGCTGGGACTCCCGGTGGCCATCGCAGTGGCGCTGGCCCGGCAGGGGACGCGGGCGGTCACGGCGTTCGAACGAATGGAAAGGCAGCTCGTGGAGTTGGAGGTCACCGGCGACGACCGGCGGACGATCGCGGCCCTGCTGGCGCTGTCGCTGGAGCCCGGCGTCGCCCTTGACCGATGGCTCGAAGCCCGCCGGGCCCTGCAGGCGTTGGGGTTGGCCGGGGCCTACGCCGACGTGGCAGCGGCGTTCGGGGCGTCGGACCCGCGGGGACCGCGGGCCTTTGCGTTGTCCTACGCGGCCCAGCGCCAGGCACTGGCCCGATCGGGCATCGAGGACGCCGATCGCTTCGCCCCCGAACTCGCCCATGCGGGGACCTCCGGCCAGACCGACACGTGGACCGGTCAGCGGATCCCAGCCGGGCTCGGCTCCTATGACCCGTTCACGTTCCTCTACTACCACTGGGTCATCACCGGGGGAACCGGGTACGGCTCCGGTTGGGCCCCGGTCTACAGGGACCACTCCTGGTCGGCAGACAGCGACTCGTGGTTTGGGGGCGGGGGCGGCTTCGGATCGTCGGGAAGCTGGAGCGGTGGATCGTCGTGGGGTTCGTCGTGGGGTGGAGGCGGCGGCTTCGGCGGCTTCTCCGGGGGTGGCGGTTTCTCCGGGGGCGGGGGAGGGGGCTCGGGCTGGTGACAGCGCTCCTCGACAGGGTCACCCTCATCGAGATCGTCCTGGCGTTTCGGCGTCCGTTCACCATGGCCCAGGCGACCGTCGACACCCGCCGGGTCATCCTCGTGGGCATCGAACGCGGCGGCGTGGTCGGGTGGGGAGAGGCGGCACCGTTCCCCGGGTACACCGGGGACGACGTTGCTTCGGCCTGGTCCGAGCTGACGTCGGTTGCCGGGGCGCTCACCGGTGGACACCCCCCGGCGAGGCCCACGCTCACCGCCGCTGCCGCCCTTGGCCAGGCGTGGCGGGACCTGGAGGCGCGCGAATCGGGCGATCCCCTGCATCTTCTGCTCGGTGGTTCGTCCGAACCGATCCCGGCTTCGGTCGCGATCGGGATCCCCCCCGACCTGGACACGCTGGGTGAGATCCTGGCCGAGGTGGTCGGTTCCGGGTATCGGCGGGTGAAGCTGAAGATCAGGCCCGGGTGGGACGTCGTGCCCATGCGATTCGTGCGTGAGGTCTTCCCGACCCTCGACGTGGGCCTGGACGCGAACTGCTCATACGACGACCCCGGGGATCCGGTGTTCACCGAGATGGAACGGTGCGACCCGTCCTACCTGGAGCAGCCACTTGCCCGCGACGACCTCCACGGGCACGCCGAGCTTCGGGATCGTTTCGCGTTCCCCGTGTGCCTCGACGAGTCGATTGGGTCGCTCGAGGACGCCGTGACGGCGCTCGATGCCGAGGCGGCCGACATCATCTGCGTGAAGCCCGGTCGGCTGGGCACGACCGCCTGCGTGGACGTCCACGACCTGGCCACCGAACGCGGGGTGGCCGTCAAGGCGACGGGTCTCCTCGAGTCGGGGATCGGTCGGGGCCACACGGTGGCGGTCGGGGCGCTGCCGGGCTGCACCTTCCACGATCTGTGCATCTCCCGGTGGTACTTCACCGACGACGTGGTCACCCCCGACTGGGTGCTCAAGGACGGGATGATCACGCCACCGTCGATGCCCGGGATAGGCGTCGACGTCGACCCCGCAGCCCTCGAGGCCGCCACGGTTCGCCTCCGCGTTTTCGGCGGCTGACTACCCGGCGTCCCGACTTCGGGCAAGGAGGTCGCGCAGTGCCTGGCGGGAGTCGACCGGGGCGTCGCACACGAACCCGCGACAGAGGTAGGCCAGGGTGCGGCCCGGCTCTCCCCGATGAGCCAGCAGGGGAGGGGTCGTTGCCACCCCCTCCGACCAGGCCACGACGGTGCCGGGGCGGTAGGTCGTCCGGTGTTCGGCCAGGAGGCTGGCGGCGTCCGGGCCGATGATGGCGAGCTCCCGGGACTCCTCGTGGGCGGCCAGCGTGGCCAGGAGGTGGCCGACGGCGGCGGGGGCCCGCTCGACGAGGAGTCCCGAACCCCGGGCGACGAGGGTGGCGAGGTCGAGGAGGCCGGGGTCGTTCGTGAGGAGACCGAGGCGTACGAACCCCTCATGGGCGAGCGACGAACCCGACGGCTCCGGGTTGTCGGAGAGATCCTGGGGTCGGGCGATGAGGTCCGTGGCAGTCGTGGCGTGGACGGTTGACCCGTCGATGAAGTGCTCGGGGATGAGGCGAAGGAGCTCGTCCGCGGTCTCGAACCACTCGACCTCCCCGGTCGCCTCGTAGAGAGCCAGGAGCCCGAGGGCGTACCCGGCTTGGTCTGCGAGGACGCCGGCCGGGCCCACCCGGCCCTTGGCCCACGACCGACGAAGGAGGCCCGAGTCCCGGTCCCGCATCTCCCCGATGACGAAGCGGGCGTTGGCCCCGGCCGCGTCCAGGAATCGTTGCTCTCCCAGGACCGACCCGGCCTCGGCCAGGACCCGCAGGAGCAGGCCGTTCCATGCCGTGACGACCTTGTCGTCGAGGCCGGGCCTGACCCGGGTCGCCCGGCGCTCGAAGAGCCGTGCCCGGACCACGCGTGCGGCCTCGATCACGTCCTGGGTGCCCAGCCCGTGGCGGTGGGCGACCTCCTCGAAGGATGCGGTGAGCCGGAGATGGTTCCGGCCCTCGAAGTTGCCGTCCGCGGTGACTCCCCACAGGTCGGAGGCGACCGGACCGAGGTCGCCGGCGACCTCGACGAACTCGTCCAGCGGCCACGTGTAGAACAGGCCTTCCTCCCCTTCGGAGTCCGCGTCCTCGGCCGAGGCGAATCCGCCCCCGGGCAGCGCCAGGTCGCGGAGGACGTAGTCGAGGGTCTCGACGGCGATGTCGCGGTAGTGGTCCGGCCCGCCCACCCACCAGGCACGGAAATAGAGGGCAGCGAGCTGGGCGTTGTCGTACAACATCTTCTCGAAGTGGGGGATCTCCCAGTGGCCGTCCACCGTGTACCGGGCGAAGCCACCCCCGATGTGGTCGCGCAGGCCGCCGGAGGCCATCGCGTCGAGGGTCAGGTGGAGCATCTCGGCGGCGTCGCCCCCCCAGGGACGGCCGGACGCCTTGAGCAGGAAGTCGAGCACGGGTGCCTGCGGGAACTTGGGGGCACCTCCGAAGCCGCCATGGACGCGATCGAACGATCGACGAACGGAGGAGAGGGCCGCCTCCAATTGGGACTGGCCGACATCCTTCTCGGCCGGCGGCAGGATTCGGCCCACGGCCGCCCCGAGGCTCCCGGCGTGCTCGATCACGGCCGCCTGCCGGTCCCGCCAGGCCTCGCTGACCGCGGCACACACCTCGAGGAAGGAAGGCATCCCGTGGCGGGGACGCGGGGGAAAGTAGGTGCCGGCGTGGAAGGGGAGTCCCCGGGGGGTGAGCCAGACGGACATCGGCCACCCACCGTGCCCGTTCATCGCCTGTACGGCATCCATGTAGAGCGTGTCGACATCGGGGCGCTCCTCCCTGTCGACCTTGATGTTCACGAAACGGTCGTTCATGACCGCGGCGGTGGCGCCGTCCTCGAAGGACTCATGGGCCATCACATGGCACCAGTGGCAGGCCGAGTACCCGACCGACAGGAAGATGGGGACGTCGCGTCGTCGGGCCTCGGCGAACGCGTCTTCACCCCATTCGTACCAGTCAACGGGGTTGTCGGCGTGCTGGAGGAGGTACGGGGAGGTCGAAGCGGCCAGTCGATTCACCCGCCGAGCCTAGGTCCGTCGGGCCGTTTGTCCGGGAGGCGGTGCCACCCGACCAGCCCTCGGCGTGGCCCGGGAATGGCGGCCCACCGGGCGGCGTTTGAAGGGGTATGCGGACTCCCACCCGACTGCTGCTGGCGTGTGCCCTCGTGGCCGGTGCCTGTGCGGACACGGCCCCCTCGCCGACCGCCGGTGCACCTACGACCGGTCCCCCGGGCACCTTCGGGGCGGCCCCGGTCACGATTGACGCCTCCGTCGACCTCCCGGGGCGGTTGGCGAGCGTGACGAACGGGTGGACCACGGATTGGTCCAGGCGCACCGTGGACCTCGACGAACTGCTCCCGGGCATCTCGGCTTCCGATGCCCGCGACCGGATTCCGCCCATCGATGTACCCATGTTCGAGCGAGTCCCGGTCGTGGAGTGGTTGTCGGCCGTCGACCCCGGTGTCGCGGTGGTGATGGGAGCGGATGCCCGCTTCTACCCCCTGTCGGTGCTCATGCGCCACGAGATCGTCAACGACCGCGTGGGCGGCGTGCCGGTGGCGGTCACGTACTGCCCGCTGTGCAACACGGCCGTGGCCTTCGATCGGCGCCTCGACGGTGCCGCCATACGCCTAGGGGTCTCGGGGCTACTTCGAAACTCCGACCTGGTCATGTGGGACCGGGGCACGGGCTCGCTGTGGCAGCAGGTCACGGGGGAGGGCATCGTCGGTGAGCACGCCGGGCGACGCCTCACCGCGGTGCCGTCCCGCATCGTCTCCTACGGTGCCTTCAGCGAGGCGTACCCCGAGGGACTGGCCCTGGGTCCCGACCAGGGACTGGGCCCGGTCTATGGGGCGAATCCCTACGTCGCCTACTCGTCCCGATCGGAGCCCTACCCGTTCTTCACCGCGGACATCGATCCGCGGCTGCCGGCGCTCGACCGGGTGGTGGGGGTCGATGTCGGCGGGGTGGTCAAGGGCTACCCGTTCGCGGCCCTGGCCGAGGTGCTGGTCGTGAACGATCAGCTGGGGGGCGTCCCGGTGACCGTGTGGTGGGGGGATGAGGACACTGCCGACGCCCTCGACGAGGTCTTTGTCGCGTCCGGCGCCGGCGTGGGCACCGGGGTCGCCTACCTGGCGACGGTCGACGGCGAAGTGCTCACGTTCGAGCCGGTCGGCGAGGACATGTTTCGAGACTTGGAGACGGGATCGACCTGGTCCCTCCTCGGTCACGCCGTCGACGGACCACTGCAGGGAACGACGCTCGAGATCGCGCTTCACCGCAACGAATTCTGGTTTGCGTTCTCGGCGTTCTTCCCCGACGCCGCCCTCCTGGAGCCGGGCTCATGAGGCGCCTTTCCCCCGGGTACGGGTCGCTGGGAGTGGCCCCGATGCCGGCCGCTCCCCGTCGCCAATGGCCCACCGAGCGCGATTGGGGGGTTCACAAGCCGGACCTTTTCTGGCAGAGTGTGGCTTCTGGGGCCAGTCGTGTTGGAAGGTTGGCGGCCCTTCTGTCGATGTTTCTTCTGATCAGTTGAGGATGTGTTCATGCCCGCAGATACTGCGCGCGTCAAGCCGGAAATGAAGACGAAGCCCGATCGTGCCGTGTCCAAGCTCACCGATGAGCGCGGCCGGCTGACGACGGACCTCGTCTCCCAATACCTCACCGCCATCGGTGAGTACGAACTGCTGACTGCCGAGCAAGAAGTCGAGCTTGCCCAGCTCATCGAGGCAGGCGAGGCCGCGTCCAAGCGTCTCGGCGAAGGCAAGTTCAAGGACAAGAAGGAGGAGCTGGGTCTGCGCCGCAAGCTGCGACGCGGCCGCGAGGCCAAGGATGCGTTCCTCACTGCCAATCTCCGCCTGGTGGTCGCCAACGCCCGCCGCTACGCCAACACCTCCGGCATCGACTTCCTCGACCTCATCCAGGAAGGCAACCTGGGCCTCATCCGGGCCGTCGAGAAGTTCGACTGGCGTAAAGGGTTCAAGTTCTCGACGTACGCCACCTGGTGGATCCGCCAGGCGATCACCCGCGCCATCGCCGACAAGTCGCGCACCGTGCGCATCCCCGTCCACCTCCACGACACGCTCGCCGCGGTGCGGGCGGCCCAGGCGAGCCTCAAGGCCGAACTCGGTCGGGATCCCAAGCCCGAGGAGATCGCCGAGGAGGCCGGGGTCACGGTCGACAAGGTGGAGCTGGCACTCACCGTGGCCGACACGGTCTCGCTGGAGCAACCGGTGGGCGAGGACGGTGCCCAACTCGGTGACTTCATCGAGGACGAGGACGCCGCCGACCCGGTGGTGATCACCGAGGAACTCGATGTGGCCAGCAGCCTGCGGCAGTCCATCGAGCGCCTCCCCGAGCGGGAGGGTCGGATCCTGGCACTGCGGTACGGCTTCTACGACGGTGTTCCCCGCACCCTCGAGGAGATCGGTGACGAGTTCAGCCTCACTCGTGAGCGCATCCGGCAACTTGAGAAGCTCGCGTTGTGCCGCCTCCGGCACCCCAGTTTCGGGATCCGGGAGCAGGACCTGATCTAGCCGCTCAGGGCATCGGTATCCAGACAACCCTCATGTCGTCGACGGTCACGTCGTCGGCCTCGAGGCCGACCTCCATCGTTTCGATCTGCCCGGCCTTCTCGTCCCACGCCCCAGTGAGGGCGAGGATCTCTGCCGCGAGGTCGTCCTCGAGTCGTTCAAGTTCGAACGCCTGGTCCCCGAGCTTGGCCTCGGCCGTCAGGAGCCGTTCCTGGGACCTGCGCGTCTGGGCCCGCCGTGACGCGATCCCCTTGAGGGATGGGGACCGCCGCCTGCCCCCGAGGAGACCACCGAGGATGTCGCCGGCCCCCGACAGGATCTCTTGTTGCCTGCGCGACTCGAGGTCCGTGGTCAGCTCCCGCACGCGGAGCTCGGCCGTCCGCAACCGACCCTCCACGGCAGCGATGCGGGTGGCGAAGCGTTCCTTGAGGCGGGCGATGTCGTCGTCGGCGCCCGTCATGGCCGCCTCGGCGCACCGCTGCGCGAACGCGTCGTCGGTCTCCCCCACCCGGGAGTACAGCTTCAGGTCGGCGTTCTTGAGTATGCGGATGGTGCGGTTGCGAGTGATCCAGTCCTTGAGGGAGCGTTCCGCGTCGCGCACCCAGGCGACGGTCGACAGGTCCGGCTCGGGGAGGCGGTACCTGGCCCCGGGGGGCGGCTCGTCGATGAAGTCGCGATCGTCATGGTCGACGGTGACACCCGAGGCAGGATCGAAGCGGCTGCCGAGCGGGACCCAGATGGCCTCCCACTCGACCTCGTGGTCGAGCTCGGCGTAGCGGTCGTCGAAGCGGAGCCGAACGCGGGCTGCCAAGCCGGCGCTGAACACCGGGGAGTGCGCATCGGCCCCTACGGCGGCCGCCCAGCCGGCCGACGGCGCCATCCAGGACACCGGCAGGGACGTCGAGACCACCGGCGCGACCGGGGTCGAGTCGCCTTCCGGTACGGGAGCAGGTTCCGGCCTCCCGGTGGGGGCCTCGGCGCCGGGGTCGGGAGCCGGGGTCAGGGAGGCGATCTGCTCGCGTGACAGGGGCCCCGCCAGGTAGCTCATCGCCCACCTGGTGGTGAAGCGGACCGGGGCCGGCGAACGCGTCGAGTGAAGGATGAACTCCCTCTTGTCGAGCCCCGAGATCATGACGTCGAGCGCTCCGATGTCGATGCCCCCCGCCGCCGAGCGCAGCCCCTCGAGGATCCGCGACTTGTCGCGTTCGGTCTGGAGGCGACCGATGAGCCAGGTCCCGGCGTTGGACATGGCCTTGTAGTCGAGGTCGACCGGGTTCTGGGTGGAGAGGAGGAGTCCCACGCCGTAGGCTCGCGCCTGCTTGAGGAGCGTGAGGATGGGCTTCTTGGACGGGGGCTCGGCGGTGGGGGGAACGAACCCGAACACCTCGTCCATGTAGACGAGCGCCCGCAGTTCGCTCGAGCCCTGCTGCTTGCGCATCCACGTCACGACCTTGCTGAGGAGCAGGGTGACGACGAACTGGCGTTCCTGCTCGGTGAGGTGGGCGATGTTGATGACGGCGGCATTGGGGCGGGCGTTGTCGTCGAAGAGGAGGCGCTCGATGTCGAGAGGTGGGCCCTCGAGCCACGCCGAGAACGACGGCGATGCGACGAGACCGTTGAGACGCATGGCAAGCTTCGTCCGTTCCTTGGGGGGAAAGAACGCGTCCAACTCGAAGACGCCCAGCTTGCGCAGCGGTGGCGTCTGGACGTGCCCGATGAGCGTGGCCAGGTCGAGCGTGTGGCCGCCCCGCCACGCCTGCTCGACGACGGTCGCCAGCAGGATGTGGGCAGGCGAGGTGATGGGGTCGGCATCGATCCCGGCCAGGACGAGCAGCGAGGACACGAACCCCTCGATCTCGTCTCGGAGGGTCTCGGCGTGGACGTCCCAGTCGAGGTCGGGGGGAGTGAGCGATCCGATCACGTTGAGCGGAACCCCTGCGGTCGATCCCGGGGTGTAGATGGTGACGTCGACGCCGTCGCTCATCTGGGCCAAGCGATCAGGGCCGATGCCCCAGCCTTCAAGGCCCCGCCGCCAGAGGTCCGCGGTCGCACCGGCCGCGTCCTCGATGCTCTTGCCATCCCGGGAGGCCGCCCCGGGGTCGATCCACGGGGCGAAGTCGGTGGCCACCAGGTCCGGGAACACGAGTTTGAGGTTGCCCATGTCGCCCTTGGGGTCGATCACGATGGTCGGGATCCCTTGGTGGAGGGCTTCCTCGAGGGTGACGATGCCCAGTCCCGTCTTGCCCGACCCGGTCATGCCGACGATGACACCGTGGGTGGTGAGGTGATGGGGGGCGTACGTGAGGTGCGTTCCGGTGCGGTCACCGGTCTCGTGGTCGAGGACACCACCGAGGAAGAAGTCCGTCATGACCCGGAGTATCGCGTGTCTCAGACGACAGGCGGGACGTAGCGTGCCTGGGTCTGCTGGCCCTCGGGGGTGGTGGCGACCCAGATGGAGCCCTTCTGGCAGGCGAACGGGTCGACCATCTGGGTGCCACTCCGTTCCAGGTGTTGCAGGGCGGCCGGGATGATGTTGCCATGACTGCACAAGGCCACCCGGGCCGACCGTACCTCGTCGACGAGCTGGGACACCTCTGCCGAGGAGGCGGTTTCGGCCAGCGCCGGATGCGTTTCGATCTTCATCTTCAAGATGTCCGAGAGGGGGAGGAACGTCTCGTAGCAGCGGGTGTAGGGCGAGGTGATGAGGCGGGTGATGCCCCGGTGCTTGAGGAGCTTCGTGATCTGTTTCGTCTGCTTCCATCCCCGAACGGACAGCGGCCGCTTGGTGTCGTCGGGCCCGTCGTACTCGGCGCGTACCCCGGCGTGGGCGTGGCGCACGAGGTAGAGGACGGGGTGATCGACCGCCCAGGTCTTGGAGATCCCGCGCACGAGGTTCCGGTCGTGCTTGTACGACAGCGCCCGCACCGCCTCCGACGGTGAGACCCAGCGGACCCGCTGGATCTCCTCGTTGGGCACGAACGAGCCGGACACGGGCTCCATCGTCCAGTAGTCGACGATCTTGTCGTTGCCGCCCTTGAGGGTGTAGTCGACGCTGCCGTGGTGAGCGATCGGGGCGCACCGGAACCCGGTCTCCTCCTCCACCTCGCGCAGTGCCGCACTGAGGATGCCCTCGCCGGAATCGAGCTTGCCCTTGGGCAGGCTCCAGTCGTCGTATGCCCGGCGGTAGCAGATGAGGATCTGGAGACCCTTGCGGCGGTGTTGGCGGAGGATGAGTCCCCCAGCAGCAGCGATGTACGTCGTTGGTTGGCTGCTCATGCGAGTTCAGCGAGCCATTGTACGGCCCGGCGCGGATCGGGAGTCCACTCGATGCTCGTCGCCTCGACGCCGAGGACGGACACGAGGTCGGGGAGGAGCCGGTTCCAGCCGTCCCCGACGGCCAGCAGGGGGATGGGCCTGCCCCCGATCTGGGTCGCCACCTCGTTGGCGCCCCACGTCACGACGATCTCGGTGAAGGTCCCGATGCTCCCGGGAAGTGCCACGGCGGCGTCGGCGAGGGAGAGCAGCGTTCGGATCCGATCGGTGATGTCCGGCGTCTGGATCTCCTCGACGACCCACGGATTCGCCCCCGACCGATGGGGGAAGGCCGGGGGTGTCGTGACCCCGATGGTGTGCCCACCTTCCTGGCGGGCGCCGCGGGACACGGCTTCCATGATCCCGCCGTACCCCCCGGTGACGACGACGTGCCCGGCCCGGGCCAGGTGGCGCCCGAGGGTCGTCCCGACCTCGTATTCGGGTTCTCCGGGGACCGGCGCCGAGGCTCCGAAGACGGTGACGTGCATCGGTGCAGCCTACGATGCCCGAACCCGGGGTTCGGGCGCGCGCTGGAACCCAGGGTTCGGGCGCGCGATATTCGCGCGATCTGGCCCACGGTTCGGGGGTGAGCGCCGGCGGATTCTGGTCGCAGAGCAGGCGATAACCTTGGCGGATGCGCCTCAATCCCTCCATTTCGCGGATCACCCCGTACGTAGGGGGGCGCCCCATCGAGGAAGTGGCGCGGGAGTACGGGGTCACCGAGGTCATCAAGCTCGCCTCGAACGAGTCGCCGACCGAGCCGTTCCCCGAGGTCGTGGAACGAATCCGGGAGCTGGCCCCGGGGGTCAACCGGTACCCCGACTCGAACTGCTTCGCGCTCACCAAGGACGCCGCCCGGCAGATGGCGGTGCCAGAGGGGTCGCTGCTGTTCGGGTCCGGGTCGTCGGAGCTCCTGCGCGTGATCGCATCTTCGATCGGCGGCCCCGGGACGACCTCGGTCATGGGGTGGCCGTCGTTCGCCATGTATCCGATTTCGACGATGATCGGCGGCGGGGATCCGGTGATGGTCCCGCTCGACCCCGACCACCGACTCGATCTCGACGGCATGTTGGACGCGCTCGATGAGACGACGGCCATCGTGTACGTCTGCAACCCCAACAACCCGACGGGCACCCACCGCTCGGCCAGGGCGATCGAGGCGTTCATCTCCCGGGCTGCGAGCCACGTCCTCGTCGTCGTCGACGAGGCCTACGCGGAGTACGCCACCGCCCACGACTTCGGCACGATGATCCCGGTCGCGCTCCGTCGGCCCAACGTCGTCGTCCTCAGAACGTTCTCGAAGATCTACGGCCTGGCCGGACTTCGGATCGGCTACGCCATCGGCATGCCCGAGACGCTGGCCGCGATCCGCCGCTCACAGCGCCCGTTCACCGTCACCGAGCTGGCCCAGGGAGCAGCTCGGGAAGCGATGCGATACCCGGGGAGGGTCGAGGAGCGACGACTGGAGAACGACCGAGGGCGCCGCCTGCTGGCCGAGGGCCTGGCCGAGCGGGGCGTGGTGGCGGTCCCCCCCCAGACCAACTTCGTCTATTTCGAACTGGGACCGGAGTTCGCCCGGCTCAACGAGGATCTCCTCCGGCGCGGTGTGATCGTCCGGCTGGCCGATCCGGGTTGGGCCCGGGTGACGGTCGGTACCGAGTACGAGAACCGCCGGTTCCTCATGGCCCTCGACGAGGTCCTCTGATCGCAATGGCGCCCGTGGGTGCAACTTCGTTTGGGTTCCAAATGGTTTATCCTCACAACTACTACGCCTGTGTCCCGACCGACGAGCCCACCCGCGCCGTCGGAGGACACATCTCAACCGGGGAACCCCATCCATGCTGACGCTCGTCTCGCTCCTCTCGAAGTTCGTACGCAAGGCACCCATCGTCGTCATCGTCGTTGCCATCGCACTCACCGGTGTCTTCGGCTACTTCATCCAGTTCATGGAGTTGGCCGAGGGCAACGAGGGCTTCGCCCCGGAGGCGGCCGAGCTCGATGCGCTGGGCGAGCTCGGCGACCTGTTCGGCGACGAGTCGAGCGGCCAGGTGATGCAGGTGATCCTCTCGGCCCCGGACGGCGACAGCGTCCTCACTCCCGAGGGCCGGGCTGCCGTCGCGGCCGTGACCGCGGCCGTCCAGAGTGGACCGCTGGCGGATCGGCTGCAGTCGTCCGTCGACCAGCCGTCGGTTGTCTCCCCGTTCCTTCCACTCGACGGACTCGGTGTTGGACCGACGCTGCAGGTCGTGATCTCCGCCGAGGACGGTGACATTCTCACCCCAGCCGGCGTGGGCGTTGCCGCGGCGGTCGAGGCTGCGATCCAATCCACGGTGGGAGACCTGCTGGTCACCGACGGGGAGGAACCCCCGATCGTCTCGTTCGCCCTGCCGCTGGCCCTCGCCGGAGGCAGCGGCGGAGACACCCGCGTCATCTACACCCTCACCGGTCCCGACGTGATATCCGCCGAGGGACTCCAGGCCGCGACGGCCTTCGAGGCGGCGGTGCGGGGGAGCCAGCTGGCAGATCTGCTCATCGCCGATACGCCGTTCGAGCCCGCGATGCCGACCTTCCTCAACCCGGTCATGAGTGTCATTGCCGCCGGTGGCGGTTCGATCGAGATGCCCACCCCGGCCGTGAAGGAGGCGTACCTCACCGGTCTGGCCGGTATCCCTGGGTCCTTCCAGGACCAGGTCACGGGGATGCTCCTCACCGACGTCGACCTCGCCGTCCCCGCCGCCACGAGCGGCGTGATCGCCATCAACTTCGCGGCGACGCCCCCGACCCCGGTCCTCGACGGGCTGACCCAGGTTGCGGCCTCCATTCCCCTGGCGGAAGGGTTCCAGCTCGCACAGGTGCCGGTGGAGGGCCCACCCGCTCCCGCCCTGGACACCCCGGAGGCCGTGAAGGCCGCGTACGCCGAGGGGTCCGCTCAGCTTCCAGCCGAGTTCGGCCAGTTCCTCTCGTTCCTGTTCTCAAACGACTTCGAGCCCGACTCGCTGCGCGCCTCGAAGGGACTCGTGAACGCCAGGCTCACCGGCGAACCGAACCCGGGGCAGGCGACGGCACTCGAAGCCGCCCTGGCCGCCATCGAGGTACCGGCCGGGTACAGGCTCGGATATCTCCCGGCCGATGCCGACACCGAGACTTTCGTGGCGGCCTTCAACGACGGCCTCGCCTTCGTTCCGGCCGAACAGGCAGGCTTCGTCACGGCGCTCCTCCCGGCCGGTGCCGACGTGGTCGCGGGTGACGCCGCCCACGCCCTCATGGTCGTGTTCCTCGACTCGCCGGCCGACGCCGACGACGAGATCGTCCTCGCTGAGGCCCAAGCAGCCTTCGCCGACGAACTTGCCGCCCTCGACCTCGGAGGGTTCTCGGCGAAGCCCTTCTCCTTCTACCTCATCTTCGCCGAGGGGACCGACATCCAGGACGAGGTCGCCCAGATGTTCGCCATCGCCGGGGCCATCATCGTGGCGATCCTAATCTTCGTGTACTGGGTCAAGCCCTATGGGCGGCTTCGGTGGTGGGGAGCGAGCCGGCGGACCCTGGCGGACACCGCGGTCACCCTCCTCGCCATCTTCATGGCCATCGGGTGGATGCAGGGCCTGGGAGTACTGCTGGGACCCGACTACCTCGGGATCATCGGTCAGACGAACCAGATGGCCCAGATGCTCCCGGTACTGCTCATCGGCCTCGGTGTCGACTACGGGATCCACATGACGAGCCGGTTCCGGGAGGAGGCCGGCGGAGGCGCCGGTGTCGACACGGCCATCGCCCGTTCCACCCGGACCGTCGGGGTCGCGCTCGTCCTGGCGACGATGACAACGGTTGTCGGGTTCCTCACCAACCTCGTCAGCCCGGTGGGTGCGCTGAAGGACTTTGGCATCCTGGCGGCTGCCGGGATCATCTCGGCGTTCGTCCTCATGCTCACGTTCGTGCCGGCCATCCGCCTGCTGCTCGACCGGCGGGCGGAGCGTCGAGGAACATGGCCAGCCGAGGATCTCCATGCCAGCAAGGGTCGATTGCTTCCCACCCTCATCGGCAAGACGAGCTGGCTGGCTCGGAGAGCTCCGGCGGCCACGGTGATTGCCGCTCTCGTCCTGGGCGGGGTCGGGGCCTACGGGACCACCCAGCTGGAGACGAAGTTCTCGTTCCTCGACTTCCTCCCGGAGGACTCGCCGGTCATCCAGACCTACAACACGCTCATCGACGAGTTCGGGGGTGGCTTTGGCGAGACCACGAGTGTGCTCCTCAAGGGGGATGACCTCGCCACGCCGGCCGCCCACAATGCGGCGGTCGACGCCCTCGACCG